>NZ_VHTA01000004.1:0-374690 GCF_030851525.1 Vibrio sp. 2017_1457_13
TGATAAAGAGCTTTGCTAAACAGCAAGGCTTTAGTTGTAAGATTATTTAGGGGTGTAGCTCCAATTGGTAGAGCAGCGGATTCCAAATCCGCGTGTTGGGAGTTCGAATCTCTCCACCCCTGCCAGATACAAAAGGTCTTAGTCGTTTGACTAAGACCTTTTTTGATCTAGGTACAATATTTTTAATTTCGGTAGCTTCCAAAGCCGCGGATCCCGCTAATCGCCAAAAGATGCGTATGTTGGGTGTTAATAGCAAATCGTAAGCCTTAACAGCAATGTTAAGGCTCTTTTATTTTCTGTTATTTACTTATTAGAACACAACATTGGCATATAAAACGGGAAAATAAGGCATAAAATAGCCCTATAACGATCAACTTATAGGGCTATTTTCATCTCAGTCTTTAGTGTTGTCTGGCTCGGCCTGCTTCGCTTTTTCAATCATTGGAGTAATGGTAGAACCTTGCACTAAGATGGAAAATACAACCACAGCATAAGTCATCACCATTACCAATTCTTTCACATCAATTAATTTATCTGGAATGACCATTACCCCAGCTGGGATAGATAGCGCCATGGCTAACGCCAATCCACCTCGTAATCCTCCCCAAGTCAGAATTCTCACTGACCATGGGTTGTAATGACGAAAGCGTTTAAAGCCCAAATAAGATATCCACACACTCAGATAGCGTCCACATAGTACGAGTGGAATGGCAAAGGCCATTAGAATCCAATCTTCTTGATGAAATTCAAATAGCAACATTGACATACCGATCAATAAAAATAATACGCCATTTAAAAATTCATCTACGAGCTCCCAGAAATGATCTAAGTGCTCTTCACTCTCTTTAGAAAAACCGATAAAACGTGTCCAGTTACCGATCATAATGCCAGACACTACCATCGCTAAGGGACCGGAAACATGGATAACATCAGCAAAAACATACCCTGCGGTTGGGATACCGATAGTGAGTAAGAGCTCCATAGAATGGTCATCAGTAGCACTGATCAAGTAATGAAAGAGTAGGCCAAGTAAAAAGCCGTAAGCAATTCCGCCTAATGCTTCTTGAGCAAACAGTACAGTAACGCTGCCAATCGTTGGTGTTTCATGACCAAAAGCGATCGTGAATAGCGTGACAAAAATAACCAATCCGAAGCCGTCATTAAATAACGATTCTCCTTCAATTTGGGTCGAAATACGCTTGGGTGCATTGAGTTTTTTTACAATCGCAAGTACGGCAATCGGGTCCGTGGGGGAGATAAGGGAGCCAAACAGTAAACAATAAATCAGGTCAAGTTGAATACCAATAAACTGACAAAAGGCATACAACACCAGGCCGATGAAGAAGGTAGAGAAGAGTGTTGCTCCTAGAGCAAGTACGGTAATCTCCCACTTTTGTTCTTTTAGATTGGGTAGTTTGATCCCCAAGCCGCCTGCAAATAGCAGAAACCCTAATATGCCTTTTAACAAAAAGCTTTCAAAATTAATTCTCGTCACAGTATCAGTGGCAATTTGTGCGAGATAAAACCAATCATTTTGTCCGGCAATGATGATCAATATCGAAAGCATCATTGAACCAGCGGTAATAGCAATGGTGGTTTGCATCTTGATTATTTTACTGTTGATAAAAGCAATCATCATCGCCGCGGCAGATAAAAAGCATAGGGTGTAGTAGACCGACATTCTCTTTCTCATTATGTAACAAGGTGTAATTAAAATTTTCGTTGTATCGATAACAAATAGCAAACATTTTCTAACAATTAGGTTTTGTTAATTGCAGGATTTTCGATGTCATTAATCTGGTTTTTAGACGTCTAGATTTCTAACTAAACTGTGATAGGATGAGGAATAAATACAAGGGAGTGAGGTTTTACAGTGGGAAGTCAGGTATCCAAGCAAATTGAGCAGCAACTCAAACACAGAATTTTACTGATTGATGGTGGTATGGGCACCATGATTCAGAGTTATCAGTTACAAGAGCAAGACTACCGAGGTAACAGGTTTGCTGATTGGCATTGTGATCTTAAAGGTAATAATGATCTCTTGGTTCTATCTCAACCATCATTGATCAAAGCGATCCATCATGCTTATTTAGCCGCTGGCGCTGATATTTTAGAAACGAATACTTTCAACTCGACCACCATTGCGATGGCCGATTACGATATGCAGTCATTAAGCGCAGAAATTAATTATGCTGCTGCGCAACTCGCACGCCAAGTCGCCGATGAATGGACTGAAAAAACGCCCGATAAACCACGCTATGTTGCGGGTGTACTCGGTCCGACTAACCGAACTTGCTCGATCTCGCCCGATGTAAATGATCCCGGTTACCGCAATGTCAGCTTTGATCAATTGGTTGACGCCTATTCAGAATCGACGCGAGCCTTGATTGAAGGCGGGTGCGATTTGATCATGATTGAAACGGTATTTGATACGCTTAATGCGAAAGCCTGTGCTTTTGCGGTTGATGGTATCTTTGATGAATTAGGTTACGCATTACCTGTAATGATTTCAGGCACGATCACCGATGCGTCCGGAAGAACCCTTTCAGGTCAGACAACGGAAGCCTTCTATCATTCTCTGCGCCATGTTCGACCACTCTCTTTTGGTCTTAACTGTGCGCTTGGTCCCGATGAGCTGCGCCCATACGTCGCTGAATTATCGCGAATATCAGAAAGCTATGTCTCTGCTCATCCTAATGCTGGCTTACCGAATGCCTTTGGTGACTATGATCTCGGTCCCGAAGAGATGGCGGAGCATATTGCTGAATGGGCACAAGCCGGATTTTTGAATATGGTGGGCGGTTGCTGTGGTACGACGCCTGAGCACATTGCTGCGATGGCTAAAGCGGTCGAAGGCGTGGCACCTCGTCGTTTACCTGAGCTTAACGTTGCTTGTCGTCTCTCTGGCTTAGAGCCACTCACAATTGCCAAGGAAACATTGTTTGTTAATGTCGGAGAGCGGACTAATGTCACCGGTTCAGCACGTTTTAAGCGTCTTATTCGTGAAGAGTTGTACGATGAAGCGTTAGACGTGGCGCGTGAGCAAGTGGCTAATGGCGCACAAATCATCGATATCAATATGGATGAAGGCATGCTCGATGCCAAAGCCTGTATGGTGCGTTTTTTACAGTTATGTGCTTCCGAACCTGAGATTTCTAAAGTACCGATCATGGTTGACTCGTCGAAGTGGGAAGTCATTGAAGCGGGGCTAAAGTGCATTCAAGGTAAAGGGATTGTTAACTCTATCTCTTTAAAAGAAGGTAAAGCGAAATTTATTGAACAAGCAAAGCTGGTTCGCCGTTATGGCGCGGCCGTGATTGTGATGGCATTTGATGAAGTGGGTCAAGCGGATACCCGTGAGCGTAAAGTAGAGATCTGCAGCAATGCGTATCGCATCTTAGTCGATGAAGTCGGTTTTCCTCCGGAAGATATTATCTTTGACCCCAATATTTTTGCGATTGCCACTGGAATTGATGAACACAATAACTATGCGGTCGATTTTATTGAAGCGATTGCGGACATCAAACGCGGCTTACCTTATGCGATGATTTCCGGTGGGGTATCTAACGTTTCTTTTTCATTTCGAGGCAACAACTACGTTCGAGAGGCGATTCATGCCGTATTCCTCTATCACTGTTTCAAGCACGGTATGGATATGGGTATCGTTAATGCAGGTCAGTTGGAAATTTATGACAATGTGCCAGTCAGCTTGCGTGAAGCAGTAGAAGATGTGGTTTTAAATCGCCGCCCTGATGCCACGGAGCGCTTACTTGAGATGGCAGAGCAGTACCGTGACAATGCGGTTGGTAAAGTTGATGATCCGGCCTTACTCGAGTGGCGTAGTTGGCCAGTAGCAAAGCGTTTAGAGCACGCTTTGGTGAAAGGAATTACGGAATTTATTATTGAAGATACTGAGGAAGCTCGCCAGCAATCAGCAAGACCACTGGATGTGATTGAAGGTCCGTTGATGGATGGTATGAACGTTGTTGGTGATTTATTTGGTGAAGGTAAAATGTTTTTACCTCAGGTGGTTAAATCGGCGCGAGTGATGAAACAGGCGGTGGCTTACCTTGAGCCGTATATTAATGCGCTCAAACAGGCCAGTTCTGCTAATGGAAAAATTTTACTCGCGACGGTGAAGGGCGATGTACACGACATCGGTAAAAATATTGTTGGTGTGGTACTGCAGTGTAATAACTACGAAATTATAGATCTTGGCGTAATGGTACCGTGTGAGCAAATCCTGAAAGTCGCCAAAGAGCAGCAAGTGGATATTATTGGTTTGTCTGGTTTGATTACGCCTTCACTAGATGAAATGGTCCATGTTGCTAAAGAGATGGAGCGACAAGGTTTTAGTTTACCGTTATTGATTGGTGGCGCGACAACCTCTAAGGCGCATACCGCAGTCAAAATTGAACAAAATTATCGTCATCCTGTCGTCTATGTGAATAACGCGTCACGTGCGGTTGGAGTGTGCAGCGCTTTGTTATCGGATGAATTACGGCCCGCATTTGTTGAAAAGTTGGATCTCGACTATCAACGTACCAGAGAGCAGCATGCGCGAAAAACCCCGAAAACTCGCCCGATCAGTTTAGATAAAGCGCGTGCTAATAAAGTCGCTATTGATTGGCAAACCTATACACCGCCAACGCCAGCTAAACCTGGTATCCATGTCTTTGATAATTGCTCAATTGCCGTATTACGCCAGTATATCGATTGGACCCCTTTCTTTATGACGTGGTCTTTGATGGGTAAATACCCAGCCATTTTGCAGCACGAAGAAGTCGGTGAAGAAGCACAGCGTTTATTTCACGATGCTAATACACTCTTAGATAGAGTGGAGCGAGAAGGATTACTGCAAGCGAAAGGTATTTGTGGTTTGTTTCCTGCTGCCAGTGTGGGTGATGATATTGAGGTCTATGCCGATGAAACACGCACTGAGGTTGTGCATGTTTTACACCATTTACGCCAACAGACTGAAAAACCGAAAGGGGCGAACTATTGTCTTGCCGATTACATTGCTCCGAAATCGTCAGCTAAGCGAGATTGGATTGGCGCTTTTGCCGTGACGGGTGGGATTGGAGAAAGGGAGCTTGCCGATGCTTATAAAGCACAAGGGGATGATTATAATGCGATCATGATTCAAGCGGTGGCGGATCGTCTCGCGGAAGCCTTTGCTGAGTACTTACATGAGCGAGTGCGTAAAGAAATCTGGGGCTATGCGGTAGAGGAAGATCTGGCTTGTGATGATTTGATCCGCGAAAAGTATCAGGGTATTCGCCCGGCACCCGGTTATCCGGCTTGTCCTGAGCACACTGAAAAAGGCACGCTATGGCAATTGCTATCGGTTGAAGAAAATATAGGCATGTCGTTAACCAGTAGTTACGCGATGTGGCCGGGGTCATCGGTATCGGGATGGTATTTTTCTCATCCAGATTCACGTTATTTTGCCATAGCTCAGATCCAAGAAGATCAAGTTCAAAGTTATGCTGAGCGTAAAGGTTGGGATAAATTAACCGCCGAAAAGTGGCTTGGCCCCAATATTAATGGTTAACACTCCAAATAGGCAGGTCGCATTATGACGACCTGCTTGTTTGAGTTTAGTGTTATTCAAATAACTCTTGATGCAGCTTTTGAATGACCGATTTAGAGACGTGGCTATTGACTAAAAAGCAGAGATTATGGGCGCTGGCACCATAACAAATCATACGTAGATTAAATTCATCCAACACACCGAAGACCTGTTTGGCGTAGCCGGGCCTATCTTTCATTTTGTTACCAATCAGCGCGACTAAGCAGAGATCGTGTTCGACTTCTACCGTACATAAAGCCTCTAACTCTTGGCGAACGTGTTGTGGTAATTCAGGATTGCCGCCTGACGTATCGGTTTTATCTAAGGTTAGCGATACACTAATTTCTGAAGTCGTGATCAGATCTACAGAAATCTTATGTTTTGCCAAAATCTCAAACACTTTGGCTAAAAAACCATAAGCATGAAACATGTTAGCACTGCGTAGCGTTACCATGGTTTGATTACAGCGCAGTGCAAGTGCTCGAAACAGTGGCGTACTATCGACTTGTTGACGAATCCAAGTGCCTCCCTCTTGTGGTGCTTTGGACGAGCCCACAAAAACAGGAATACCATGACGAATCGCAGGCACTAATGTTGAGGGATGAAGAATTTTAGCGCCAAAATTGGCCATTTCTGATGCTTCACTAAAACTGATTTCGGAAATTGGAGCGGCTTTGGCAACAATCCGTGGATCGGTGGTGTAAATACCCGGTACATCGGTCCAAATTTCTAGGCCACAGGCTTGGATTGCTTCGGCAAATAATGCCGCTGAATAATCACTGCCTCCTCGACCAAGGGTCGTGGTATTGCCTTCTTGATCGGCACCAATAAAACCTTGAGTAACCACGACGTGTTGTTGGCACAGTGGATGTAATTTTTCAGTCACTAAAGATTGTACGGCGGCCAGCTGTGGTTCGGCTCGGCCATAGTGATCATCAGTACGCATCACTTGACGAGCATCAAAGCGTACGGCATCGACGCCACGTTCACGAAGGATTTGGGTAAGTAAATAAGTGGACATTAACTCGCCACAAGCCACAAGATGGTCGGTTAACTTTTTACTGACTTCAAACGCGGCGGCCTCTGCGGCTCGGCGTACCGTGTCTAAAATGGTTTCTATCTCAGCACAGACCGTTTTCGGTGCGGTTAAAGACTCGATAATCGTGTAGTGAATATCCGCTAATTGCTGAATAATCATCGCTCGCTGTTGGCTATCTTGTACTCCGTTTGCCAATTCAACCAGTAGATTGGTTACCCCTGAACAGGCACTGATCACCACTAACTTAGTAGCAGGATTATTTTCGATGATCGCGGCACAGCCGCTCATCGCTTGAAAATTAGCAACACTTGTTCCGCCAAATTTAGCGACATTGAATGCGTTCACAGCATGTCTCCCAAGACTTCCTATAAATAAAAAATAGTTGGTAATCCAACGTCCAATGTTTTGAAGAGTGTGAACTGAGAGCAAATAAAGAGGGATAACGGTTAAGCAATGTCCTCAGAAGCTCTTCATCAGTCTCGTCTGATGACAGTCACAGGGATTCAGCCCATGCAACCGGTAAATCAAAGCCTCACCTTTGTTTTACCTCGGCACTGCTCCCCATGAATCGTTTGTATTGGAGTTGAGGCTCCACAAATGATCTGCCTGGGCAGTGCTCCTCTTCTGCTATACCGTCAAGATTTAACGTGGTGTTGTTAGGTTAAGTCTCTTCGGTATAGATAGCGCATTCATTGAACGGTTTTGTTTGATTAATGTCAATTGCAAATGTTGCTACTCATGCAAATAAAAATGATCAGAATGTGAAAGTGGTTGGACCCCTAGACTTCGGTCGGATTGTGGTGGGAGATGATTTGCATTAACCTCAACCATTCACGTCATCGAAAAAGCAAGGAGCAATTATGGCTATTAGCAGTTTTATTCCACCTCGTCGGATCTTGATGGGGCCTGGACCTTCAGATATTTCACCGCAAGTATTACAGGCCTTAAGCCGACCGACCGTTGGTCATCTGGATCCATTATTTATTCGCATGATGGATGAACTGAAGCAGTTACTACAATATGCCTTTCAAACTCAAAACGAATTCACGATTGCGGTTTCAGCGCCAGGGAGTGCGGGTATGGAGGCCTGTTTTGTCAATTTAGTCGAACCTGGTGACAAAGTGATTGTCTGTCGTAATGGGGTGTTTGGCGAGCGAATGCGAGAAAATGCCGTTCGCTGTGGCGGACAAGTGGTTGTGATTGATGATGAGTGGGGAAAGCCAGTTTCAATCGAAAAAGTGGCCGCTACGTTAGCTGAACACAGCGATGCGAAAATTTTGGCTTTTGTACATGCCGAGACCTCAACGGGTGCTTGCAGTGATGCGCAAGCCCTCAGTCAATTAGCAAAACAGTATGGCATGTTGACAATCGTGGATGCCGTGACATCGCTTGGTGGTGTACCGCTATTGGTCGATGAGTGGCAACTGGATGCGGTGTATTCTGGAAGTCAGAAATGCCTATCTTGTGTGCCCGGTTTATCACCATTAACTTTTTCTCCCGCTGCGATTGATAAAATACACGCGCGTACCACACCGATTCAAAGTTGGTTCCTAGACCAAAGCTTAGTACTCGGGTATTGGAGTGGGGCAAGCAAACGCAGTTACCACCATACGGCGCCTGTGAATAGCTTGTACGCTTTACACGAAGCGTTACTGCTACTGCAACAAGAGGGACTAGACAACGCGTGGGATCGCCATCGCCGAATGCACAATATATTGAAACAAGGTTTAGAGGCGCTGGGATTAACCTTTGTGGTTGATGAAGCCAGTCGTCTACCGCAACTGAATACGGTGTATATTCCTCAAGGCGTAGATGATGCAGCTCTGCGTGACTATTTGCTTAATCATTACAACTTAGAGATAGGTGCTGGATTAGGAGCATTAGCAGGTAAAGCATGGCGAATTGGGTTGATGGGATACGCGGCGCGCCCAGAAAACATCGCCTTATGTCTGAAAGCGTTGCAAGACGGACTTGCCTTACAGCGATAACGCCGTATCGATGACGTGTTAAACGGCGGTATTCCCCTAATTCATTGATGAATGTTTATTGTCTGGTTAGGGGATTCTTAGCCTCTTTTGACGACACGTGTTGTTGGAAAGGCGTATCGTTGCTGGTTAAGCATCATCACTCACTAGACGCCGGAACGATGGTGCTGTCCGATGACGGAAAAGAAGAACTCGGCGGCGTGAAATCGAGCGTCGGGAAGAGGAACTCCGCTTCTGAACGGATTTGCGCCGCTCGGCTCTCATCGCCTAAGCCTTGATAAGCCAAGATGAGGTTACGATAAAAAGCGGGTCTTGGTTTATGCTGAATAACCGATAATGACCAATCGATATAAGGCTGGATGTAGTCAGTTCGTTGTTGATGCAAGCCTAGATTGAGGTAGGTGCTGTAAATATTCCAGTCGAAACGATCTCGCCATACCAATGGATTGGTGACCTTATATAAAATATCGGGATTGGGTGGATTCGATTTTTCGAATTGAGTAAGCACATAATTACTGTGCAGTGACGTTAACATATATAGGCTAGTGATAATCGGTAGTACTAAGCTCAGGATGCGTAGTAATGAACCACTGAGATGGCTAAAAGAGAAGGTGCGATATCGGGTAACTCGCTGATCAATCCAATACAGCAGAACGATAAAGCTAATCCAGTGAATGGCTGAGTGATAAAACGGGTACTCCAATTGACTATGCACAACAATCGGCACGAGAAGTGCAAGCATAGCGAGGCGAGTCCCTTTTTTCGCTGTCCGGATTTTCAGTAATACAAACCCAGCAGCAATCGCAATTCCCAGTAGGGGTAATAGTCCGCCTTCGACGCCCCAAAAAAGCAGTTCATTATGTGGATGATCCATAGCAGGTAATCCTGCAGGATAATTAGGGTTCAGTTGATGTTGGCGGGCAGTGTACAGCAAATATTCGGTTTCAAAATTCCCATAGCCATAACCGGTAAACGGCTTTTCAATCAACATGTCTACGGTTTGTGGAAAGGTATAGCGTCTTGGGCTATCAAGGTCCGCTTTACTGGTCACCATATCGCTGGTGCTCTGGCTGTACATGGCCACAAACCCCAGTAACACACCGCTAAGACTGGCGCTGATCCAGTAAACCAATCGGCGACGCGGAGCAAAACGATAAAGATAAGGTAAAATCATCATCGTTCCTAACACGGCAGATAACCAGCCAGTACGTGACGCTAACACGACTAACAAAGGCAGAGTTAGCAGCGGTGTAAGATAGAGCAGACCAATTTCAAACAGTTTGGTGTCATATTTTTTAGGTTGGCGAGCCAATAAATAGCCTGATACGATCAATCCCGTTGCCATAAAACTCGCCATCACATTCGGTTGTTGGAAAATACCGTAGGGACGATTAGCTAACGTATTATAACCAAACCAGTTATTGGGGCTTAACAGTAAGTATTGATACAGCCCAAATGATGCCTGAATAAGAACCGCCAGCAAGATATACCATAGTAAGCGCTGTTTATGCTTATTGCTCAAATAGAACTGTTGTAAGCAGATGAACAGCGCTAAGCCAGCCCATAACCCCGTTAACCGTCCGATAGCACCAGTGAGATAAGCGTTTCCATACAAGAGTGGTGTGCTTAAAATGCAGCAACTGACAAAAAACACGACCGTTAATTTTGAATAACGCAGGCTTTGGTTGAGGGCAATTTGATACCAACCGATGGCGATGGTGATACTGACGGCTATCCATGTCGTGGGGTTAAACGATAAGGCTAATCCTGCACCACCTGGATTAGGCATAAAGAAATGCATCGCAAGCAAATAAACAGCGCCAAGGGCAATCAGGAAAGCCTTATTTAAAGGGGCTTTTGGAACAGTCGGTTGCAGTTGAGTGCCGCTGAGTAGCAAAGTCGCCATAAATCTCACAATCTATTGTTGAACATCAATCCATTATTTTTTGAAACGCAACCAGTCATAAGTGACTGGTTGCGTTACTTTAGCGTTTTTTCGCGCGGCAATATAGCCTTATTGAATGAGCAGTGGTTTTAAAAAGCGTGCAGTATGTGAGCCTGCGACTTGTGCGACCTCTTCTGGGGTACCTTCGGCAATAATTAGCCCACCCCCTTGCCCACCTTCTGGACCCAAATCGACGATCCAGTCAGCCGTTTTAATCACATCAAGGTTGTGTTCGATAACGACGACGGTATTGCCGCGATCACGCAAGCGATGTAGCACGATCAGCAATTGCTGAATATCATGGAAATGGAGTCCAGTAGTCGGTTCATCAAGAATATAGAGTGTTTTACCGGTATCACGTTTGGATAACTCACGCGCAAGCTTAACGCGTTGTGCTTCACCTCCGGATAGAGTTGTGGCTGATTGGCCCAAGCGAATATAGGATAAACCGACATCGATCAGCGTTTGCAGCTTACGTGCAATCACAGGGACAGGCTCAAAAAACGCATGGGCTTCTTCGATGGTCATTTGCAATACTTCATCAATGCTTTTGCCCTTGTAATGGACTTCTAAGGTTTCACGGTTATAGCGTTTGCCCTTACATGCATCACAAGGCACATAAACATCGGGTAGGAAATGCATCTCAACTTTGATAACCCCATCTCCCTGACACGCCTCACAGCGCCCGCCACGGACGTTAAAACTGAAACGGCCGGGCTTATAACCTCGAGAACGAGATTCTTGAGTGCCAGCAAACAGCTCACGGATAGGCGTAAAAATACCAGTATAGGTCGCGGGGTTAGAACGTGGTGTTCTACCGATTGGGCTTTGATCAATATCGATAACCTTATCAAAATGTTCAAGACCTTTAATCGCCTTATAAGGCGCTGGTGTTGCTGTCGTCGCGCCATTTAAAGCAGTATGGGCAATGCTGAAGAAAGTATCGTTGATTAACGTTGACTTACCAGAGCCAGAAACACCAGTGACGCAGGTAAAGAGCCCGACAGGCAAAGAAAGATCGACACTTTTTAGGTTATTGCCAGACGCACCAAGCAGCTCGACCGTTTTATTCGGATCACGAGGCACTCGCTGAGTCGGAATGGCAATCTTCTTGGCTCCACTGAGATATTGGCCGGTCAATGAATGTGGATTAGCGATGATCTGCTCTACATGGCCTTCAGCAACGATGGTCCCACCATGTACACCAGCACCGGGGCCGATATCAATCACATGATCCGCCATACGAATGGCATCTTCATCATGCTCGACAACCAGCACGGTATTACCTAAATCACGTAAATGAGTCAGGGTTTTCAGTAATCGTTCATTGTCTCGTTGATGTAAACCAATCGATGGTTCATCCAGTACATACATCACGCCAACCAGTCCAGCACCAATTTGACTGGCTAAGCGAATACGCTGTGCTTCACCGCCAGAGAGCGTTTCGGCACTGCGTGATAAATTTAGATAATTGAGCCCGACGTTGACTAAAAACTGCAAACGGTCATTAATCTCTTTCATGACCTTGTCAGCAATTTGTGCTCGCTGACCTTCGAGCTGCATAGTGGCAAAAAAGTCTAAGGCGTCGGCGATACTTAACTCAACGATCTCTGGCAGAGTGGTGTTATTGATAAACACATGGCGAGATTCCAAACGTAAGCGAGTGCCGTTACAGCTGCTGCAAGGTTTGGTTGAGATGTATTTCACCAGTTCTTCACGCACGGAGTTCGATTCGGTATCACGATAGCGGCGTTCTAAATTATGCAAAATACCTTCAAAAGGATGGCGTTTAACGCGAATGTCGCCGCGATCATTGATGTATTTAAACTCGATTTCACTTCGTCCTGAGCCATGTAATACAACTTCTTGAATGCGTTTGGGTAGTTGATTAAATGGGCGATGGAGATCAAAATCGTAGTGTTCTGCTAACGCATTCAGCATTTGAAAATAGTAATAGTTTTTCTGGTCCCAACCACGGATGGCACCTTGCGCTAAACTTAAATTAGCATCTTCGATCACTCGGCTTGGGTCAAAATACTGCTGCACCCCTAAACCATCACACGTTGGGCAAGCGCCTGCTGGATTATTAAATGAGAACATTCGTGGTTCTAACTCACGCATGCTATATCCACAGTGCGGACAAGCGAAGTTAGCGGAAAATATTTGTTCTTCACCCGGTTGATCCATCGGCGCGATGACGACAATCCCTCCCGAAAGCTCTAAGGCAGTTTCGAACGATTCGGCTAAGCGTTGTTGAAGATCGCTGCGTACCTTAAACCGATCCACCACCACTTCAATGGTGTGTTTTTTATGCAGTTCTAACGTTGGTGGATCGGAAAGATCACAGGTTTCGCCGTCAATTCGGGCACGAATAAAACCTTGCGCAGCGAGATTTTCCAGCGTTTTAACGTGTTCACCTTTACGCTCTTTAATGATAGGCGCAAGCAGCATCAATTTACTGCCTTCCGGCATTTCGAGCACCTTATCGACCATCTGACTGATGGTTTGTGCCGTTAATGGGACTTGATGTTCAGGGCAACGCGGCTCGCCAACTCGTGCATAGAGTAGACGTAGATAATCATACACTTCGGTAATGGTACCGACAGTAGAGCGAGGGTTATGCGAGGTGGATTTTTGTTCAATCGAGATAGCAGGGGATAAGCCTTCAATATGATCAACATCGGGTTTCTCCATCAATGAGAGAAATTGCCGAGCATAAGCGGATAACGATTCGACATAACGACGTTGCCCCTCAGCATAAAGGGTATCGAACGCCAGCGAAGATTTCCCAGAGCCGGAAAGACCGGTGATCACAATCAGTTTGTCACGGGGAATCGTTAGATTAATGTTTTTCAGGTTGTGGGTACGCGCCCCACGTACTTCAATGTTGTCCATCCGATAAAGTCTACTGTAATACCAAGTAGGGTCAGTATTACATAGAGTGCGATTTGTGCAAATATTCACTGGATAAAAAAACAGTAAAAACGGAGCCGTTATCCAGAGGGCTCCGTCAATAAAGTGCTGACTAACCCTGAATGATTAGCCTTTAGTAGTTGATTGTTTCGCGAGTGCTACTTTTTGTTCATTCTGTTGGTATAAATGCTCAAAGCAGTAATTGGTTGCTTGGATATAGCCTTCGACGCTACCGCAATCAAAACGTTGGCCTTTAAATTTATAAGCCAATACACAGCCAGACTGGGCTTGTTTGAGTAGCGCATCGGTGATTTGAATCTCGCCACCCTTGCCAGGTTCGGTTTGCTCAATCAAATCAAAAATATCAGGAGTTAAAATATAGCGCCCAATGATCGCTAAATTACTCGGCGCTGTGCCCGGCTCTGGTTTTTCAACCATGTTATCGACACGGAACAGATCGTCTTTGATCATCTCACCAGCAATCACACCGTACTTATGTGTTTCTTCTGCAGGCACTTCTTGCACCGCAACAATCGAGCAGCGGAATTGTTTATACAGCGCGACCATTTGTGCTAAGACTCCTTGCTGAGCATTGACACATAAATCATCGGCAAGAACCACAGCAAAAGGTTCATCACCGACAAGCTCGCGGCCCGTTAAAATGGCATGCCCTAAGCCTTTCATTTCACGTTGACGAATGTAGGTAAAGTGAGCAGTATCAATAATTTGTCGAATATCGATCAGCAGTTCTTCTTTGTTGGTACCACGAATTTGGTGTTCCAACTCATAGTTCATATCAAAGTGATCCATGATTGCGTGTTTGCCCCGTCCGGTAACAATACACATTCCAGTCATACCGGCTTGAATCGCTTCTTCAACCCCATATTCGATCAATGGTTTATTCACCACTGGCATCATCTCTTTTGGCATAGATTTGGTCGCGGGTAAAAAACGAGTACCATAGCCGGCCGCAGGAAAAAGGCATTTATTAATCATTAGTCAGAACCCTATTGTTATTAAAGTGCAGTCGCTGTAAGCCCATAAAGGTTGTTGATCTTGCTTGATAAGCTTAATGCGCAACAATAGGCTAACTTTATCATGTTCTGATCGTGTGATTGAGCACATTCTGTGTTGGGTTATCGAAAATGTGCAACGCTACCTATTTTCGATAACATCCTAACAGCCCGATATCATTACTGAAAAAGATGGTGATTGGCCCAAGATATCGCTTGTGCGCGGTTTTTTACCGCGAGTTTTTTATAAATTTGGTACAAATGAGATTTTACGGTTAGTTCGCTGATAAATAAGTTCTTCGCAATATCATCGTTGGAAGCTTGCGCTTGCAAACAGCGTAAAATCTGTATTTCTCGAACCGTAAGATCGAGAGTGGCTTTGGTATGTTGCTCATGAAAGGCGTAACGAAAATGATGCAGTAATTGGTTCGAAACATGACGAGGCAACCAATTTTGGCCATTAATGATCTGCGCCAAGCCATGGGAAAGTTGCTCCGCACTATCGGTTTGATAAAAGAGTCCCTTTAAATTCCCAAAGCTGATTAATAGATCGGTCGGTAGTCGTTTATCAACATTGAACAAAATGGTTTCCAGATAGTGAGTGGTCAGCTTTAAAGGGCCAAGTCGATGACGGATAGTGCGATGATCTTGATAATCGAGCAGCAGTATCTTGTGTTTACTGTGTCGGTATTGTTGTACTAACGGTTCAGGCTCCACTTTTTCGATAGGGATCGCGAGTAGATGAAATGCTTTTTGTAACCGACTCGGAGTCGATTGATTTACGTCTGTGGTCAGATAGTAGATGGTGCGCGCGTAACTCGATTTGGGCATAGGGTTCATCCTGATTGATGTACAAACACGGTTTGTTCAGCATGCCGAAAGATGAGGTACGATACGAACGGTTAATCAACGCTTTGCGTAACATATCCACGAGCTAAGTAAATGATACTATTATCAAAACTTGAAATAACGACAAGGATCGAAAAAATGATCAGCGTGTCTGGATTTTCTCTTTTGCTGATAACAGATTAAGAGCGGAGATTGGTAGTAGTCACAAAGCGTGTTATTCTTTAGCACAATATTAAAAAACCAAATTTGATGACGGAGCAGAACATGGCAACCCGTGGCGTAAATAAAGTAATTTTGGTCGGTAACTTAGGGGCTGACCCTGAAGTTCGCTATATGGCAAGTGGTGCTGCGGTAGCAAATATCACTCTGGCAACCTCAGAAAGCTGGCGTGATAAAACCACTGGCGAGCAACGTGAAAGAACGGAATGGCACCGCGTAGCCTTATATGGCAAACTCGCTGAAGTTGCGGGCGAATATTTACGTAAGGGATCGCAGGTTTATATCGAAGGTCAATTACAAACGCGTAAATGGCAAGATC
This sequence comes from Vibrio sp. 2017_1457_13, assembly GCF_030851525.1. NCBI lineage: Bacteria > Pseudomonadati > Pseudomonadota > Gammaproteobacteria > Vibrionales > Vibrionaceae > Vibrio > Vibrio sp. 2017_1457_13. Next base: position 15,855 of record NZ_VHTA01000004.1, read on the forward strand.
AGAGCGGCCAAGATCGTTATACCACGGAAGTTGTGGTGCAAGGTTATAATGGCATTATGCAAATGTTGGGTGGTCGTCAGCAAGGTGCAGCGCCTGGACAGGGGGCTCCTCAAGGTCAACAAAGTAACTGGGGACAGCCACAACAACCTTCAGCGCAGCAATCACCGAAGCAGTCAGCACCTCAGCAAGCTCAGCCACAATATAATGAGCCGCCGATGGATTTTGATGACGATATCCCGTTCTAGCCATTTGATTTTCAAAAAAAGCCGCGAAGTTCGCGGCTTTTTTATATAGTTAAGGATAAGCCCAAATCATTGAGTGACTTCAAGAAATTCAGGGCTCACTAATCTTACTTTTATGGCCGATGAATTAAGAAGGGAATTCAGCTTCATGCGGTATACGCCAACGCTTAAATTGAGCACACGTTTAGTCGCTTTTGTGACCTTAATTGTCACCAGTGCCATGTTCATCTTATTTATTGGTGGTGCACTCTCGTTTCAGCGTATGGGACAAGATTATCTCAAACACTATTTAAGTGGGATTGTTGACGTTGTCGATCAAGAGTTACACGATCCGCAAGCGGCAAACTCAATGCCGGATTGGATGCCAAAAATACTTCAGGCATCGAGTATTGTTGAGCTCGAACTCACCACGTCATCCGAGATTGTCTATCGTTTTTATGATAACACATCGAGAATCACAGCCGATCGCTTAACTCAGATGACCTTCCCATTACCGAGTCATCCCAGTTACGTCATTCATTTTAAAGCAGTACCACCCTATCTAGGGTATAACTACTCTTTTGGTGCCATGTGGTCGATCACTTTAGCGATTGGACTGGTCATTTTTTGTTTGGTCCGAGCGACAAAATGGTTGCGTGAACAGTTATTAGGGTCTGAGTTATTGGAAGAGCGCGGACGGATGATTTTAGCCGGACGTGTTGAGCAGTATGCCAAAGGAGATCAACGAGAGTGGCCTTATACGGCGAGTGAAGCTATCGATGTACTGATTGAAGAGCTACAAGATGCTCGTCAAGAGCGAAGTCGATTTGATAGCTTTATTCGTAGTCAAACCTTTCTTGATCAATTGACTGGCGCCGCTAATCGAGTTCTGTTTGATAGCAAATTAGAATCAGCTTTACTGGAAAGTGGTGCTCGTGGTGGGGTCATTATGATCCGGCTCGATGAACTGGATACTGCGCGTGAGCAGCAAGGAAAAGTCATCATTGATGATTTTATCGTTGAAGTGGGTGAATGTATTGCAAATGTCATTGCCCGTTATCCCGATGTGGTTCTGTCACGCTATTATGACTCGGTCTTCGCGATTTTTATGCCTCACCAAACCTCTAAAGATGTCAGTCATGTGGCGAGCCAATGTCTAAAATTGCTTGAGCGCCTAAGCCCGCCTTATCCTTTAGAGCGAGAAAACTGGTTCCATATTGGAATGAGTATGTACCAAGAGGGTGAACGACGTGGACGAATCATTGATGAAACAGAAACCGCGTTACGTAGTGCGCAGATGCAAGGCTGTAATGCGTGGAGCCGGTTTAAGAAGTTGGTTACGGTGGATGACGAGCGCGGTAGCGTACGCTGGCGAACCTTGTTCGAACAAAGTCTCATTCCTGAGAAAATTCGTTTATTCCGGCAGCCGTGTTATTTAATTAGCGAAGAGAATCAATTAACATTGATTCACGATGAGCTGTTTGTCCGCATTTATGATCCAGTCCAAGGCATGCTCAAGGCCTCACGTTTTAATTCTGCTTTAGAAACCGTTGGTTACGAAGCGATGCTTGATCGCGCAGTCTTCGTCCGTGTACTACAATTATTGAAAAACCAAGCATCGACAGAGCATTACTCGATTAATTTACATGTTGTTCCCTTTGCCGATAAACACTATTGGCGTTGGTTTCGTCATGAAATCATGCAGTTACCTTATGCTTTACGCACTCGGTTGTCTTTTGAGTTTGCTGAGGGGCGTTTAGTGCAACATTTAGATTATATGCGTCCAGTGCTAAGAATGATTGCGGGGTTGGGATGTAAATTGGTGGTTGGTCAAGCGGGACGAACGATCGTTGCGACTCATTACATTAAAGATTTACGAATTAATTACCTTAAATTACACCGCAGCTTAATTAAAAATATTGATCAACGGCACGAGAATCAACTGTTTGTGCGCAGTATGATCGGAGTGTGCGGGGGAACCAGTACCCAAGTGATCGCTGTGGGAGTGGAAACGCAAGCCGAATGGCAAATGTTAATTGCCCTTGGCATTCATGGTGGACAAGGTCGATGGTTTGCTGCAGAGCAGCCTTGGATTGTGGCTCCCAGTACTGAACAGCCCTCTGTCAAGCCGGGCAAAAGAAATCGATGGCGGACTAAGTAGAGAAAAATGAAGATGAATACGCTGTTTCATAAAATCACTCGTCGAGCGCAGCAAGACCGCAAATTATTTGCGGTTGTACAGCCGGACGCGATTTATTTCTCTGCTACTCAAGACTCCCCTCTTGCGACGCGTTATCCGCTCAGAGACGGGGCTTGGTTAACTTCTCTGTGTCAAGCGCTGCAAGCCAATCCCGTTAAGGGTGATGTCGTGGACGTGGTGTTACACGCTCAACTATACCAATGTTATCAAATGGATAAGCCAGCAGTGCCACGCGAAGAGTGGTCTGGTGCGCTGCCTTTTTTGCTCAAAGATTTGATCAGTGAAAAACCCACTGAGATTGTCGCTGATGCTTATGAGTTAAGTGGTAGTAACAAAATCCAAGCTTATGTGATCAGTATTAAGGTTATTCTAGAGCTTGCCCAAGCATTACAAAGCATTGGCTACCAATTAGGGCAAGTGATCCCTGAGCAAGAGATTTGGGCTAACAGCGTTCAAACGCCACACTTTTTATTATTACAACGCAGCAGAGAAGGCCAATTTAAGTTAGATGCCTTTGTTGACCAGCGTTGTTATTTTCAGCGCACTTTACGTGGTGTGGTCGCGCCAGTGACTGGGGAAACGAGCCCAGCATTGCAATTGGATGGCTTAGCGCTTGAACTCCAACGCTCAATTGATTACCTCTCTTCGCAATTAAAGGGTGTCGCGCTCCATCAGCTTAAAGTGTGCTGTGATGATGAAGATCATACCCAATTAGTGGCGGCACTGAATGAACGGCTGAACGTTAAAGCGAGCCCTTTATCTGAAGAGCAACAACCGCCGTTATCTGGGCAGGTATTAGCTCATTATCTGCCTTTAATGACTCGGCCTACATTAAACTTTTATCCGCGGCACTTGCATCCTAAGACCGATCACTTTTCTCTGCGTAATGTTATCGTAGCACTGAGTGGTGTCACGCTAGTCATGTTGGCGGTTGCTGGTTTTTACGCTTATCAAACTACTCAATTGGATCAGCAGGTCGCGTTGGCTCAGCAACAGACGGATCGTTTGAATCAACAGTTGGCAGAGCTTCAGCAACAACAAGCCAAACATCGTCCTTCGGCAGGAAAAGTTGCGGCCATCGAACGTATAAAACGGCAGATTGCAGGTCAGCAAGCTTCGCTAAGCGCAATGGATCAATTTACACACAGCCAGCAAGAAGGTTACTCAGGAATCATGAACGCATTAGCGAGCGTCGCTCATCGTGATATTTCGCTGACTCATATCGAGATTTCTCCCAATCGGTTAGATATTCAAGGTTTAGCTACCGAAGCTAAAGTTATCCCGTACTGGATCGGTAAATTTAAGCAGCAAACGCCGTTAGTCGGCCGTAATTTTGAACGTTTAACCATGGGGCGCAATGAGCAAGATCTGGTGACATTTGAACTGAAAACTCAGCAAGGAGCGAGATAATGAGTCAATATTGGCAAACGCTCAGTCATCTATTTGCTGAGCGAAAAAACAGCGAAAAGGGACTTATCAGTCTGTGTGGATTGGTGATCATTGTATTATCGATACAAACTTGGCTGGTTGATCCTTTACTTGCTCAGCATCAAATGCAAACCAATCGTTTGATGAGTTTGCAAACTCATCAGCAAAGTATGCAAAACACTATCCAACAGTTACAACATCAACTCAGTACCAATCCGGATGCGGATATCGACATTGAGCTCGCTCAATTACAAGCTTATCACCATCAATTAACAGAGCAGTTAGCGGAAAAAGTCGGCAGCTTAGTTTCTCCGTCACAAATGGCCTCACTATTGCAGGAAGTGTTAGAAAAAAGCCAGCGATTGAAATTGGAAAGTTTAATTTCATTACCCGCAGAGCCGATTGCTCTCCAAGAGCCTGTGGTGGGGGCCGAACGCTACTTTGTTCATCCGGTGCGTATCGAACTAACAGGTAGCTATTTTGCGATTCGTGATTATTTACAGGCGTTAGAGAACTTACCGGTTCGTTATTATTGGCGACGTTTTCACTATCAAGTAGGCGAGCATCCACAAGCGAGACTGTTACTTGAAGTGTACACGCTCGGTACGCAGAAGGAGTTTATCGGTGGCTAACATTCAATATAGCGCAATACTGATGGTGTTGATGAGCTCTTGTGCCATCGCCGCCCAAGATCCGACAGCGCCTCTCGGAGGACGTTCCTCTAGCGCTGGTGCGGTATCATCCGTGACCACGGCATTGCCTGAATTGCAGAGCATTGTTTGCCAGCAAGCTTGTTACGCAACGCTTAATCAACAAGTATTGTCTACAGGCGATGAGATCGATGGCTATCGGGTTAAGCAAGTCAGTGAGGAGCAGGTGACGTTAACTAAAGGGCAGCAGACTTGGCAACTGCAGTTATTTTCGCTGGATATCAAAGAGTAGGGTATAAAAATGATGCGTCAAGTTGTTATCGCAGTAATGGTTACCACTTTAGCGGGTTGCGCTATGGGGCACCGAGATCCGGTGGAAATAAAGCAAGCCTTGAACGAAGCAATTAATGAGGCCAATAGTCGCCAACTACAACAGTTACCCGCCTCTGTTGAAGCAGATTTAATGCCTGAGTTAGTCGACAGAAGCCGTGAGCAGCCGCTGCATATTGCTCGTTTTCGAGTGCAAGCTAACCAAGTTGATGCCGCCGCTTTTTTCACTAGTTTGGTTAAAGGCAGTGACTACAGCGTCGCCATTCATCCTGCGGTTTCTGGGCAGATTACCTTGAACCTAAGCAATGTGACTTTAGATGAAGTGCTGGCGGTGGTGCGAGATTTGTATGGTTTTGAAGTCGAAAAAGTCGGCAGAGTGCTACAAGTTTATCCTGCTGGGTTAAGAACGGTCACTATACCGGTGGATTATTTGCAATTTCAGCGTAGTGGACGCTCCATTACGTCAATCAGTACCGGAACGGTGACTAACCCGACTTCATCCAACAATTCAAGTAATAATACCGGTTCAAGTAATAATAATGCTTCCCGTGGGGGAACGGAAATTGAAACCATCAGTGAAAGTAATTTTTGGCAGCAATTAGAAAGTACCATTGGTCGATTAATTGGGTCGGGCAGTGGTCAGAGTGTGATGGTCACACCACAAGCGTCAGTGATCACCGTGCGCGCTTACCCAGACGAAATTCGTGAGGTTCGCCAGTTTCTCGATATGTCTCATTTACGGATTCAGCGTCAAGTGATCCTTGAAGCGAAAATTCTTGAAGTGACATTAAATGATGGTTTCCAACAAGGGATCAATTGGTCAAAAACCTTTTCATCTAATGGCAATAATTACCAGTTAGGTCAGGGGGTTATATCTAATCCAGTCTCTAGCTTACCGGGGATGGATGCGATTGGTACGTTGTTAGGTGGGCAGACCAATCTGGTTGTCAAAAGTGGCAGCTTTGATGCAGTGCTAAGTTTTATGTCGACGCAAGGCGATCTTAATGTCCTGTCTAGCCCGCGAGTCACGGCTGCCAATAACCAAAAAGCAGTGATTAAAGTCGGCACCGATGAATATTATGTGACTGACCTGACTAGTGAAGTCGGTACTGGTGATAACGCCAACGTCGCTCCCAATATTCAATTAACCCCATTTTTCTCGGGTATCTCACTCGATGTGACGCCGCAAATTGATGATGATGGGTATGTCTTTTTGCATGTTCACCCTTCGGTGATTGAAGTGGAAGAGCAGAAGAAATCGGTGCAATTTAACGATCGAATCATTACTTTACCGTTAGCGCGTAGCTCAATTCGTGAGTCTGATTCGGTGATTCGAGCACAAGATGGCGATGTGGTCGTGATTGGTGGTTTAATGAAATCGAATACCATGAATCAAACCTCTAAGGTACCGTTTTTTGGTGATATACCACTGTTGGGGCATCTGTTCCGCCAAACCTCCAATGTGACCCAAAAAACGGAGTTGGTGATTTTACTCAAGCCGACAGTCGTTGGGGTCAATACGTGGCAAAAAGAGTTAGAACGTTCACGAGACTTATTGCAAGAATGGTTTCCTGATTCCCAATAGTGATTGGTCGTCACACGTCGTGTTCATCGGGGAGATAAATCAGCCGTGTATTTAGCACACTTTGGTTTTGAGCAGCTACCGTTTCATCTCACCCCAGATACGCAGTTGTTTTTGGGGCTGGCACCTCACTATGAAGCGATTCAAACCGTCAGTGGTGCGTTGACGATGGGAGAAGGGATCGTCAAAGTGACCGGAGAAGTCGGCACAGGAAAGACCATGGTTTGTCGGATGCTATTGACCCATATGAGTGACGAGATCCTTTGGCTCTATTTGCCGAATCCGCTGTTAACCGGCGCGGAATTACGCCGCGCTATTGCCAATGAATTGCAATTGCCTGACGTGCCAGAGTTGCAACTAATTGAAGCTATCCAAACTCGGTTATTGGCGTGCCATCAACAAGGGCAACGAGTAGTGGTTATTGTGGATGAAGCTCAGGCTTTACAAGATGAAGGGCTCGAAACCTTAAGATTGCTGGGCAATTTAGAAACTGAACAGAGTAAGCTGTTACAAATTGTCTTACTGGGACAACCCGAACTTGATCGTCGATTGGCAGAACATCACTTAAGGCAATTTCGTCAACGGATCACCTTTAGTGCTCACTTGCGACCGTTATCGTTGGCCGAGTCAATCGCTTATATTGATAACCGTTTATTAAAATCGGGTTGCCAGCAGCCATTATTTTCTCGCCGACAGAAAAAAGCGTTATGGAAAGCCTGTCACGGCATTCCTCGTTTATTAAATCAGGTAAGCCATAAGGCCTTATTATTAGCGTTTTATGCTCAACAACCTTCGGTTTCCAATGGCCATGTATTTGATGCGATTCATGATACGTTTGATACTTGTAAACCTAAATTTAAAACCCCGCTGTTTTGGGGATGGAGTCAGCAATGAGTGTGATTAATAAAGCGTTATCGCAATTGGTGACTAAGCAACCGAATGGTTTAGCGGGTATAGAGCGAGCTAAGGTCGCTCCTGTCGCTGCTCGTCCAGCTTGGGTATGGGTATTGGCGGGTTTTGCGGTGAGTGTTGCTGTCGGTGGGTGGGCCGTTTCTTGGCAAGCGACCTCGTTAGATGCCTCTAATGGCCAACATTCGCTGTCGGTCACCGCTTCCCCTAGGCTGACTGAGAATCATCTTGAAGTCTCGATGCCGCCTTCACCGACTCAAAATACTCAGATGCCCGCGGTTCCTGTGTATCGGGTGGCTTCGGCTACGCGAACGGTATCACCAGAGGTTTCTCAATCTGATTCAGCGCCGCAGACGGTTTCTGCTCCAATCGCTCCTTTAGCGGTTTTGCAAGAGCGCAGTGTGCCCGCGCTGAGCGGAGTAAAAACAGCACAAGCGCCAGCCACGACGGTTACGAATGTTCCCGACATTGCTGTTGCTCAGATGTCGATTGAATCGGTACAGCTAACGCCAGAGCAATTGGCCCATAAAGCCGTAGCTCGCGCGGAGCGAGCGCTGGCACATAATGATTTTAACCAAGCCGTGAATGGTTACAGTGAAGCGTTACGTCACACCCCTTTAGATGAAGGCGTGCGTCAACAGTTGGCTGCACTGTATTATGGTAAAGGTGAATTAAGAAAAGCGTTTGATTTGTTGCAACGTGGGATGCAACTCAATCATGAGGGAGAAACGTTACGCATTGCGCTTGCTCGAATGTTACTCAAAGAAGATCAAAGTCAAGCGGCGCTGACTCCACTCGCGTATTTACCCGCTAACCCATCGATTGAGTATTTATCGCTGCGAGCGGCAGTTGCTCAGCGCAATCGAGTCGATGATATCGCTTTGCAGAGTTATCGATTGTTGGCAGAGCAAGAACCGAGCAATGGACGCTGGTGGCTAGGCTTGGCGATTACTCAAGAGCGTTTAGCGCAATGGAGCGAAGCGAAGTACGCTTATCAACAAGCATTGAACCATGTCGGGTTATCCTCTCAATCTCACCAGTTTATTCGTGAACGTTTACAAGCGCTGACTCATAGCGAGGAGACGAATCTTGCAAATTAAACTTAGAAAGCGTCTTGGGGATCTCTTGGTTGAAGAAGGGATCATTACTGAGCAACAAGTGCAACAAGCACTGGCGGCCCAAAAGCAGACAGGCAGTAAATTAGGCGCTACCTTAATTGAGCTTGGTTTTGTAACCGAGCAACAAATGCTTAGCTTTTTATCTCAGCAACTGTTTATTCCGCTGATTGATCTTAATCGCGCTCACGTTGACATTGATGCAGTACAAATCCTCCCTGAAGTTCATGCGCGGCGTTTACGGGCCTTGGTGATGAGCAAGCAAGGCAATCTATTGCGAGTGGTTATGAGTGATCCTGCGGATCTCTTTGCACAAGAATCATTACTCAATCAATTGTCTGACTATCAATTTGAGTTTGCGATTGCGCCAGAAAAGCAATTGGTTGAAGCGTTTGATCGCTACTATCGTCGTACGAAAGAAATCGCTTCATTTGCTGAACGTTTGCAAGCAGAACATCAAGAAAATGACGCGTTTGATTACGCCATTTCCGGTGAGGAAACCGAAGATGTCACGGTAGTTAAACTGATCAATTCACTGTTTGAAGATGCGATTCAAGTTGGCGCATCCGATATTCATATTGAGCCCGATGCCAATATTTTGCGCATTCGGCAGCGAATTGATGGGGTATTACATGAAACCCTACTTAATGAAGTCAATATCGCCTCAGCCTTAGTTCTACGTCTTAAACTGATGGCCAATTTAGATATCTCCGAAAAACGCCTACCGCAAGATGGGCGATTTAATATTCGTGCCAAGGGGCAATCGGTGGATATTCGCTTATCGACCATGCCTGTGCAATATGGCGAATCGGTGGTGATGCGCTTGCTTAACCAAACCAGTGGCGTACGTAAACTGGAAGAATCTGGTTTACCAGAGGATTTACTCCTGCGCTTACGTAAGCAACTCAAACGCTCTTACGGAATGATTTTAGTCACCGGCCCGACAGGGTCGGGTAAAACCACCACCTTGTATGGTGCATTATCGGAACTTAATGAAGCGGGTAAAAAGATCCTCACGGCAGAAGACCCGGTTGAGTATCGCATTCCTCGCCTCAATCAAGTGCAAGTGAATCCTAAAATTGGCTTAGATTTTTCAACCTTACTGCGAACATTTTTACGTCAAGACCCAGACATTATTTTGGTCGGTGAGATGCGTGACCAAGAAACGGTCGAAATCGGTTTACGTGCCTCGTTAACCGGTCACTTAGTGTTAAGCACGCTGCATACCAATGATGCGATCGATAGTGCATTACGCTTGATTGATATGGGCGCTCCCGGTTACCTCGTCGCCAGTGCTGTGCGTGCCGTGGTCGCGCAGCGTCTGATCCGTAAAGTTTGCCCAGATTGCAAAACCGAAGAGACTCTCGATGATGCTCGCCAGCAATGGTTGAATGTACGTTTTCCTAACCAAGTGTCGGCAACCTTTGTGCGTGGGCGAGGCTGTCAAAGCTGCAACCTAACCGGATACCGAGGACGGATCGGGGTGTTTGAAATGTTGGAACTCGAAGCGCATATGATGGATGCTTTGCGCTCAAACGACGCAGTAGGCTTTGCTAAAGCGGCTCGCGCTTCAGCAGGATACAAGCCTTTATTAGCTTCCGCGATGGATCTGGCTTTGCAAGGCATTGTGAGTTTAGATGAAGTGATGGCGCTGGGTGAAGGGGATATTTCCGGCCTTAATCAGCCGATTCATCTCTAGGAGGCAGAGTAGATTATGCCGAGATACCACTATACCGGACGACATGCTGATGGCAGTAAAGCTTCGGGAACCGTTGAAGCGGCAACAGAAAATTTGGCTGCCGAAAGCTTACTCAATAAAGGTATTATTCCGACAGCGATCACTGCTAAATCATCCAGTCAAACTCCGTCGATTGATTGGCAAGCGTGGTTTATGCCTTCGCTGCCGCTTGAGGTTCTGGTGATTTTCTGTCGTCAGCTTTATAGCCTAACGAAAGCGGGAGTGCCGATTTTGCGCTCGATGCGTGGCTTAACTCAAAATTGTTCCAATAAGCAGTTACAGCGAGCATTAGAAGAAGTTGGCCGAGAGCTGACCAATGGCCGCAGTTTATCGGCGGCAATGCAAATGCACAGTCGAGTTTTCAGCCCGCTGTTTGTCTCAATGATCAATGTTGGGGAAAATACCGGTCGTCTGGATCAGGCTTTGCTGCAGTTGGCGAATTACTATGAGCAGGAAGTGGAAACCCGTAAACGAATTAAAACTGCTATGCGTTATCCAACCTTTGTGATCAGTTTTATCACCTTGGCGATGTTTATTCTTAACCTAAAAGTGATCCCACAATTTACCACCATGTTCAGTCGTTTCGGGGTTGAGCTGCCGTTACCGACGCGAATTTTAATTGGCATGTCGAATTTTTTTGTTAATTACTGGATGGTGATGATAGGAGCGATAGTTGCCTTATTGTTTGCATTCCGGACGTGGATCAATACTCGTAGTGGCGCTGAAACGTGGGATAAATTTCGTTTACGGATGCCGATTGTTGGTGGAATTGTTAATCGCGCGCAATTAGCCCGTTTTTCTCGCACTTTTTCCTTAATGCTTAAAGCGGGGGTGCCGCTCAACCAGTCGCTCTCTTTATCGGCTGAAGCGTTGGAAAATAAGTTTTTAGAGAATCGGATTCTAAAAATGAAAAGTGAGATCGAAGCGGGGACCAGTGTCTCAGTGACCGCGGCCAATGCCAATATTTTTACTCCGTTAGTGCTGCAGATGATTGCGGTGGGGGAAGAAACGGGCCGGATTGATGAGTTATTACTTGAAGTGGCTGATTTTTATGATCGTGAAGTCGATTATGAATTAAAAACCCTCACCGCACGAATTGAACCAATTTTATTAACCTTAGTTGCTGGCATGGTGTTGGTGCTTGCCCTTGGCATTTTCTTACCGATGTGGGGCATGCTCGATGCTCTGAAAGGTTAATATTATCCTGCGCTGATGAAATTAACGTGCGTTATCATTAGTCTTATTTTTAAGACGATGTAAAAATTTATCTGCTCAGCACAGTTTATTACTGTATTTCATTCTATAATCATCAGCATAGGTAAAGTATTACAGAGGTCATCGATGCAAATTACCCCTTTCACGACGATGCCTAATTTGTATCATCGGCAGCATATAACGCAACCATCAGAGCAGGGATTCTCTCTGGTTGAGTTAGTGATTGTCATTGTGATCATTGGCCTATTAGCCGTCGCGGCATTACCGAAATTTCTTGATGTGACTGATGAAGCGAAAAAAGCCAGTATTGAAGGCGTTGCCGGTGGCTTTGCGACTGGGGTGTTATCTGCCAGAGCGCAATGGGAAGCCAAATCGCGACCGAGTGTCGCCTCCGGTGAGCAAAATCAAAACAGTATTGATTACGATGGCGTGCAGTTTTGGCTCACGCGTGCCCAAGACAGCAGCGGTAATGCAACTGGGTTTCGAGATGGTTACCCGATCGCGGTCAATAATAACGGCAGCTTTCCTTCCGGCTTAACCGATCAAATCTGTGTCGATTTGATGGAAAATTTATTACAAAACCCACCGCCAGTGGCCAGCGCGTCTCAGGCGGGGGAAAGTAATAATTTGCGTTATCTCGCGCGAGCGAATAGTGCAGAGTGGCAGTGCGTTTATGTCCAGCAAGAGGGAAAAACCGCACACCAATTTGTGTATGAAATTACTACCGGACGAGTGACGGTGACCTTAAATTAACCCGATCATGAATTGTTAATTAAATCAAGAATAGAGAGAGAGTCATAATGAAAAAACAAGGCGGTTTTACCCTAATTGAATTGGTGGTGGTGATCGTAATTTTGGGCATCCTCGCCGTAACGGCAGCTCCACGATTTTTAAACTTACAAGGTGATGCGCGTGACGCTTCGCTACAAGGCCTAAAAGGTGCAATGCAAGGGGCGGCAGGGATAGTTTATGGTCGTGCTGCCATTGATGGACAAGAGTCTGTATCTTCAGCAAAAGTGACCATTTTAGGCACTGGTGATGTGGATGTAGTTTGGGGCTATCCTGCCGCCAGCGAAACAGGTATTGGGCGAGTTGTTACTGGGTTAGGTTCAAATGGTGATTGGGGTGTTGTTTCAGCTTCAACCTCTACTGGTAACTCAATTGCATATACTTTTAAGTCAGGCAATGTAGGTACTGAAACTAGCTGCTCAGTTGTTTATGCAGTTACTCCAGCGGTATCTTTCTCCGAACCTACAATTACAGTTAATAAATGTAATTAATTAGAATTTAAATTAAGCAGTTCGTTAAGCAGTAATTAAGCTGCTTAACGGCCTTTTATCTACACGTCATTTGGTTTGTTTTTCATTTCATACCCCAACCAGTGAGACAACGATGCGTCCATCACTCAGTCGAACATTGGGCTTTACCTTAGTCGAGCTGATCGTGGTTATTCTCTTGCTCGGTATTCTGTCTGCCTATGCGGCCAGTCGTTATTCGGGCACCAGTTCGGTCGCGGCGCTCACCACGCAACAAGAAATTCTTGCCTCACTGCGTTTAATCCAAAACCGCGCGATGCAGCGCACGGGTTATTGTAATCGCTGGTTAGTAATTGCTAACCAAGCTGGTCAAATATCACCACAGGCTGAAGCTGGAAGTTGCAGCAGCATTTTTGCTGCTGTTGATAACGATGTCTCTTGGGTGGAAGCTCCGAGTGGTGTGTTGTTAAGCTTTTCTCCACCTCACGGTTATCTTGATTTTGACTCCCTTGGTCGCGCGGCTCAATGCAGCGCTTCACCCTGTACCGTAACCATTTCCAGTGCAAGCGATCAGCGCCAAGTGTGTATTAATACTGAGGGCTATATTTATGCCTGTTAAGTCAATTAATCGAACGCGTGGTTTTACCCTAGTAGAAATGATCATTGTCATCACCATCACCGCGATTGCCATTACTGGCTTGGCAGCGGCGCTTTATCCGCGCTCGCAGCAGAGCGCCGAGCAGGTGATTGCGGTCAAAGCCGCTGAGCTGGGCAGAGCGGTATTGGATGAAATTTTGGGGCGTCAGTTTGATCACAATTCAGGCCCCAATGGCGGTTTGCCGGAGTGCGTGTTAGTCGCTACTACTGGCCGCGCGCAGTGCACAGTTCCTACCTCACTTGGGCCTGACAGTGCGGCTGGAGAAAGCGACCGAACGCTGTATAACGATGTGGATGATTTTATCATCACTACACCAAGACCGATTCAAGATGTGCTTGGTCAAACACTTGATAGCAGTTATCGTAATTTTACTGTTACCATTAATGTCTTTTATGAGCAGGATAATAGCGGTCAGTTTACTGGCGTTAATGCTAATCAGCTCAGCCATTATAAACGCATCGAGGTGGTGATTATTTATTCACAAGGCAATCGCTACCCGTTTGCCGCCATTAAGGGGAACTACTGATGGCGCGTGGTTTTACCTTAATGGAAATGGTGATTGCGATTATTTTACTCGGCATTGTTGGCCTGTTTTTGGGCAATATCGCCGGTCAAGCGATGGGGATCGCGGCGACCAGTTCGTCTCGTGAAGCGTTAATTCAGCAAGGACGATTTATTACTGAGCGCTTGAGCCGAGAAATTCGTGAGGCGGTGCCCAATAGTGTCATCGTCGAGAATAACTGCATTGAGTTTTTGCCGATCATTAATAGCGGCATTTATAGTCAATTGGCTAATAATACGGAACAACTGAAGTTTTTACCTCTCAAAAAACAGAATCTACTGCAAGGGGATCGACTGGTGGTGTTTCCAACCCAAGCACAGCCGCTACGCCAGTCGTTAAGCGATCCTGCCCCGCCAAGACAAGTTGCTCAGTTAGCGAATAACGTATTAATCACTACTGAAAACAGAGCGGAAATTGAGGTGACATTAACACGTGAAACCTTATTTTCTCTGCAATCGCCAGCACGACGGGTGTATCTGTATCGTGATCCAGTGGCCTATTGTTACATCAGTAGTGAACAACGAATCTATCGCTATCAAGACTATCCATTAACTCGCAGTCAATTAGCGCCAGCTCAATTAGGCTCTGGCGTCTTGATGGCTGAGAATATTAGTAGGGCTAACTTTGTGGTTGATACTCCTAGTTTACAACGTAATGGCCTAATTAAAATTGAGTTAACCTTTGCTGATCGCGGTGAAGAGGTGAGGTTTGATCATGATGCGCTTATCTACAACACGCCGTAGCCAGCAAGGCAGCGGCTTGGTGATCGTTATTTTTATCATCGTCGTGGTCGGCTTTGTCGCCGCGGTCGCTAATCGTAATCAACAGCGTAATAGTCAGCAGTTGGTGTCTATGGTGATGGGCACTCGCGCCGAAATGGCCGCCCGTTCGGCAGCAGAAATCGCGATTAGCCGCTATTATCAAGATAATGCACAAAGTAGCTGCCGCGTTGCTCAGTCAAATGCTCAGCTTTCAACACCAGATTATTCCCCTGTTGCACGTAACATTGAGTTTAATGGTGATGGCTTAGCGCAATGTAAGGCGCAAATCAGCTGTGAATATATCGGTGTGTTAGATAATCAGCAAACGGTACTGCAAATTACCAGCGACGGACAATGCAGCAGTGGCGGCTGGTCATGGCAACGGACAATTCAAGTGGGGGTGAGGGGTGATGAGTAGAATTGTATTTGCTTTGCTGGTTTTACTGGCTTCCTTTTCTTCCGTTGCAAGAGATTATCTGCTTTCCTCAGGCGCTACCAGTGCAGATTTACCCACGTGTAGCAGCAACAATTGGCTGCAAAGTGTCTCAGGTGGCATACGTACTTATCACTGCGCTAATGGCTCGGTCTCCCTCTCCTCTGGAGATAACATCACGGCTACTTCACAAGCGATCTTATCAGCGGATGCTGGTTTTAGTCTAGCAGGCGGCAATACGATTGGGTCGCCCACGGCGGTTGTGGATTTGGTTTCTTCTTATGGTGCAACAAGTTGGCAAGGGAGTAACAATCATCTTTTTGGCAGCTATCAAGCTACTAATACTCCAGTCACGTTCAACAATGTCAATGTACAAGGCTCAATTACCACAGGAGGAGCGATTGTCGTTCAAGGAGGAAGTGTGGGTGGCGATGTTCGCTCCAGTAAGCATGGCACTACACTTGAAAACACCAGTGTTCAAGGTGCGGTATTTGCGAATGGCAATATTATAATTGATAACTCGTCTGTCAGTGGAAGTATTGAAACACCAAATAACTCTTTGACGGTTACCGACTCCACCATTACGGGCAGTTTAACCGCTAATGGTAATATTATGGTGACTAGAGCAAATGTGTCTGGAAATATCACAACCCCGCATAATGCTATAACAGTATTAGACTCTGATATAGTCGGTAGTTTAACTGCTAACGGAGATATAAAAGTCACGAATTCTGAATTAAAAGGAGATGTTACGACATCAAATAATGGTATTGTTATTACCGAAACTAATGTTGTTGGTGATCTTTCTGCTAATGGTAATATTATTACGGACAACAGTTTTGTAACAGGAGATATTACTAGTACTAATAACCAAGTAACTTTAAATAATAAATCTTATATATTGGGAAATGTTACTGCAGGACGACCTGATTGGGGTACGGTTAATGTAAATGGAGGCAGCACTGTTACTGGAGTTTGTCAGTATAGAACAGTACCTGATAATGCTTGTGGTATCACGCCTGCTCTGAAGTGTTTTAATGATAATTTTAATCACTCAGATTTAACTCAAAATTGGGTTACGTTTAAAAGTAGTGGTGACTTTACTCCTAAAATAGTCGGTAATCGCTTGCGGCTTACCGAGGCTGTTAGAGAACAAGCGACAGCAGTCACTTATCAACGCATTTTTCCTGCCGCGGGAAACATAGTTCAAGTTGAATTTGAACATTATGCTTGGGCTAATATGTTAGGGGTTGGTGGCGATGGTATGGCAATTATTTTTTCCGATGCATCTGTTACTCCCAAAACAGGAGGATATGGTGGGTCATTGGGTTATGCTCCTCTAATAGAAATGTCAGTTCCAGTAAATAAACCGGGCTTTGCTGGTGGTTGGCTCGGGATTGGTATTGATGAGTATGGTAATTTTTCTAATTTTAATGAAGGGCGTAATGGTGGTGTAGGTTTTCGCTCTCAATCTGTTGCTGTAAGAGGTTCTCAGGCGAGTAATTACCTTTATCTAGCAGGCACACAAGCTAACTTAAGCCCTCCAATAGATGTAAGAGCGTATTGTACTAGAAATTTCTTGGGGAGATGTACTCAAACAGCTTTTGATGGCGAAGGTCCAAAGCATAAATATTTAATTACCATTGATTCCAGGAATCCTAGTAATGTTACGTTGAAAGTGGAAAGAAAATACAACTCGATATTAGAACCAGAAACATTAATTTATCGAGAACACTTAACTGCTATAAACAACATGGAGACGCCTGAAGATTTGTTCTTGTCGATCACAGCTTCAACTGGTGGTTCAGTCAATCATCATGAAATCGATAATTTCCGAGTTTGTGCTTTAAAATCCCGTGAGGTTGGTGAGCAGGTTGATCATTTCCGTTTTACTTTACCAGCGTCCAATGGGTTAACTTGCGATGCTGCTGATGTGCAAATTCGAGCGTGTGCTAATAGTAACTGTAGTGAGCTTTACCAGCAGCCAGTCAGTGTTAATTTAACGCCCAATGCATCTCCTTCTGCTAGTGGGGGATGGGAAGGTGGGAAACAGATTAACTTTGCTAATGGCATAGCCAATCTAAAGTTAAGGCGCAATACTCCAGGAAGTGTGATTGTAGGCGTACAAAGTTCCACGCCGTCTAGGAAACCATACACTACTAATTTGTGCAGTCGTGGTGGCGGTGCCTATTCAGCACAAAACTGTTCATTAGTTTTTTCTGATAGCGGTTTCATTATCGATGTCCCCCATGCTTATGCCAATCAATTAGTCACTGGAACTATCACTGCATTAAGTAAAGGAGATAACCCTGAACAATGTATCCCCAGTTTTGGTGATGTATCTAAAGAGGTCGCATTGTGGAGTAAATATAATACCCCTTCAGGAGGACCAGGGTTTTTAGCAATGAATGTTGTCGTGAATGGTTCACCGATTAGCAATAATAGAGAAGCTCTGAAATATCATAGCCTGTATTTTGATCAAAATGGTCAAGCCGAATTTCAACTTACCTATCGCGAAGCAGGGAGCTTAGCTTTCCATGCTCGTTTTAATGGCAGTGGCGATGAGCAAGATTTGCTTTTAGAGGGAAAAGCTAATTTTATTCGTGTACCTAAAGCTTTAATTGTACGTGCTGAGAATTACGATGGTAAAGATGAATTATGTGATAATGACCATATTAACTGCCCAATATTTGCACGTGCTGGTGAAGACTTTAAGTTAACCATCTCTCCTATTGCTTATTCATCCAATAATGATCATTTACCAATAAGTAACTTTGAGTACCAAGGTTTAGAGCTGACCAATAACGTTGTTGCTCCAGCAAAAATTGAACTAGGCGGTCGAGATGGTCAACTTAATAATCCTAGCTACGACCATCTACTGGGTGATACTACAACTATTTGGCGTAATATTAATGAAGTTGGCGTGTTTGAGTTTTCTATGAAACCGCCAACTGACTATTGGCTAACCGAAGCATCCGAAGCATCCGAACCATCATCTATCAATTTAGTGGAGGAAGGGTTAGAGATAGACGTTGTGCCTTCCGGCCCAATAGGCCGCTTTATCCCGGCTTATTTTGACGTCTCACCGATGACGGTCTCATTAGCCGCAGCTTGTAACAGCGATGAAAAGGCTTTTACCTACCTAGGCCAGCCGTTTGCTTATGCCAACAATCCTGGTCTCTATTTACAGCCCAAATCAGGTAGTGGTTCTGATACGCTTAATTATTTAATTGGCGATTGGTGGCGTTATAACAACCAATGGGCAGAGAGAGCTTATCATCACGTTGTTGATGATAATGACTTCCCGATCGATTTTACTAACGAATTGACAGAACCAGTGACGCGTCAATCAGCATCAACCAGTGGGGTGACCCTTAATGGTGAGCAGCTTAGCTATCAAAAACCGATAGATCCTATGCCTCCGTTCAATGCAGACTTTAACTTACACTTGTCAGTTAATGATCTAAGAGATAGTGATGGAGTCTGTTATCAAGCGGATTATTTCACCTCCTGTTTGGAATATACCTTTGAAAATATCGACCAAACCATGCCACTGTATTGGGGACGCTTAACCATTGAAGATGTGTTTGGTCCAGAAACGCAAGGCTTAGAGCAACCGATCTATGTAGAGCGCTACACCAGTAATGGTTTTGTTCGTACCACTGAAGATAATTGTACTGCATTGCCTGCGATTACTGGTTTTATATTGCAATCGGACGATTATATGGTAGTGACTGGGGACAGTGCTGTTCCGCCGCAAGTATTAGCTGAGCATACTGCTGGCAATTTTGCCCAAGGTAAACGTATTGTCCGCTTTAGTGCCCCCGGTGCTGGTGTGCGTGGTGTAATTGATACTATGTTGAACCTTAATACGCACAACCTGATGTGGCTAGCTGAACCTGACGATGAAAAAACCTTAGAAGATCAGCCTTGGCAATATTACTTTAAAGATTCCACACAAGGGCAAGTTCAATTTGGCTTATATCGAGGCAATGACCGAGTTATTTGGTGGCGTGAGACCAATTAAGCGACTTATTGTCGCTCAGATCGATGCTTAAGTTAGGGAATGGTCAGAAATTATGGGTTTTCCTTCATGTTTATGGATCAACGCCTTGCTGTGATTGCAAGGCATTGGTACATTTAGTGCAATTTTCATTTTATTCACCTTGCAGGACGAACGAAGATTATGTTTAAGAAACTTCGTGGCATGTTTTCCAATGACCTATCAATAGATTTAGGTACTGCCAACACGCTTATTTATGTAAAAGGTCAAGGGATTGTCCTTAATGAACCTTCTGTTGTTGCCATCCGCCAAGATAAAGGGCGCGGTGGTAAAACTGTGGCTGCTGTCGGCCATGCGGCTAAACAAATGCTTGGCCGTACGCCGGGTAATATCTCTGCCATTCGTCCAATGAAAGATGGCGTAATTGCTGATTTTTATGTAACCGAGAAAATGCTACAGCATTTTATTCGTCAAGTGCATGACAACAGCGTATTAAAACCAAGCCCTCGCGTTTTGGTTTGTGTGCCTTGTGGGTCGACTCAAGTTGAGCGCCGCGCGATTCGTGAATCAGCGCTTGGCGCTGGTGCTCGTGAAGTCTATTTGATTGATGAGCCAATGGCGGCGGCGATCGGTGCTGGTCTTCGTGTTTCTGAGCCAACCGGTTCAATGGTGATCGATATCGGTGGTGGTACTACCGAAGTGGCGGTTATCTCGCTAAACGGCGTTGTTTATTCATCTTCCGTGCGTATCGGTGGTGACCGTTTTGATGAAGCGATCATTAATTATGTGCGTCGTAATTACGGCAGTTTGATTGGTGAAGCAACCGCAGAAAGAATCAAACATGAAATTGGTTCTGCCTATCCTGGCGATCAAGTGCTTGAAATTGAAGTGCGTGGTCGAAACTTAGCGGAAGGGGTTCCGCGGAGTTTTACCCTTAATTCCAATGAAATTCTCGAAGCCCTACAAGAGCCGCTAAGTGGAATTGTTTCTGCAGTAATGGTCGCTTTAGAGCAGTGTCCGCCAGAGCTGGCTTCAGATATCTCTGAGAATGGCATGGTACTGACCGGTGGTGGCGCACTACTGAAAGAGCTCGATCGTTTATTGACCGAAGAGACGGGTATTCCTGTGGTGATCGCTGATGATCCGTTGACCTGTGTTGCTCGTGGTGGCGGTAAAGCATTAGAAATGATTGATATGCACGGCGGCGATCTGTTCAGTGACGAGTAATGGCGAATAATGCCCTATCTGCTTGCAGCGTTAGTGGTATTGGCTAAGTTAGTAGACCCCAACACATAGTGTTTACCTATGCGTTGGGGTTTGTCTACCTGTCGCCTTACTGCAACGCCAAGTTGTTTGGGTACAGGTGTCGCCTGATGCCTGAATCAACATTTGGGATTATTTAACATGAAGCCTATATTTGGTCGAGGACCCTCTTTACAGCAACGTCTCTTTTTCGCCGTGATCGCTTCAGCCAGCTTAATGCTAGCTGACAGTCGTTTAGATGCCTTCTCTCAGGTCCGTTTTCTCTTAAACAGTGCTGTGGCGCCGATTCAATACGCTGCTGATTTACCGCGCAGTATGTTTGATGGTTTCTATGATCGATTCAGCTCTCGTCAGCAACTGATGGAGAGTAATCATGGTTTAAAACGTGAAGTATTGATCTTGAAAAGTGATCTCATTTTGTTGGATCAATATCGTGAAGAGAACCAACGTCTGCGTAAGTTACTTGGGTCGTCTTTTGTCCGTGATGAGAAAAAAGTGGTTGCTGAGGTGATGGGGGTCGATACCTCACCTTATCGTCATCAAGTCGTGATCGATAAAGGTCGAGTGGATGGCGTTTATGAAGGTCAACCGGTCATTAATGAAAAAGGGATTGTCGGTCAGGTGACGTTTGTCGCCGCACATAATAGCCGAGTTCTACTATTAATCGACCCTAATAGCGCCATACCCGTGCAAAATATTCGTAACGATATTCGTGTGATTGCTTCCGGTAATGGACAAACGGATGAGATTCAACTTGAGCACATTGCCACCAGTACGGATATGAACGTAGGAGATATGTTAGTGACGTCTGGATTGGGAGGGATTTACCCAGAAGGTTATCCGGTGGCTTATATTGCTGAAGTGGATAAAGATACTCGACGTGAATTTGCCGTGATCAAAGCCACTCCGGTAGTTGATTTTACCCGTTTGCGCTATTTGCTGTTGATTTGGCCGAATGAAGATCGGCAGCAAAAGGTATTACAAGCCACGCCTCAACATATGCTTAAGGAGGCACGACATGGCTCGCAATGATTGGTCAAGCCGCTTAGTGATTTGGGGCTCATTTTTATTAGCGCTAATTGTACAAACGATCCCTTGGCCGGGGACATTAGATCTACTGCGTCCTTCTTGGTTGCTGTTAGTGATCTGCTATTGGGTAATGGCCTTACCTCATCGGGTTAATGTCGGTACTGCATTTATCATGGGCTTGTTGTGGGATCTTTTACTCGGCTCCACACTCGGCATTCGTGGCATGATGATGTCCATCGTGATTTACCTTGTTGCGGTTAACTTTTTATTACTGCGTAATATGGCACTCTGGCAGCAAGCGATTGTGATTGCTTTATTAGCGATGGGGTTAGAGGTACTGATTTTTTGTGGTGAGTTTTTAATACAAGATGTCACTTTTAACCCTTTGTCACTCTGGAGTGGCGTGATTAGCTGTATACTTTGGCCATGGATGTTTTTATTACTGCGCCGTATTCGTCGCCATTGGAATATAAAATGAACCATAAAAAATTACTGCTCGCCTCAGGTTCTCCGAGGCGACGTGAGCTATTGGCTCAGTTGGGATACGATTTTGATATTGTCGTGCCTAATGTGCAAGAACAGCGTCAAACAGAAGAATCTGCCCAAGATTATGTGTTACGTCTCTCTGAGGATAAAGCACGCGCAGGGTTGGCGATGGCTAACTCAGACGCGGTTGTACTCGGGTCGGATACGATTGTTGTCTTGAATGAACAAGTGCTGGAAAAACCGCAAGATTTTGCTGATGCTCGACGCATGCTGTTACAGCTCTCTAATACTAACCATCAAGTGATGACCGCGGTAACGGTGGTCAGTGCTGATCGCCAGCGCTCGATACTGGTCACTACCGAGGTGTGGTTTAAAGCATTATCTGAACCAGAGATTGAGCATTATTGGCAAACGGGTGAGCCTTGCGATAAAGCGGGCAGTTATGCCATTCAAGGATTAGGGGGACGCTTTGTCACTCGAATAGAAGGCAGTTATTACGCCGTGGTCGGCTTGCCTCTTTATGAAACGGACCAGCTCTTGCACGAATTTTTATAACTTACATCATTGAGGTGCGCTCATGAGTGCGGAGTTGTTGTTAAACGTTACCCCAAGTGAAACTCGGGTAGCGATGATTGAAGGTGGAGTACTGCAAGAGATCCACATAGAACGCGAAGCCAAACGGGGTATTGTCGGAAATATTTATAAAGGTAAAGTCAGTCGTGTCTTACCCGGTATGCAGGCGGCGTTTGTTGATATTGGTTTAGATAAAGCGGCATTTTTGCACGCCTCTGATATTGTGCCCCACACGGAATGCGTTGCTGAAAACGAGAAGCAACAGTTTAAGGTGCGCGACATTTCTGAGCTCGTGCGTCAAGGGCAAGATATTGTGGTGCAAGTGGTGAAAGATCCATTAGGCACCAAAGGCGCTCGCTTAACCACGGATATCACGCTTCCTTCTCGTTATTTGGTTTATATGCCGGGTGCCATTCATGTCGGTGTTTCGCAACGCATTGAAAGTGAGCGAGAGCGAAATCGTTTAAAAAGTGTCGTCGGTCAATATTGTGATGAACATGGCGGCTTTATTATTCGTACCGCAGCCGAAGGGGCGAATGAAAAAGAGTTAGCACAAGATGCTGCGTTTTTAAAACGGCTATGGACCAAAATCATGGAGCGGCGTGCGAAATACAAAACGCGTACCACGTTGTATGGTGAGCTGGGCCTAGCGCAACGAATTTTGCGTGATTTTGTTGGTACTGAGTTAACCAAGATTTTGGTCGATTCGCGAACAGAATTCGATAATTTGCTTGAATTTACCTCTGAATACGTCCCTGAACTGACCGATAAATTAAGCTTGTATGAAGGCGATAAGCCGATTTTTGATATGTATGACACCGAGAATGAGATTCAGCGTTCGTTAGAACGAAAAGTTGAGCTCAAATCGGGTGGCTACTTGATCATTGATCAAACTGAGGCGATGACCACCGTGGACATCAATACTGGGGCTTTTGTTGGGCGTCGAAATCTCGAAGAAACGATTTTTAATACCAATGTTGAAGCGACTCAAGCCATTGCGCGCCAGCTTCGACTGCGTAATCTTGGCGGGATCATCATCATTGATTTTATCGATATGATTTCAGATGACCATCGTAAGCGTGTATTGGCCTCTCTTGAAGCGGCGTTAAGCAAAGATCGAGTAAAAACCAATATCAATGGTTTTACTCAATTAGGCTTAGTGGAAATGACCCGTAAACGAACTCGCGAAAGTATTGAACATGTTCTGTGTTCGACTTGTCCAACTTGTGAAGGGCGTGGCAGCGTAAAAACCGTTGAGACGGTCTGTTTTGAAATTTTACGTGAAATTACCCGAGTGAATCGTGCTTATGACGCCGATAAATTTGTCGTGTATGCCTCACCGGCCGTCGCGGATACCTTGCAAGGGGATGAGTCTCACTCACTTGCGGAATTAGAGGTGTTTATTGGTAAGCAAGTTCGTATTCAAGCGGAACCTTTGTATGTACAAGAGCAATTTGATGTTGTCATGATGTAAGTAGGATTGTGAGTGCTTTCGATATTAACTCGCCTTAGGCGGATAGTGTTGTGGTTACTGGTAAGTCTGTTGGTGGTGCTGGCCTTGGTCATCACCACTTTACGTATCGTCTTACCAGAAATGAATCGTTTTAAAGACGAGATTCAACAGTGGGTTGGTGAACAAACCCAAATTCAAATTACCATTGCCGATGTGCGTGGCTTTTGGCGTAATACCCATCCTTCGCTTGCTCTGCAAGGGGTTCAGGCGAACCTGCCTGATGGCAGTCAAATACAACTTGAAACCGCACGGATTGATGTCGAGTTTGATTTATTAGAAAGCTTCAGACAGCGATCGCCTGTGGTGGCCAATCTCGTTATTCATCAATTAAATCTCGATGTTCGTTCTGTTGATTGGTTGGCAATCAACCAAGCATCGGATGAGCCATCAAACCAAACGGGTGATCAAGGACGAATTCTACAGCGCTTAGACGATTTATTCCTACGTCAGCTCGATGATTTTTCTATCCAAGATTCGACCATTCTTTATCAAACGATGGCGGGCGACTTTCGTCAATTAGATGTCGAAAAACTGCATTGGAAGAATCGTGGACGCCAACACATCGCGGAAGGGATCATCAGTTTAGCCGATAGCGAAATTAACTCATTAAAAGTTAGTGCTCACTTTAAAGATCATGGTTCATTGCGTGATGTTTCGGGGCAATTTTATATCAGTGCCGATAAACTGCGAGTCCGTCCGTGGTTAACGCGTTATTTGGCTGATGCCACGGGAATTGAGCGTGGTTTGATCAGTTTTAATGCTTGGGTCACGTTGCAGCATAATCAGCCTATTGATGGTTATGTTGAACTCAAACCTTCAGAGCTCGCGTGGCATGATACGGAACGGCATGAGTTACTGCTAGAGTCGGGGATTGTTCAACTCTTTCCAACAGAAAATGGTTGGCAAGTTAGCGCTCACTCACTCAAATTGCGAACCGATGATAATCCATGGCCGGAATTGGATTTCGCTTTAGATTGGCAGCCACAAGGTTGGCGATTGAATGTCTCTCAACTGGCACTACCCACCTTAACGCCATTGGTCAGACTGATACCAAATTCACAAACAGCGCAAAGCTGGCTTGCACATTTAGAACCCCATGGTTTGTTGGATGATGTGCGACTGTCAGTGAATCAAGACGATGATATCCAGTATTCTGTTCGAGTGAATCAAGGCGGGATTAAGCAGTGGGATTTGTTGCCCGGGATCGAGCATCTGCAAGCTACTATCCGAGGGACGGCAGAGAGCGCCGTGATACATGCGAGCTTGACTGATGAAACTCTGCCTTATGGTGATGTGTTTCAAGCGCCGCTGTCTCTGCGTCAAGGCGCGGTTGATCTGGTGTGGCAGCGTGATGAAAACGGTTGGCGTTTATGGGCCGATAAGGTAAGCGCTGCGACCGATGATCTTCAAGTATTAGGTGCATTTCGGCTTGATTTTCCGGCGCAAGGAGAGCCCTTCTTATCTTTTTATGCCGAAGCCGATCTCTACAATGCGGGCGAAACGTGGCGTTATTTACCTACGAGAGCACTGGGCCAGTCTCTTACCGATTACTTATCGACATCGATTCAGGGCGGTAACGTTGATACCGCTAAATTACTTTGGTATGGCGAACTAGCCGCGTTTCCTTATCAGGATAACAACGGTATTTTCCAAGCTTGGGTCGGTTTAAAAAACGCGAAATTCAGCTTTGATACCGCCTGGCCAGCGATCACCGATCTACAGCTTGATCTACTGTTTGAAAATGAATCCATGTACCTTGATTCTCGGTCAGCGACATTAATGGATGTCGAGGCGGAGCGGATTGTTGGACAAATTGCTCACTTGTCTGAAGATGGTTGGTTAGAACTCAGTGCCACAGTGAAAGCTCAAGGTAATGCAGTGCGAGATTATATGACCGCAAGCCCATTAGTCGATTCCGTTGGCGCTGCATTAACCGCGATTGACGTACGTGGGCTGGTCAATTCTCAGTTCCAATTAGCGATTCCTTTTGCGCATGGTCATGATGTTCGAGCGTGGGGGTGGGCCGATTTGATGAATAATCAGGTTGAGATCAACACGCCACCAATGACGTTAAATGGTGTATCGGGACGAATTCATTTTGATAATGATCAGGTCTCGGCCGCAGGGCTAACCGGCGAGCTGCTCACACAACCGATTTCCTTTGATTTTAAAGGTGAGAGTGCCGCGCAAGGTTATCATGTCGGAATCGATTTAGTCGGTGACTGGGATATCTTGCCGTTAGCGCCTTATGTCGGTGAGCACTGGATAGCGCCGGTCACTGGTCATGCGCCTTGGCAAATGGGGGTCAATATTCAGCTCAATGATGTTGGCTTTACTTATCAAATCGATGCACAGGCTAATTTACAGTCTATCGCGAGTGACTATCCATATCCTTTGGGTAAACCTGCCAACCGTCAAGGCACAGCACGTTTGCAAGCCTCAGGTAACCAGAAAACGGTGTCCGCTCGTTTACAACTGCCTGATGCGAAGTACCAAACTGAGATTGATATTACTCAGCCAGTGCCACACTTAACGGCAAGCTATTTGTTGCTGGGGCAAGGCAGTTTTAAAATGAGCCCTGTCGCCGGACATGATGTTCAGATTCGCAGTGAGAGATTTAATCTTGATCAATGGCTGGATATTCTTGATCAGCAACCGGATAGCCAAGCGGTTAGTGTGTTAGCTGAGTTGCAAACACCAAGTCTGCCGATTCCTGAGCGAGTCGACGTTGATGTCCAAGAGCTCACTTTCGCTGGTTTAGAGTGGCATGATGTTGCCTTCAGTGCACGCCAAAAAAATCTTGGATGGTCAGTAACGGTCAATAGCCAAGAGGTGCAAGGCCAAGCCAGTTATATTCAACCTTATGATCTGACGGTGGCTTTACAACGTCTCCACCTCTATCTTCCACAGCTCGATCAACATCAAGGTCACAGTCTGTTGATTGATAGAGAAAAGCAAGATGCGCCACTGATCTCCGAGTTTGATCGCCGTTTTCATCAGTTAATGCCGAATCTCACTCTCGTGATTGATGATTTTTGGCTACAAGGATACAGCGTCGGTAAGCTGAGTATGGACTTTCAGCGTCAGGGCGATACTTTAGCTTGGAAAAAAATTGATATTGTCAGCGGTACCAATCAAATCAATATTAGTGGTGAGTGGACACTAACTGAAGATCACAGTCATACCCTGATGAATATCGATATGCAAGGCGAGAATAACAGTGATCTTATGGAACGTTTTGGGATCACCTCAGGGATACAACGAGCCCCCTTTTCGCTGAAAAGTCATAGCGAATGGGACGGTGCGCCATGGTCGATGCGCATTAATACCTTACGGGGTTCGGTAGAAACGGAATTAGGTAAAGGGGTTATTTCTAATGTCAGTGGGGCGGCGAATCTGCTTGGATTATTCAGTCTCGATTCGATCATTCGTAAAATGCAGCTCGATTTTAGCGATATTTTTGACAAAGGGATGGCGTTCAGCCGTATAACGGGTAGTGGAGATATCGAGCAAGGTATTTTTGTGACCAATAATATTAAAATGGATGCGATTGCTGGTGAGATGACTATCCGCGGTATGGCGGATCTCAATACCCAGATGGTGGATGCACAAGTGAACTTTGTTCCTGATCTTACCTCTGGGATCCCTGTGATGACAGCGTTTGCCGTTACTCCAGTTACCGCCTTATATGTGTTAGCGATCACTACGGTTATTTCACCGGTCGTTGAGGTGTTTACTCAAGTTAATTATGAGGTTAAAGGGCCTTTGAACTCGCCGAATGTACGTGAAATATCACGTCGTAAAGGGGAATTTAAGTTGCCTGAGCGACTAAAAAAATAAGCCAAGGAGAGAATCATGCTGCGAATAGGATTGGTGCAAATGACGTCAAGTGACGTCGTAAATGATAACCTAAGCTACATTGAACAGCAGGTCGCCCAGCTGGCGAGCCAAGGCGCACAATTGATAGTCACGCCAGAAAACGCGACCCTATTTGCTAGCCATATGCAATACCAGCAAAATGCAGAGCCATTGAATGTAGGACCTATTCAGCAGCGGTTCGCTCTATTGGCTAAACAGCATCAGGTTTATTTACTGCTGGGGAGCTTACCCATTCGGCGCACAACGGGGATCACCAGTACCTCGATTTTATTCGGACCTCAGGGCGAATGGCTAGCAGACTATGATAAGCTACACTTGTTCGATGTTGATGTCGCTGATCAGCATCGCTGTTATCGTGAATCGTCGTTATTCTGTGCGGGGCAGCGCGTAGTGGTAGCGAACACGGGATTGGCTAATTTAGGCTTATCGATTTGTTATGATCTGCGTTTTGCTACCTTATACAGTGAGCTACGCCGAAAAGGTGCACAAATTTTACTGGTCCCTGCTGCGTTTACCGCTGTGACTGGTCAAGCCCACTGGGAGTTGTTATTACGGGCGAGAGCGATTGAAACCCAGTGTTGGGTCGTCGCCGTTGGACAAACAGGGCAGCACGCAGGGGGAAGGCAGACTTGGGGACATTCGATGGTGATCAACCCTTGGGGAGAGATCACCGCCGCTCTCGGTCCTGAAGCCGATAATCTCTTGGTCGATATTGATTTACGCTCGCTGCAAACTATTCGTCAAAACATGCCCGTGCTTGAGCACACACGTTTTCATCATCAATTTATAGAGAAAAAGAATCCGCTATGAGTATTACCCGTATTGAACAAGCGTTACTCGCCCCAACCGGCCTGACTGAACAGGATATTGCTGACACGCTAGCCAGTATCATGACTCGCGATATTGATTATGCTGATCTCTATTTTCAATCGAGTTGGCATGAATCGCTGGTTTTAGAAGATAGCATTATTAAAGATGGTTCATTTAATATCGACTGTGGGGTTGGTGTACGGGCGATCAGCGGTGAAAAAACCGGTTTTGCTTACTCGGATCAAATTCAGCTTGATGGATTAAAGCAAAGTGCGATTGCCGCACGAGGCATTGCGACTCAAGCCAAAAATGGTCAGGTTCAGGCGTTTCGACGCAGTGATAACCAAGCATATTATGCGGCGGATAACCCATTAGAGAATTGGCAAAAACAGAAAAAAACTGAGCTACTACAACAGCTCGATGCTTATATTCGAACCAAAGAGCCTTTGATTCAAGAAGTCTCGGTGAGCCTGAGTGGGGTTCATGAACAGATGCTGGTTGCGGCAACCGATGGGACTTATGCTGGTGATATTCGTCCGTTGGTGCGTTTATCGATCTCCGTGTTGGCTAAAAAAGGCGATCGTCGTGAGCGCGGCAGCGCAGGAGGCGGCGGCCGATTTAATTATGATTACTTTTTAAATGAAGAAAATGGCCAAAAAATTGCTTTTGCCTACGCCGATGAAGCGATTCGCCAAGCGTTGGTGAATTTAGAAGCGGTGGCGGCTCCTGCGGGTACCATGCCAGTAGTATTGGGTTCTGGATGGCCTGGTGTCTTATTGCATGAAGCAGTAGGCCATGGCTTGGAAGGTGATTTCAATCGTAAAGGGTCTTCTGTTTTCTCTGGAAAAATCGGTCAGCAAGTGACCTCTAAGCTGTGCACGATTGTCGATGATGGAACGTTAAAGGATTTACGTGGTTCATTGAATGTCGATGATGAAGGGGTCCACGGTCAATACAATGTGCTGATTGAAAAAGGCGTGCTTAAAGGTTACATGCAAGATAAGCACAATGCGCATTTAATGGGCGTTGCCCCAACGGGGAATGGTCGCCGTGAATCCTATGCTCATTTGCCGATGCCTCGTATGACCAATACCTATATGTTACCCGGCGAGCATACTCCAGAAGAGATCATTGCCAGTGTTAAGAAAGGGATTTACGCGCCTAATTTTGGGGGTGGTCAAGTGGATATTACCTCTGGAAAATTTGTTTTCTCGGCCTCAGAGGCGTATTTGATTGAAAATGGTAAAGTGACACGCCCTATCAAGGGAGCGACATTAATTGGCTCTGGTATTGAAGCGATGCAGCAAGTCTCAATGGTCGGTAATGACCTTAGTATTGATCGCGGTGTTGGTGTCTGTGGTAAAGCGGGACAAAGTGTTCCGGTCGGTGTTGGCCAACCAACGTTGAAGTTGGATGCGTTAACTGTGGGTGGGACAGAATAATTGACGGAATAAAATCGGCCGCTTACACGAGAAGTTAGTGTAAAGCGGCTTTTCTCGGTAGTAATTATTGACGATCCGTGCGATATTTCGCGCTAATTTTTGAGCCTGTTTATAAACTCTGGAGTCACCATTATGTCTCATGAAGATGAATATCTCTCTGTTGAAGCCTTTATCGAAATGCAAAAAGAAGAGACTCGCGATATTATCCAAGCACTACTCGACGACGGCAGTGATCCAGAAGCCTTGTACGATATCGAGCATCACTTGTTTGCTGAAGATTTTGAAATTTTAGAGAAAGCGGCCGTTGAAGCTTTCAAACTGGGTTTTGAAGTATTGGAAGCGGAAGAGACTGAAGATGAAGATGGTCATAAACTGTTCTGTTTTGATGCGACGATGCAATCGGTTTTGGACCCGCAAGCGATCGATCAGCAAGTCGCAAAATTGGTCGAGTTAGCTGAAAAGTTTGATGTTATCTACGACGGGTGGGGCACGTATTACGAAGGTGAAGATGCCCTTTATCCAGAAGAAGATGACGAAGACGAAGAGCAAGCCTAACCTTCAGTGGTTGCCGTTATCGATTAACGCGGCCACAGTGAGCAATTAATTTGTCACAGTAAATACCAGTCAGCCGGCTGGTATTTTTGATCCCGCTCAGGTATATATGAGATAAATTTGCTCAAGATAATCAATGACAATGCAGTTTTCTCTCTCTGGTCCATGGCAGCTTTCGCCTCTGACAGACGTATCCATTCCTCAAGTTGATCTTTATTTTCCCAATCCATTCAGTTGCGCCTTGCCAAGTGAATTGGCCGAGCATGATCTCGCGCAGCAAGAATGGCATTTAATGCATGATATTGAAGTCGATGACCATCTCTTAGCGTTTGCTGCTATTGATGTCGTGATAGAAGGCATCGATTATCCAGCCGAAGTGCGTCTTAATGGTGCCGCTATTTTTGATTGTGATGGGACGCAACATCGCTATAAAAAAGAGATCCGCTCGCTGCTTAAGTTAGGTCGAAATCGGTTTGAAATTTTATTCTTAAATCAGGAAGACGATTGGTTGATTGAAGAGCCAATTTGTCCGCTTGGTGAAGAAAAGCGAGTCGCATACGACTCGAGGATGGGTATTTGGCGAGCGCCTTATTTACAGGCTATTTCTCACTTACGCCTTGAACATCTGACGACAGAGCAAATCTGGCATCATGGTGGTGGCTGTGAGCTGTTAGTGAATCTTTACTTCACTACCTACGCAACGGGTTTAGTGTCGGCGGCAGTTCGTTTTGATGGTATGACTTACCATTTACCGATAGATGTACGCAGTGATCATGTAACGGCTATTTTCCAAGTCGATGCGCCTCGCTATTACGACGCAGAAAAACCGAATCCTGAAGATCTTTACACGATTGATGTTGAGTTAGACGGACAACAAGCCTCGGTTAAACTGGCATTGAGTGACACCTTGTGTGTCACTCATTTTCCGTTATAACGCGGCGGGTGGCTCCGATCATTTTGGCTCATGTTACCTAGTGTGCACAGCCAAAGTGTTTGTCGGTGCTTTTTTTCTGCGGATGCAAGCTTTGCCATACTTTTTCATGAAAGTAGTAAGCACAGGTATTAAAGCTGGGTTCAATCATCGCCATGATGCCGCCAATTAACCAACTTCCAGTGAGTAAATAAGCAATACCAAAAGCAACGCTAAAGTGGATGACGGCGAAGCTGGCGGTTTTTATCCGAGTCTTGCCCGCGTAACGTTGCAGTGCTGGATGCTGAGTCCATACCCGTTCATGGAAATAAAAAGCGACAGTATTGACCATCGGTTCCAGCATAGCGATTAAACTACCGAGAATGATATCGCCTGTCAGTAGATAAGCGATAGTAAAAGCGATGGTAAAGTGAATAGCAGCGAAGCTGAGTGTTTTTTTCATGATCCGGTCCCACCTATTTCTTTTTGATGTAAACATTATTGATAATTATTCTCAAAAAGAAAAGGAGAATCGAACAATTAATCTCATCGGTAAAATCGATGAACCTTCCGTTTGCTAATTAACCTTGCGGTTTGATGACTAAAACGGGGATAGGGGCGTTCTCGACGACCTTGCTGGCTACTGAACCGAGCATTACTTTGTCCATTCGTGAGCGCTTATGGCTGGGCATAATAATTAACTCTGCCTTGAGCTTGGCGGCATACTCCAGAATGGTCGTGTAGGGCTTTCCTTCAGCGACATGCAACTGATAGTGAATGTCCTCTGGCAGATACTGCTGAGCAAATGCTTGTAAACGTTGCCCAACGTCTTGCTTCATTTTATTGGCAGCGTCACGCGGGAAATAAGTTGCGACCATCGACATGTGAATACCCGGTAGTACGGTTAAAAGATGCAGTTGAGCACCACTGTGTCTTGCTTGCCATACCGCACTTTGTGCGGCTTTATCAGCAAAGCCTTGTTCATTTAAATCGACGGGGACTAAGATATGTTTATACATGGTTTTTTATCTCTGTATGGCTTTCCCCCGCAGATTCGATAGCCAGGGGAAAGCAAAGTCACAATAGGTTAAGGTTGTATCGCCGTTTTCTTGAGGGCGCGGCGTCTTTGATTCCAGCCAAGCAGTAAGGTCAGCAACAGTGCAGGGACAAAGACCCATTCTTTCATTGGACGATCGCTATCCACGACGACCGTACGGACTTCCCAATCAAAATCGATCCCTGCCGCTTCAGCTGGACTACGAAACTCAACAGCGTCGATCAGCATTCGATTATTGATCTTATTAACGGTAAGCCCCATCGAACGAATCCGTTCTTCGGCCGTTAGCGCTCGATCATCAAACGGCAGTTGCACGGTTTTCGACACATAGTCGCCCATTAAGGTTTCTCCGGCGACGATCATCACAATCGGTTGACCCACCGGCGCTTTATCGACGATATAGGCTAAGTCCGTACCTGGGTATTGATACTTAGCCGGATAAATTTTGTCCCACCAAAATCCAGGTCGTAAAAAGCTAAAGGTCAGCAGCAACAGCAACAGGACTTCCCACCATTTTGCTTTGGTAAACCACCAGCCTTGAGTCGCGGCTGAAAATAACAGCATGGCGATGATCGAGGAGCCGACGGTTAAGGCTAAGTGCCACCATGATTCAATGCCCATCAGTAATAACTGGGTATTAAAGATAAACATAAATGGCAAAATAGCGGTTCGTATGTCGTAGGTGAAGCCTTGAATACCGGTACGAATGGGGTCCGATTTCGCTATTGCGGCAGCAGCAAAAGCAGCCAGGCCGACAGGAGGCGTATCATCGGCTAAAATGCCGAAATAAAATACAAACAGGTGTACGGCAATTAATGGGATGATCAATCCACTCTGTGCGCCTAAGGTGACGATCACCGGAGCCATCAACGTCGATACTACAATGTAGTTGGCAGTTGTCGGTAATCCCATACCTAAAAGTAAGCTAATCACAGCGGTGAACAGCAACATCAGCATAATGTTACCGCCAGAGATAAACTCGACAAAGTCGGTCATCACTAAGCCAATGCCCGTTAAGGTGACTACACCAACCACGGTGCCAGCAGCGGCGGTCGCGACACCAATCCCTATCATATTGCGTGCACCAGACACTAAACTTTCGAGTAAGTCTGTAACGCCAGCTTTGGCTTGTTGAGCGGCATCGTTAGTGCGATTAAACCAAGCAATGATCGGTCTTTGCGTTAAGAGAATAAAAATCATAAACACACTGGCCCAGAAAGCCGACAATCCGGGGGAGAAACGCTCAACGGTCAAACACCATACTAAGACCACGATCGGCAGTAAGTAATGCAGTCCAGATTTGACTGTTGGGCCAACGTCTGGGATTTCCTGAATGTTTTCATCCAAACTAAATTCACGCTCGTGAGTGTATTGAGCGGAGATTTTCAACAGCAAAAAATAACAGATTAACAGTGCCAGCGTGACGATCGGTGTCGCTGCCGCGCCAAACACATCTTTTGTCCAACCGACCCCGTAATAGACCACTGCACTCACTACACATAACCCTAAAATGGTGCCAGTGAAAGAGAGCAAACTGTTGAGTAACGTTGAAGGGCGACGGCGAGGTAGGCCAGTCATCCCTGCTTTACAAGCTTCTAGGTGGACAATATAGATAAGCGCAATGTATGAGATAAGCGCAGGTAGTAGGGCTGCTCGGATCACCTCGACATAAGAGATACCCACGTATTCGACCATCAAAAAGGCCGCAGCGCCCATGATTGGTGGCGTAAGCTGACCATTGGTTGAAGCGGCGACTTCGATGGCTCCAGCTTTCGTACCAGAAAAACCCACTCGCTTCATGAGCGGAATAGTAAAGGTCCCGGTTGTGACCACGTTAGCTATCGACGACCCTGAGACTAAACCGGACAGTCCTGAGGCGACAACGGCTGCTTTCGCCGGTCCGCCACGCATGTGACCGAGTAAAGAAAACGCCACTTTGATAAAATAAGCACCAGCACCGGCCCGTTCTAGCATCGCACCAAAGAGCACGAATAAGAACACAAAAGAAGTCGAAACCCCTAAAGCGATACCAAATACGCCTTCAGTAGTCAGCCAGAGATGGGACATGGCCTTATTAAAGCTTGCCCCTTTGTGTGCGATGACGTCGGGCATATGTGGCCCAGCAAAGGTGTAGAGCAAAAACAGCCCTGCCACACACATTAACGGCGGACCTAATGCACGACGTGTAGCTTCCAGGAGCAGCAGCATACCCATACCAGCAACAATGATGTCAGTATCGGTGGGTGCACCGGAGCGACCGGATAAAGAAGTATAAAAAAGATAGATATAAGCAGCCGAGAAGCTGCCCGCCAGAGCTAAGACCCAATCCACGGCTGGAATGCGGTCACGGGGAGAATGTTTTAACGCGGGATAAGCGGTAAAAGCGAGAAAAACCGCAAAGCTTAAATGGATAGCGCGAGCTTCGGTATCATTTAAAATCGCAAAGTTAAAAATAAATGGCAGGGGTGAAGCATACCAAAGTTGGAAAAGAGACCAGCACAGTGGTACAAACCACAAAATGCGCCCAGAGAAACCCTGTGGATTTCTTGCGCCAGTATCTGCCTGTGCAACCATCTCTTGCACATCCTGCGACGGAGTTGTTGCCTGCGTCATGTACGTTATCCTTAATATTGATGGTTATCCCTTTTCTATTGCTTAGTCGATAGTCAGTGAACGGTATTGATACTCTCAAGTACATGGAGATTCACAACATAACGCTGAACGTTAGGCTGTATGGTGTTCGCTGAAGGCTCAATAGAAGAGGGTGCTGTGCAAATAAATAATCATTCTATGCCTTCCCCTAAAAACATTCATGTTCAGTCACTTTACTGTGTCAGCCATGGTTGTCAGGAGAGGAAATAGATAGCCATAAAACAAAGTACTTTGAGTAGAGACCGCCAATCAACCCCCACGCGCCGTGTGCTGGGCATGGGGATTGGAGGATGGGTCGACTACCTACAACGAATCGCGATTTATTTTAGTAAACCAACTTCTTTGTAATATTTTTCAGCACCGGGGTGGAGCGGAATCGAAAGGCCAGCTTTGACCATGTCTTCTTTTTTCAAGGTTGCAAAGGCGGGATGAAGACGAGTAAAGGTATCAAAGTTTTCAAACACCGCTTTAGCAACATTATAAGCAACGTCATCGGAGACATCGGCACTGGTCACTAGTGTGGCAGCAACCCCAAAACTCGTCACTTCGTTATCGGTCCCACGATACATGCCCGCAGGAATGGTGCTGTAAGCGTAGTAAGGACGTTCGGCTACAATTTTCGTCACTTCAGGTCCAGTTGCTGAGACCAATTTAGCGTTACAAGAAGTCGTCGCTTCTTGGATGGCTCCATTGGGGTGTCCGACCATATAGATAAAGGCATCAATACGATTATCACATAACGCTTGTGAGCGCTCAGAGCCTCTTAGTTCAGAGGCTAGTCTGAAACTGCTATTGGTCCAGCCAAAGGCGTCCATTACCACTTGCATGGTGGCGCGGTCACCGGAACCTGGGTTTCCGATATTAACGCGTTTTCCTTCAAGATCTTTTACATTATTGATGCCCGAGTCTGCGCGAGTGATGATGTTAAAAGGTTCAGTATGCAAAGAGAACATCGCGCGTAGCTTTTTGTAAGGGCCGAGTTCAGAAAACTGACTGGTGCCATTATAACCGTGGTATTGCCAGTCAGATTGAACGATAGCAAAATCGAGCTCGCCATTACGCATGGTATTGACGTTGTAAATCGAACCACCGGTTGATTCCACAGAGCAACGAATATTGTGCTCTTGACGGTCTCGATTCACTAAGCGACAAATCGCACCGCCAGTTGGATAGTAAACGCCGGTTACGGCTCCAGTACCAATAGTAATAAATTCCTGAGCGTGAACCGCACTCGCTCCCATGACAGCCGCAGCGATAGCACCCACTTTAATGATCTTGTTCAATAACATGAATATCCCTTCCTTTTATTTATTATTCCCAAAGAGCTTGTACGGTTGTCGAGGGGTATGATTCCTTTCCCCTGATGACTTGAGGTTATTGCGCGGTTAGCGCCCTCGGCAAGTCGTTTGGTTCTAGAAATTGGCGCTGGTTCTGTTGAAAAACAGAAAAAGTGCCGAATGATAATAACAAAAAATACTCAATAAATTATAGAATTGTAAAAAATTATCATCGGTAGCACTGTGGTATTGAGCGATAGGTAATGTTATTGAATGAGGCTAATTATTTGATAAGTATTAATTTAAAGTCTTTTTTGTTGGATATAGCAAGATACGCGAGATGTGAATTGGGTCACATTTGTTTAACAATGTAACCCGTCATTAATGCGCTTTAACCAGCGTATTCAAAGAGCTCGCAGACAGAAGTAAATAGCTGTTTAGTCGTAATATTCATGGTTGGAGTAATGAAAATAGTATCATCGCCAGCGACAACACCTAAAATACCTTCTGATTTACCAAGAGAGTCGAGTAAACGAGCAATTAACTGCGCTGCACCTGGGCCGGTGTGTATCACGACTAAAGCGTTATTATGATCGACATCGAGGACAAGCTCTCTTAGTGAGCTGGATACCGTTGGCACTCCGAGCTCAGCGGGTAAGCAATACACCATCTCCATTTTGGCATTGCGAGTACGAACGGCACCAAACTTGGTTAGCATACGCGATACTTTAGACTGATTGATGTTATCAAATCCTTCATTCTTTAAAGCATCAACAATATCGCTTTGTGAGCCAAAGCGTTCTTCTTTCAATAGGGCTTTAAAAACACGAACTAAGTTATCTTGTTTATCTGTAGGGCGCATTGTGGATTTTCTTTTGCTGTTCAACCATTAATGACTATTGTCACATAGCTCACGATAGAGAGGCAAATTATCGTCGAAAACTGTCTAAATGGTCACTGTAAAA
The DNA here is from genome assembly GCF_030851525.1 of Vibrio sp. 2017_1457_13. Lineage (NCBI taxonomy): Bacteria > Pseudomonadati > Pseudomonadota > Gammaproteobacteria > Vibrionales > Vibrionaceae > Vibrio > Vibrio sp. 2017_1457_13. Next base: position 53,324 of record NZ_VHTA01000004.1, read on the forward strand.
ATACCGTATTTACGTTTATATCCTTCTTACTTGTCGCTACAGTGGGATTGGTTACGCTCGCTTACCCTCATCATAGCGTTATCGATGCTCATGGGGATTCTCTCACTTGTCGCCTATCTGTAACGCTCAGTCGTTTGCTTATCAATGAGGGGCTAATGCTTTGTCATAACTGATAAATCCCCTCATAATGCCTAACGAGCGGTCGCGTCTTAGTGAGGAATTGCGCAAAGTCGCAAAGCTGAGGTTAAGTGATTGTAATCAAGATGTAGTTGCTATAGCTTTTTGATATCGGATAAAAAGATACCCTACCAAAACATATAAAAGATTCACTCTCAAGGAGAACTACGATGAAAGTCGCTGTTATTGGTGCCGCTGGCGGCATCGGTCAAGCCCTAGCTCTGTTATTAAAAAATCATCTTCCTGCTGGTTCAGATCTTGCTTTGTATGATATTGCTCCAGTGACGCCTGGTGTGGCTGCTGATTTGAGCCATATTCCAACGCCAGTGTCGATCAAAGGTTATTGCGGTGAAGATCCAACGCCTGCATTAGAAGGCGCGGATGTCGTGCTGATTTCGGCAGGTGTGGCACGTAAGCCGGGAATGGATCGGGCGGATCTTTTCAATGTTAACGCTGGAATCGTCAAATCACTCGCTGAACGAATCGCCAACGTTTGTCCAACCGCTTGTATTGGGATCATCACTAACCCGGTCAATACAACCGTGCCTATTGCGGCTGAAGTATTGAAAAAAGCAGGTGTTTACGATAAGCGCAAGCTATTTGGTGTCACAACACTGGATGTTATCCGTTCTGAAACTTTTGTGGCGGAATTAAAAGGCAAAAATCCTAGCGAAGTCCATGTGCCTGTGATTGGTGGCCATTCTGGGGTAACGATTCTACCTTTACTGTCACAAGTGGATGGTGTTGAGTTTACTGAGCAGGAAATTGCAGCGCTGACTAAACGCATTCAAAACGCGGGTACTGAAGTTGTGGAAGCCAAAGCGGGTGGTGGCTCGGCAACACTATCAATGGGACAGGCTGCGTGCCGTTTCGGCCTCTCTTTAGTGAAAGCACTACAAGGCGAGTCAGTGATTGAATACGCTTATGTTGAAGGTGGTAGCGAACACGCACCTTTCTTTGCTCAACCGATTAAACTGGGTAAAAATGGTGTTGAGGAAGTGCTGAGCTACGGACCATTGAGTGACTTTGAAAAAGCAGCGCTCGACGGTATGTTAGAAACGCTCAATAAAGACATTGAGATCGGCGTTGAGTTCGTTAAATAACGATCGTTAGACGTAAGATCATTTGACTCGCTATTTCGTTCGCTCACCCAGCGTGCGTATTGGTAGTCGTTATGGTAAAGCATGAAAACTAAGAATAATGCCGCAGGTTTCGACTTCGTGGCATTTTTTTGGCGATGATCTTATGATCTAAAACCCGTATCAACTATCCTTCTTATTTTTCCTAAAAGATCAAGAATTGATCGTCCATTCTTGAGGTTCTCTCTCTGCGATTCATCATCCTTTATCCCTTTCCTACTTGAAGCTTGCAGGGGGCTAGGTCGTTCACCTCAATCATAGAGTCTGTCTAGGCTCATGGGGACTCGCTTACTTGCCGATTACCTGCAACGCCAAATTGTTTAGATATAGTAAGCCGCACTGCATCGGTTGATGTGTTGTAGAGCGATATTATTCGAGCGTGTTTTTCTCAGTTTCAAATGATGATTAAGCTTTTGATTGTTTGAATTTTTTATCTATGAAAGTAGTCATAAAAGTGGCATTAGATTAAATTTTTATTCATTAATTCTGGGAAAATAGTATTATCTGGCCTTTTTTATGGTAGCTAAGGCTATTTTATGGCGCAATCTGACATAGATTTGATCGTTGGCAATGAATGTGTAAAAACGTTGGCTTTGTTAGTGAAGTGGATCACGTTGAGTCTGCTATTGAATGCTATTTCTGACTACTATAGCGTTTTCCAGAAGCAAGGTTGGAAATAATCATGGATAACAAATTAGGTTTAGGCTCTTTAACCGCCTTGGTTATCGGTTCTATGATCGGGGCTGGGGTATTCAGCCTACCGCAAAATATGGCAGCAGTGGCGAGTCCTTTGGCGGTGATGATTGGCTGGTGTATTACCGGGATCGGTATGATCTTCCTTGCCTTATCATTTCAGCAATTAGCGATCCATAAACCAGAGATTAATAGCGGTGTGTTTGGTTATGCCCGTGCTGGCTTTGGTGATTTCGCTGGATTTTGTTCGGCCTGGGGATACTGGTTCAGTGCGATGGTCGCTAATGTTTCCTATCTAGTGATTGTCTTTAGTACTTTAGGCATGCTGTTTGATACGCCTGATCGGGTTATTTTTGGTGATGGTAATACGTTGATTTCGATTGCGGGTGCCTCGGTACTTCTTTGGTTAGTGCATTGGCTGGTTTTACGTGGCGTGCAAACGGCAGCGTTGATCAATTTGGCGACCACCTGCGCGAAAATGATCCCGTTGGTACTGTTTATTTTATGTGCCATGGTCGCTTTTCGATGGCAGACGTTTACGGTCGACTTTACCGGACTCCACTTTGGCGCTGAGCACGATTTATGGTCGCAAGTCAAAGCCACCATGTTGATTACCGTTTGGGTATTTATTGGGGTCGAGGGAGCGGTGGTGGTCTCTAACCGAGCTCGGGTGCGACGTGATATTGGACGAGCGACAATCTTTGGTTTACTGACCGCGTTAGCCATTTATGTCTTAGTGACATTGCTATCGATGGGCGTGATTGTCCCCGTCGAGCTAGCCAGCTATCAGAATCCGTCGATGGCGAGAGTACTAACCGAGATACTGGGTCCTTGGGGGCAGTATATTATTGCGATTGGTTTAATTATCTCTGTTTGTGGCGCATTTTTAAGCTGGACAGTGTTGGCTTCGGAAGCGCCATTTTTAGGGGCAAAAGACGGTATGTTTCCCGCTCGGTTGGCGAAACAAAACGCGGCAGGTAGCCCAGCGAGTGCATTGACGTTAACCAACGTTTGTATCCAAGTGTCATTAATCGTTGTGATGTTTGCTGGTAGTACCTACGACACCTTGCTGATTTTTGCTTCGGAAATGATCTTAGTGCCGTACTTTTTGGTCGGCGCTTACACACTGAAGTTGGCGCTTAGTGAGTCTAAACAAGGCAAAATATTACTGATAGGATGTGGAGCAACGCTTTACGGTGCTTGGTTGTTGTATGCCTCTGGATTGCATTATTTATTGCTTTCAAGCCTGTTGTATCTGCCTGGTATTGCTTTTTATATAAAAGCCAAACGAGAGCAGGGAGTGCAGCCTTTTCTGGGACGAGAGAAACTCGGTGCTGGCACGTTAACTCTCTGCGCTTTGTTTGCCTTTGGTTTAATCTGGCAAGGGTGGTTTTAGATAACCAGCAAAGACTCACTTGTCGCCTTACTTGAGTCGGGGCGACAAGTGAATGAAGTAATAAGACTGAGCTCGCTTGCGAGTCTTATTACTTACTGCGTTTGACCGCCATATGAGCCAAAGCGATCAATGCTTGTTTGTAGTCACTTTCGGGTAGAATAGCCAATTCGGCAATCGCTTTATCGGCTTCTTGTTGCGCTTTAGCGGTGGTGTATTCTAATGAGCCTGCTTGCTGCATCGTTGCTAAAATCGCCGTTAATTTCTCCATCCCATTGGCTTTTTCAATCGCTTCACGAATCATCGCCGATTGTTCTCCTTGGCTATTGCGCATTGCATGCAGCAAAGGAAGCGTGGGTTTACCTTCTGCGAGATCATCACCGACATTCTTGCCCATTTCTTTGCCATCAGCGGTGTAATCCATCACATCGTCAATCAATTGGAAGGCAGTACCTAAATATTTACCGTAGTTTTGCATCGCCCGCTCAACTTCGGGAGAGGCATCACATAACATCGCTCCAATTTGCGTGGCGGCTTCGAATAATCGTGCGGTTTTTGAGTAAATGACCTGCATATAACTCTCTTCCGTAGTATCGGGATCGTTACAGTTCATTAATTGCAGCACTTCACCTTCAGCGATAACGTTGACGGAATGGCTCATCAACTTGAGAATTTTCATCGAACCAAGTTCGGTCATCATTTGGAAAGAGCGGGTGTAGATAAAATCGCCCACCAGTACGCTAGCGGCGTTACCAAACGTCGCATTGGCAGTGGCTTTACCTCGCCGCATATCGGATTCATCCACCACATCATCGTGTAGCAAAGTTGCCGTATGAATAAATTCAATAAACGCAGCAGCCATGGTGTGCCCCTCACCTTGATAACCTAAGGCTTTGGCTGACAAAATGGCCAGTAATGGACGTAGGCGTTTACCGCCACCACTGACGATATAAAACCCCAGTTGATTAATAAGGGAAACGTCAGAATTGAGTTGAGCAAGTATCGTTTTATCCACTTTTGCCATGTCATCGGCAGTAAGCGCTTGGATAGCTTTAAAATCCATCATAAATCCGGCTGAAGTTAGAGCTTGTAAGGCATTATGTTCTGCTTGAGTTAGTGAATAATACACTAAAAAATATTGATTAATACATGGCTTAAAGGCATGATTGCCGCACTTTTGTTTGGCGATTAGCTTTTCGCCAATTTTTTTTAAATATGGCTTGTCATGGGGACGCCATTCACGTAGAATCTGCGCCCTATTGATGATTAGTTTAGCGCACACCCTTTTTGCTCAAAAATGTTAGCATAGGCTGTGCGGAAAGAGCGGAGTAAAATATGTACGCTGTTTTCCAATCTGGTGGTAAACAACACCGTGTAAGTGAAGGTCAAACTCTTCGCTTAGAGAAATTAGACGTTGAAACTGGCGCAACAGTAGAATTTGATAAAGTTCTTCTGATCGCTAATGGTGAAGCAATTCAAGTTGGTGCTCCTCTAGTTGAGGGCGGTAAAGTGACTGCTGAAGTGGTACAACACGGTCGTGGCGATAAAATCAAAATCGTTAAGTTCCGTCGTCGTAAACACTCTCGTAAGCAACAGGGTCACCGTCAGTGGTTCACGGAAGTGAAAATCACTGGTATCAACGCTTAAGTTATTAGGAGAGTTTAACAATGGCACACAAAAAAGCTGGTGGTTCTACTCGTAACGGCCGCGATTCAGAAAGTAAACGTCTTGGTGTTAAGCGTTTCGGTGGTGAAGCTGTATTAGCAGGTAACATCATCGTTCGTCAACGTGGTACTAAGTTCCACGCTGGTAATAACGTTGGTATCGGTAAAGACCACACTCTTTTTGCTCTGTCTGATGGCAAAGTGAAATTCGAAGTGAAAGGTCCTAAGAACCGTAAATTCGTTAGCATCGAAGCTGAATAAGTTTAGTTTCTCGCTGAATTTAAAAACCCTGCCGTTTGGTGGGGTTTTTTATTTATCGGCAAAGTGCTTATAACTAGTGATCCCTATTGTTTGGGTTGACTCGTTATGTGTTCTAAAGCAGAGATGAGACGCTGATTAATGTCTCCTGCTAAAATTGATACTATTAATAAGCAATGGTATTGCAGCGCAAATTGTGCGGAGTAACAAATGAAATTCGTTGATGAAGCGGTAATAAAAGTTCAGGCTGGTGACGGCGGCAACGGCGTGGTCAGTTTCTGGCGTGAAAAATTCATTACCAAAGGCGGTCCAGATGGTGGTGACGGCGGTGACGGTGGTGATGTTTATATACTGGCTGATGAAAACCTAAATACACTGATTGACTACCGTTTTCAGCGTTTTTACGACGCTGAGCGCGGAGAAAATGGGCGTGGTGCGAACTGTACTGGCAAGCGTGGTAAAGACAAAGTATTGCGCGTTCCTGTTGGTACACGTGCGGTTGATATCCATACTAATGAAGTGATCGCTGAAGTCGCTGAGCATGGCAAAAAGGTGATGATTGCTAAAGGTGGTTGGCACGGTTTAGGCAATGCTCGTTTTAAATCGTCGGTAAACCGTGCTCCGCGTCAGAAAAGTATGGGTACTAAAGGTGAAGTGAGAGAAGTGCGTTTAGAGCTACTTCTGCTTGCTGATGTCGGTATGCTTGGCTTGCCTAATGCTGGGAAATCAACCTTTATTCGTGCCGTATCGGCAGCAAAGCCTAAAGTGGCTGATTATCCTTTTACAACCTTGATCCCAAGTTTAGGTGTCGTGAGTGTCGTCCCTGAAAAGAGTTTTGTGGTTGCTGATATTCCCGGGTTGATTGAAGGTGCTGCGGAAGGTGCTGGGCTAGGTATTCGATTCCTGAAACACCTAGAGCGTTGTCGAGTATTGCTACACATGATCGATATCATGCCTGCAGATCAAAGCGATCCTGTTCAAAATGCATTAACGATCCTTGATGAGCTTGAGCAATACAGTGAGAAATTGGCTCAAAAACCACGTTGGTTAGTGTTCAATAAAACCGATCTCATGCCAGAGCAAGAAGCCAATGAAGTGATTCAAAACGTTTTGGACGCACTGGGATGGGAAGATCAATACTTTAAGATTTCTGCTATTAATCGTCAGGGTACCAAAGAGTTGTGCATGAAGTTAGCTGACTTTATGGAAACCTTACCTCGTCAGCAAGAAGAGATTTCTGAAGAGCAAAAAGTGGAATTTATGTGGAATGATTACCACAAAGATGCCATTGCCAATCAACCGATCATTGACGAAGATGACGACGACGATGATTGGGATGATGAAGAAGACGACGGTCATGTTATTTATGTCCGTGAATGATCCACTTGATGTTTAACGTTAGTGAGCCGCAATCTTGATTGCGGCTTTTTTTATATTCTAAATCATATCGTCACGACACATTTTGTTGCAAACTAGGCCTTAGATAAATCAAGGCAGTTAGGAATGGAATCATGACATCCAAACAACGAGCAATTTCACGTTTGATTGCTCAAGCGGGTCAAATGTTACTCGCACATGGTGCAGAAAGTACTTTGGTTGGCGATATTATGCGACGTATGGGGCTGGCTTCTGGCATGGATGAAGTGGAAGTCTCGCTCTCTGCGAGCTCATTAGTGGTGACTACCGTTTATCATCAGCATTGTATTACCACCGCTCGACGTTGTGCTGATCGAGGCATTAACATGCGAGTCGTGACCCAGATCCAGCGTATTTGTATTTTGATGGAGCGAGGCTTACTCGATTACTCGATGGCACAGCACAAACTTGAACGAATAACGCCAGAGCGTTATAACCGATGGTTAGTGGTGGTGATGATCGGTTTGTCATGCGCGGCGTTTAGTCGTTTGGCTGGTGGTGATGGAATCGTGTTTCTAATGACCTTTATCGCTTCTGCCATCGGCATGATGGTGCGCCAAGAGATTGGTCATCGCCAATTTAACCCTTTACTTAATTTTGCGGCGACAGCGTTTGTCACGTCACTCATTTCTACTCAAGCGGTGATCTATCAGCTTGGTAATAAACCAACCATCGTGATGGCGTCTTCAGTATTAATGCTGGTACCGGGCTTTCCATTGATCAACTCGGTTTCTGATATGCTGAAAGGTTACATCAATATGGGTATCGCTCGCTTTGTGATGGCAAGCTTACTGACCTTAGCAACCAGTTTAGGGATTATTGCCGCGATGAGCGTGACGGGAGTGTGGGGATGGTAGCGCTGGTGAGTTGGGATTTATTACTCGGGTTAATCAACGATATGTTGTTTGCCTCGATTCCTGCTGTTGGGTTTGCGTTGATCTTTAATGTCCCAGTCCCAGCATTAAAGTATTGCGCTTTAGGAGGCGCGATCGGTCATGGATCGCGTTATTTGATGCTGCATTTTGGTATTCCGATTGAGTGGGCGAGCCTGTTTGCGGCAGGGATTGTGGGTATGATTGGTGTTCAGTGGTCGAGACGATTTTTGGCTCATCCTAAAGTCTTTACCGTAGCAGCATTAATTCCTATGGTTCCCGGTGTATTTGCTTATAAGGCAATGATTGCGATGGTAGAAATTCACCATTTAGGCTTTAAACCTGAGCTGTTTGCGAGTTTAATGGAAAACTTCTTAAAAGCGATGTTTATCATTGCGGGATTAGCAGTTGGCTTAGCAATACCCGGGCTGTTATTCTATCGTCGCAAACCCATAGTCTAGAAGCTTAAGCAAAAGTAGGAATAGAAAGATGATCATCAGTATGATTGCCGCGATGGCAAACGAAAGAGTGATAGGTAAAGACAACCAAATGCCGTGGCATTTACCCGCTGACTTTGCTTGGTTCAAACGGTGTACTATCGGCAAACCGGTGATCATGGGACGCAAAACTTATCAATCGATTGGACGTCCTTTGCCTGGGCGTCACAATATTGTTATCAGCCGAGATCCCGAATTGGTGATCGATGGGGTTGATGTTGTCTCTTCACTGGACGCTGCCTTGCTTAAGGCGGGGGCGGTCCCTGAGGTGATGATCATTGGTGGTGGCAGTATTTACACGGAATGTTTACCTCAAGCCGATAAACTGTACATCACGCTGATTGATGCTCAGTTCATCGGCGATACTCATTTCCCCAATTGGGGAACGAATTGGCATGAATGTTACCGTGAACATTACTCGGCGGATGACAAAAATGCTTATTCAATGGACTTTATCATCTTAGAACGCGAGACTGAAAAACCTAGAACCTAGAACCTAGAACCTAGAACCTAGAACCTAGAACCTAGAACCTATGACTTAGACTCTAATGCTGGCTGCTTAAAGACCTGTTTATCTTCCCAACGTAACATGGTCAGCGGCCCGCCCCATACGCAGCCAGTGTCTAAGCCAATTACGTTTGGACTGAAGTAGCCCTCTAGCGCTGCCCAGTGGCCAAAAATCACCGTTTTTTCTAATTCAATCCTTTGGGGTAGAGCAAACCAAGGCATCAGCTCGTGGCTACTCACTTGAGCGGGAGGAAGTTTACACGCCATATCAAGACGCCCATCAAAAAAGCAAAAGCGCATGCGAGTGAAGGCATTAATGATATAGCGATAACGCTCAATCCCTTGTAAATCGTCATTCCATAAGTCCGGAGTATTGGAATACATATTGGTCAGTAACCATGGCCATCGTTGGCTACGTAATACCGTTTCTACCTCGTGGGCAGCTTTTCGAGCGGTCTGTAAATTCCATTGGGGTGAGATGCCCGCATGAGTGAGGACAAACTCGGGGTGTTCTAACAAGAGTGGCCATTGGCGAACCCAATCTAGTAGCTCATCAGCGTCAGGCGCAGCAAAAATGGCCAATGTTTTATCTTTGTTTTTGGCTGGATGAATGCCCAGTGATACGGCTAATAGATGTAAATCATGATTGCCGAGCACCGTTTTTGCAGCGGGTCCTAAGTCACGAATAAAGCGCAGTGTTTCTAGTGATTTTGGGCCGCGCGCGACTAAATCACCAGCGAGCCATAAGGTGTCACTAATAGGATGAAAGTTGACTTGTTTGAGCAATAGCTGCAGTTCATCTAAACAGCCTTGAATATCGCCGACAATGTAATTTGCCACACAAACTCCCTTAATTCAGTACGTTGGGAACGGCTAGGCGAAAAGGGTCTATTTCAGCTAGAAAAGGTTCACCGAGGCTGTTGATCATTCCATAATGGCCTTGCATGACGCCAACCGGCGTTTCTAATGCCGTGCCACTGGTGTAGGTATACTCATCATTGGCGGCAATAACGGGTTGTTCTCCAACGACGCCTTCCCCTTCAATCCGCATCTGTTTTCCGTTAGCGTCGGTCACTAACCAAGAGCGACTGATAAGTTGTACGGTTTCGGTACTGAGATTTTTTATGGTAATAAGATAAGCAAAAACGTAACGGTGCGCTTCAGGATGGGATTGTTCTGGCACGTACTTAGTTTGAACCTGAATCTTGATACAAGGATGAGTAATATCCATAAATACTCCTGATTCGGATGACAAAACGAAGAAAATATAGGATGGCACGTTGGCCATCCTAGTCTATTTATGCGGGTTGAGTATTCTGAGCATCAAGCCAATTTGCCATCGATACAAACTGCTGCAAGGTCAGGTTCTCTGGACGCATCGTGGAGTCAATCGCAAGCTGTGCAAAGGTCTCATCATCCAATAACCCTTTATAGCAGTTACGTACCGTTTTACGGCGTTGATTGAATCCTTCACGTACGACACGATCCAACCATTTTAAACTCGTTGCAGGGTGCGGTAGTTCTTCGTAAGGCAATAAACGAACCACCGCAGAATCGACTTTAGGTGGCGGAACAAAGGCACTCGGTGGGACTTCTAATACCGGAACAACTTTACAGTAGTATTGTGCCATGACGGTTAATCGACCATACGCTTTGCTACCCGGTCCTGCCGCTAAACGGTTGACGACCTCTTTTTGCAGCATAAAGTGCATATCTTGAATTTCTTTGTGAAATTCAAATAAATGAAACATCAGCGGTGTCGAGATGTTATAAGGCAAGTTACCAAAAATACGCAGTTTATTATTCGGTTTAACCAATTGCTGAAAGTCAAAACGCATGGCGTCACCTTCGTGAATCGTCAACTTGCTCGATAATTCAGGATGGTTGCGTAAACGCTCGGCTAGATCACGATCGAGCTCGATCACCGTAAACTTATCAACTTCACGGCCTACGGGCTCTGTAATGGCTCCTAAACCTGGGCCAATTTCTACCAAATTTTGACCTGGTAAAGGATTAATAGCGGATACGATTCCATCAATAATATAAGGATCGTTTAAAAAGTTTTGACCAAAACGTTTACGCGCTTTGTGCCCTAAATGGACATCATTTCTCATAGTGTTCTCAAAGTTATTGCGTTTTTTTATCAACTAATTCAATTGCTTGATCGAGAGCGGTTTTAAAACTGCCCACATCGGCTAATCCCGTTGCGGCTAAATCGAGCGCTGTTCCATGGTCTACCGAGGTTCGAATAAAAGGTAAGCCTAAGGTAATGTTAACTGAACGACCAAAGCCTTTGTATTTTAGTACAGGGAGAACTTGATCGTGATACATTCCTAAAACGGCATCCGCTTTTTGCAAATATGTTTCGCTAAAGATGGTATCTGCCGGTAAAGGGCCCACTAAATCGATACCTTGTCGGCGAAGTTTTTCTAAACTTGGGGTGATGGTATCTATCTCTTCATGACCCAATACCCCTTCTTCTCCTGCGTGAGGATTAAGACCGCAAACATAAATTGTCGGCTGAGCAATCGCAAATTTCTCGACCAAATCATGGTGAAGAATACGAATGATGCTTTCTAGACGTTCAGCCGTTATCGCAGCAGAGACGGTTGCCAATGGTATGTGTGTGGTCACGAGAGCGACGCGTAGTCCTTCCGTTGCCAGCATCATTACCACTAATGGGGTATTGGATAGCTCGGCAAAAAACTCCGTATGACCACTAAAAGCGACGCCTGCGCGATTAATCACGCCCTTATGCACTGGGCCGGTGACAATAGCATCAAATTCACCATTCATACAGCCCAATGCCGCTCTTTCTAGCGTTTTTAATACATAATGACCGTTCGCGGAATTGAGCTGTCCAGCAATGACCTGTTCTGATACGGCAATTGAGTCAACCAGCAAATACCCCGCTTTTTGCGGTGTGGCTTTTTGATCGGGCTGATAATCAAGTAGCTTTACTGCAATTCCCAGTGCTTTGGCGCGCTCTGCGAGCATCTGTTTATCGGCGCAAATCACCAGTTGATGTGGCCAATCATTTTGCGATAGTGCCAGTACTAAATCAGGGCCGATACCGGCAGGTTCTCCGGCGGTGACTACGATACGTTTAATCGTCATCTTGATCATCCTGTAGGATTTCAACAAAAGCACCGGCGCGCAGCTCTTGTAACCAAGTACTGGCTTCTTCATTGAATTTACGGTTAAACAAAATGCGATAAGCTCGATTTTTCATTGCGGCATCAGTACGGTCAACTTCGCGGCGATCCAAGACTTCGACAATATGCCAGCCGTGTACGGTTTTAAAGGGTTCACTAATTATTCCAACCGGAAGTGTCTCGATTTGATGTTTAAACTCAGGAACATACAGTTCAGGTGTTTGATAACCTAATTCGCCATTTTGCGCTGCAGAGCCTGGGTCTTGGCTATATTGCTGAGCTAATTCAGCAAAGCTGGCTTCGCCAGCATTGATGCGACGTACTAAATCATTGAGTTGATTTTTGGCACCTTCATCGCTCAAAATAATCGTTGGTTTAATCAGAATGTGACGTGCATTGACTTCCGTCACTGCAACCGTTTCTAAGCCTTTGATATCATCAATTTTTAGAATGTGGAAACCGACACCACTACGAAATGGGCCAATAATACTGCCTTTATTTTGCATTTTAATTTGGTCGGCGAAAATCGTCGGCATTTCTTCTTTACGCATCCATCCCCAATCTCCCCCTTGTAGTGCCCGTGGGCCTTTTGAATAGGTGATGGCCATGGTGCTAAAGTCTGCGCCTTGGTTGAGTTCAGCGACTAACTTATTGGCTTGTGCTTCAACCTCGGATTTGTCTTGTCCATCGTTAAAACGCAGTTGAATATGGCTGATTTTATATTGTACGGTCGCGCTGGTTTCTTGAGCGAGCAGCTCTGCCAAGGTATCGACTTCGGCTGGAATAATGTTAATACGGCGGCGTACTAATGCGTTACGTGCTTCGCTGGCGGCGATCTCTTTTCTGATTTGTTCACGAAATTCTGGGTAGGTTAATCCTTGTTCAGCAATCGATAAGCGAAGTTGTTCCGGTGTTTGTTGATTATTGTGAGCAATCTCGGTAATCGCGTCATTTAGGGTATTGTCATCAATACGTACCCCAATACGATCGGCTTCTTGCTGTTGCAAAGTATCGACAATCAGTTTTTCGATGATTTGTTCACGCAAAATATTTTCAGGGGGGAGTGTTTGCTGGTTTGTTTTTGCATTCGCTCTTACTGTTAGTAAGGCGCTGTCTATATCGCTTTGCAAAATCACCCCACTATTCACAATCACGGCTACGCGATCAAGCTCGACGGGTTGAGCTTGCACCGTCGCAATACTCACTAAGCTGGTTAACGTATATAAAGCCAATGTCCACAGTTTCATTAGAAATCCTATTCATTATCGAGCGTTAATCGTTGTTGCTCACGGTCATTATCCCCTTTCTACTTGAAGCTACAGCGATGTTGGCTACGTTCGTGCACCGCAATCACATAGTCTGTCTATGTTCATTGGGACTCACTCACTTACCGCCTACCTGCAACTTCAAGTGGTTTGGGTATATTCGGAAAATTCAGAGTTTTTTAGGCTAAGATGCCCAAATTTACTGCCCTAATTATTTAAGAAAAACGGGCGTCCATAACCCAAGGAATTATCAGAACTTTTAATTCCAGCCATGCTTTCACTGGAGCTCACTTTGGTGCCAAAGCCGATAATACCAATGTTAAAACTAAAGTTATTTTCATAGTTTGGATCTTCGAAACCCAGATAATTGCCACTTGGGGTTCTATTCCAATCTTTTAACTGATTACTGTAAGAGAAACCCATGTACCAGCAATCAGAGGTATAGCGAATGCCCACTAGCCATTCCAGTGCTTCATTGGTCGTCATGTCGTAAAAATACTGTCCAGTGACATGCCACTTATGAGAAAGCTGATAGCCGCCAAGTAGGCCTGCTTGAGATATTCCTCGTCGAGTAATACTGCTCACCGGAATACTGTCGCCCACCGTATCTTCGATATACTCTTTGGTAACATAACGATAATTGGTTTGTAGGTAGCCGCCGTTAAAGCGGTATTCCAACGTACTGTTGGCCAATTGCATCGCACTGGTGTCGATGTCGTACTGAATACCGCCGTGATAAAAGAGAAAATCATCATAATTAAAATCCATTTCTACGGCCCAAGCGGAATAGTTCGATTGAGTATCTTCCACTTGGCTACTATCGGTATTGCTTGATTTTAAACCTTTATCGATATAGAAAATTTGTCCAAACGCGATGTTTAATCGTTCTTTGTATTGGTCATCAAAAAACCGTGTTGATGCGCCGTAGCTGACTTGATTGGCGGCAGAGATAAAATCTACTCCGCTGTACTTTCTACTTCTGAATAGGCCGTAGTAATCAGTTTGTAATAATGTCGTATCATAACGTGCGATGTTTTGTTGGTTTTCTTTTGGAACATACAAGTACTGAACTTGTGGCTCAAGCGTTTGGGTATAGCCATTAAATAGCGTGGTGTCTCGTTCTAAGACGATACCGGCATGCGTTCTGAATTCAGGGATAACCCGCGACACGCTCTCTTCTAACTCTTGGTAATCACTACTGATCACGCCAGATAAATCTTGTTGGTAATAGGTTGCTAACAGCCTTGCTTCTGTGGTCCATGTTCCCCATGTGTTTCCTAGCGGGATGCTAATGCCGGGTTCGATATGGGCACGAGTTGCCGAAGGTTTACCGATTGCATCGGTTTCAAAACGTGAAATGTGGCTTTTAATGTCTAAATCTAGATAGCGCAGCAGCTCTGGTGCATAGTAGTTAAAAGCGACTTGCGGCATCAATCGATAGGGGAGGTTATCTTTATCAGTTAATACTTGAAAGTCTCTTGCCAACAATGAGGTATCCCAAGCCGAAGAGCGGTAAGTCACTCGTGCTTGCTGCATCAGTTGACCATCTTCTCGATTACCAATCCCTGAGCTTAAATCTGAAAAATACTCGACATCACTAACGCGGGAGTAATCCAGATCCAGTTTCCATGCTTGTTGATAAATACCATCGTGGCGATATTGGAAACCCCAACGTTTCCCTTGTTCAGGATGAAGTTCGTCATCAGGTAAAAATTCGCCTTTAAGGCTACCTGAACCAAATTCGGTGAGATAACGAAACACGGTATTCAACTGAGTTCCGCGATTATCCATATAACGCAGAGTGGTTTCTAAATCGTAGTTAGGCGCTAAATTCCAATAAAAAGGAACTGAGATTTCAAAACCATCACGTGAACCATAGGAAATATCTGGATAGAGAAAACCCGTTTTACGAGTATCACCAATCGGTACGGTAAGATAAGGTAAATAGAACACGGGGACGTTTTGTATTTCTAAACGAGGATTGTAAAACGTCGCTTGTTCAGCGTCTTGGTCAACGTCAATACTTGAGGCACGCAAACGCCAAGCGCTATCACCTTCTGGACAAGAGGTAATTGAGCCATCTTCAATCTCATAAATGGCTTTACCGGTTTTGGCGATATAAGCCGCATGACCGCGACCCGGTTGACATAAAAACTGATATTGGGTGTTCTCTAATGTGATTTGATCAATATTGAGTTGATTGGTCACTCTATCTGAGGTTGCTTTGACTTGGCCATCACTAAAGGTCACATTGCCTTCGGCCACAACAATATTTTCTTGTTGATGGAGTGTCACATTATTAGCGCGGATCTGTTTTTGTCCTTGTAAAACGACGACATCGCCAGAATAAGTGGCGCGCTGACCACTAATTGCTTCTAGCTTATCCGCTTTGACCTTGATAGGCTGTGGATTCGGATTTTCCGACTCGGGTTCATTCACTAGGCATTGATCAAGAGTGGGCAGTTCCTGCACACTGTTATCCACCGTTGCTTCTGCTTGAGTCTGTGGCGCAAAGAGCGCGGCGCTGATCGAAGCGGCTAAAAATGTGCGGGAAAAACGTGACATCGAGTTGTACTATCCTGTTGTTCTGTTTGATTCCGACTTTAAGAGTGTTAAGTCAATAAAATGCTTCCTTATCATAAAGGAAAATAACGCTCCCGGCACTATCAGACCACAGCACACCTAAAAAATTCATAGATTGAGAGCACATAATGCATATTTTTGGCAAAATTCTTGGCGCTTTCTTTGGCCTGCTATTTGGCGGCCCATTGGGCGCAATCTTTGGTCTATTTCTTGGCCACCAGTTTGATAAGGCTCGCTATCGAAGCCAAAACCCGTTTGCTAATGGGCAGTTCAGTTCAGGACCAACACAAACCGAGAGGCAAGAAGAATTCTTTAAATCTGCTTTCGCTGTGATGGGACACGTTGCCAAAGCGAAAGGTCAAGTCACCCAGCAAGAGATTCAATTAGCCAGCATCATGATGGACAGAATGAACTTGCATGGTGATCAGCGCCGCGCTGCACAAGATGCTTTTCGCGAAGGTAAAGAAGCCGACTTTCCTTTGCAACAAACATTAGAAAATGTCCGTTTTTTTACGGGTGGTCGATTTGATTTAATGCAATTCTTCCTTGAATTACAAGTTTCTGCTGCCTTTGCTGATGGTGATTTACATCCTAGTGAGCGTCAGGTTCTACATAAAATTGCTCAGGGACTTGGATTCTCATCGGATCAGCTAGAGCGCCGTTTACGTATGCAAGAAGCCGCGTTTCGTTTTCAGCAAAGTGGTGGTTTTACCGGTCAGCAGAGCGGGTCATCGGGTTCAAGTCAATGGCAGCAACCCTCTAGTCGAGATAGATTGGCGGATGCCTTTTCTGTGCTGGGTGTCAATCAAGATGCGGATGTACAAACCATTAAACGGGCCTATCGTAAATTGATGAATGAGCATCACCCAGATAAATTAATGGCTAAAGGCTTACCCCCTGAGATGATGAACATGGCAAAAGAGAAATCACAAGAGATCCAACATGCTTATGATTTGATAAAGAAAGAGCAGGGGTTTAAGTGATCGCGTTTCTTTACGCTGATTGAAGGCGTAACGATTAGTGCTAGTAAGGCTTATCTTATAAAGGGATAAGCCTTTTTACTCACCATTGAATCACCATAAAAAAAGCCCAGTCAATGACTGGGCTTTAAAATTTGGCTCCTCCTGCTGGGCTCGAACCAGCGACCTGCGGATTAACAGTCCGTCGCTCTACCAACTGAGCTAAGGAGGAACAGATTTTTTAATAATGGTGCCGACTACCGGAATCGAACTGGTGACCTACTGATTACAAGTCAGTTGCTCTACCTACTGAGCTAAGTCGGCATTAATAACGGATGACGTATCATCAGTTAATAATAGTGGCTCCTCCTGCTGGGCTCGAACCAGCGACCTGCGGATTAACAGTCCGTCGCTCTACCAACTGAGCTAAGGAGGAACAGATTTTTTGATAATGGTGCCGGCTGCCGGAGTCGAACTGGCGACCTACTGATTACAAGTCAGTTGCTCTACCAACTGAGCTAAGCCGGCTCACTTTATCAGTTAAGATACTGGTTGCGCTTGCACCAATCTCTATCAGAATATGGTGCCTCGAGGCGGAATCGAACCACCGACACGAGGATTTTCAATCCTCTGCTCTACCGACTGAGCTATCGAGGCAACGGGGTGTATTAAACGAGTTTTCCGATCCTTCGTCAACAGTAAAATGCAAAAAAAAACTCGTTTGCTGATTTTCTATACTTAGTGGGCTGTTTTTATCCATTTTTGTTTAGAAAAGCTAACAGAAACAGCGGTAAATTCTTACCTATCCTTCGACTTAACGTCTTTATCGTGTCGCTAATCGGATAGGGAAGAATCGTTTGATTAAGCTCAAGCTGGGACAAGTGAATGGTTTGCGGTTAAACGTTGTCCGCGATAAAAGTTTTTTAATCGCGCAAAAAGGAAACCACCTTATCTTCTCGGTAAGGTGTAGAACAGAGTATCGACTGATGAGTTCAAACCGTTTGCCTACCATGGAACGGGGCAGAGGGAATCGAGTGATCGTCAGTGATGTTTAGATAAAGAAAAGCCCAGTCAATGACTGGGCTTTGAAAAGTGGCTCCTCCTGCTGGGCTCGAACCAGCGACCTGCGGATTAACAGTCCGTCGCTCTACCAACTGAGCTAAGGAGGAACAGCTTTAATATGGTGCCTCGAGGCGGAATCGAACCACCGACACGAGGATTTTCAATCCTCTGCTCTACCGACTGAGCTATCGAGGCAATAAATGGTGCCGACTACCGGAATCGAACTGGTGACCTACTGATTACAAGTCAGTTGCTCTACCTACTGAGCTAAGTCGGCGCACTTAATTTATTGCTTGTTGTTACTGACTGCAGCACCAACAATAAAATTTGTGGTGCCCGGAGGCGGAATCGAACCACCGACACGAGGATTTTCAATCCTCTGCTCTACCGACTGAGCTATCCGGGCAACGGAGCGCTATTAAACGGATTTTCCCTCTGTACGTCAACCACTATTTTAAAAAAAAATAGAAAACCGGTTTAAGTGTCGCTATTTTAGGCAAGTAGGGCGTGAAAGATTACTTCGCGTTAAATTCTCGTTTAAATTGAGTTACTTTTTCTAAGTAGCGCCGTGCTTCCGCATTAGGATGACGGTTGGTCAAAGCCCAATACACCTGATTAGGTTGTAGGCTATTTAAATTATTCATGGCTCGCTGTCGATCTTGATGGAATGTTCGCAGAACACCGCCAGCGCCTCCGTTGTAAGCAGAAATCATGCTGTACTCAAGAGAAAGAGGATGACGGACATCTTTCAAATAACGGTTTTTGAGTAGATAAAAATAGGCGGTACCGGTATCTATGTTATTTTCTGGATTAAAGAGGTATTCAGGTGTTGGCTCACCGGGTTTATTTTTTACCAAGTTAAACACATCCCGTCCCGCAGTTTTCGGCACTACTTGCATTAAGCCATAAGCGTTAGCCCAACTGACCGCATAAGGGTTGAAGCTACTTTCTGTTTTGATGATCGCGTAAATAAGATCTTCCGGAATACCATATTTACGGGAAGCTCGGCGAACAATGTCGGCGTATTGGTAGCTACGGATCTGCATTTGATCCGCGACCATCGGAATTTCAACATAGTAGGCTTTCTTAAAATCAACTTGTTTGACTTTGAGGTGATGAGCAATCAGGTAATCGGCGTAGCGGTTGGCACGCCAGCGCCACTGAATGGGTTGCTTATCTTGGTCGACAACTTGTTGGTATAAGAAAGGTTGTCCTTTTAGCTCAATGTTTTGTGATGAAAAAAGATCGACGCTAGCCGGATCGTCAGGCGTTAATAACGTGGTGATGATCGCTCTTTTTAAGTGTCCTTGAGGATCCGTGGGTGAGATGGTTTCAACCAATATTTTACCATCACTAAAATTGACTTCCGTTCGGCTAAGGTAATTATCGATGTATTTTACGTAATTACTTTTACCAGCAATTTTGATTTCTCGGCTACCCCAGCGGCGTTCGATATTGCCAGAGAAACTGAGGATCAAGCTATCTAATGCGGCGGTATCTTTTTCAAATTGCCCGGGTAATTGAGCGAGATTTTTTGCAAAACGGTTGGTTGGCTCATAATCCACCGCATAGAAACGTTCAACAAACTCACGACTGCAGCCGACTAAGAGTAAGAGTGTGGTTAAACAGTACAGTGATTTTTTCATCGCTTTCCCAGGCAAATCAATTTCCCTGCTGATTTGATCTTGCAGCGAAAATAAACAGCTGCAAGATCAAATTGTCTAGAGATTATCTGTGAAACTCAAGCTTGGCTTGGTGGAGTATAACCTTCAATATGGACCTCTTTACCTTCGAAGAGGAAATTGACCATTTCATTTTCGAGAAATTTGCGGTGTTCAGGATCCATCATATTGAGTTTTTTTTCATTGATCAGCATAGTTTGTTTGGTTTGCCACTCTGCCCAAGCTTGCTTACAAATATGATCAAAAATACGTTTACCCAGCTCTCCGGGGTAGAGCTGAAAATCCAAACCGTCAGCTTCTTTCTGTAATCGAGCACAAAATACCGTGCGGCTCATAATGACTTCCTCTTAATCGTTTACGGATGAATTTCAAAGGGTAAGCTGTGCAACAACTGCTTCACAGGGGCTGCTAAGCCGATTTCTTCAGGCTGTTGTAAGTTATACCAAAGACCTTTCGTTCCTTCCATGATGATGTCTGGTTTATGAGTCAGTCCCAATAGAATCGGGGTAATATCTAAATGGTAATGACTAAAAGTATGCCGAAAGGCAATTAATGGGCGCTGAGATTGAATGTGGTTATCTTGTACAGCACGATGCGCTAACGTTGTTTCAATCTGCTGATCGGTATGTTGTGGAAAACAGTATAATCCGCCCCAAATCCCGACTTGTGGGCGTTGTTCAAGCCAGACTTGACCCTGATGATAAAGAATGACAAACCACGTTTGCTTGACTGGTTTGTCGCTTTTCGGTTTTTTACCAGGATAATCTAAGGGGTTACCTTGTTGCTTGGCAATACATAAGGATTCCACTGGGCACAGTGTACATTTTGGCTTGCTACGGGTACAGATCATCGCTCCCATGTCCATCATCGCTTGATTGTATTTATCGACATCGACGCTTGGGGTCTGTTGCTCCGCATGCAGCCAAAGCTGGTTTTCAACGATTTTCTTTCCCGGCCATCCTTCAACAGCAAAGCAGCGAGCTAGGGTCCGTTTAACGTTGCCATCTAAAATAGCATGCGGCTTTTTAAACACTGAAGAGAGCACTGCCGCTGCTGTCGAGCGACCAACACCAGGTAACGCATTCATCGCCTCCAGCTCGGTTGGAAACTGGCCTTGATACTGATCGACAATGATCTTTGCAGTTTTATGTAAGTTCCTCGCCCGAGCGTAGTAACCAAGGCCGGTCCAATAGTGTAGCACTTCGTCTTGTTGAGCCGCCGCTAAGTCAGCAACACTAGGAAAACGTTCAACAAAGCGCTGGTAATAAGGGATCACTGTGGTTACTTGGGTTTGTTGCAGCATGATTTCTGATAACCATACCGTATAGGCCGTTTTATTTTGCTGCCAAGGCAGATGCTTTCGCCCATAGGCGTCATACCAAGTCAAAATTGCGGAAGCGAATGGAGTCACGACATGCTCTGTAATAATAAAAATAATGAATCAAAATTGCACCACAGAATGCCCGTCGAGTACAACCGATAAATTATAAGGGTATCTTTAAGGTTTCAGGTGATCGTTCTAGTGAAGCGCTGGACTATAATAACACTTGCATGGCAAGCAATTCTTTGGATAATCACACTCCCTTTGAGTGAAGACGAAAAAATAGACAGGCAATCGCAATGAGTGAAGTTACCACCAATCAATTGACAGAAGATGGCAAAGTGCTACGTAGAATCCGTAGTTTTGTGCGTCGTGAAGGTCGACTAACCAAAGGTCAAGAAGCGGCGATGAAAGCCTGCTGGCCAACCATGGGGATTGATTATCAAACCGAGTTACTGGATTGGGCTCAGGTGTTTGGTAACCAAAATCCAGTGGTGTTAGAAATTGGGTTTGGCATGGGAGCCTCATTGGTTGAAATGGCAAAAAATGCCCCACATAAAAATTTCATTGGTATTGAAGTACATAGCCCTGGTGTTGGTGCTTGTTTGGCTTCCGCCCGCGATGCTGGTGTGACTAACTTACGAGTGATGTGCCACGATGCGGTTGAAGTTTTTGCTAACATGATCCCTGATAATAGCTTGGCGACGCTACAACTGTTTTTTCCTGATCCTTGGCATAAAAAACGTCACCATAAGCGCCGTATTGTGCAGTTAGAGTTTGCAGAAATGGTGCGACAAAAACTGATCGTTGGCGAAGGGGTGTTTCATATGGCAACGGACTGGGAAAATTACGCTGAGCATATGATCGAAGTGATGAATCAAGCACCTGGTTATCGTAATCTCGCCCTGGAAGGGGATTATATTCCACGTCCAGAAGAGCGCCCGTTAACCAAGTTTGAACAGCGCGGCCATCGCCTAGGCCATGGCGTATGGGATATTAAATTCCAACGAGTGAGTTAACCTGTCCTACCAGTTTATGCTGGACAAGTATCAAGCTCGGCAAGATACTGCTTAGAACTTAGCCAACATGGTTTATCGTGTTGGCTTTTTTGACTCTCCCTACATTAAAAATCTGTTGGGCGATGAGACGGTAACTCATTTGGCCGTTCCATTGTTTTCAGCGGCAATAATAATAAAAGTAAACTCAGACTATGAAACCAAGCTCCGCTATTTTAGCGACCATTCTCGATGAAGTTCGTCCATTGATTGGACAAGGCAAAGTGGCTAACTACATTCCCGCTCTGGCCCAAGTGGCGAGCGATAAACTCGGTATCGCGGTTTACACTAACCAAGGCGAGATCTTTGCTGCTGGTGATGCGCAGGAGGGATTTTCCATCCAATCCATTTCCAAAGCGTTAAGTTTAACCTTGGCGATGGGCTTATATCAGCCAGAGGAGCTGTGGCAACGAGTTGGCAAAGAGCCTTCTGGACAAGCTTTTAATTCATTGATTCAGCTAGAAATGGAGCAGGGCATCCCGCGAAATCCATTTATTAATGCCGGAGCGATTGTGATCGCGGATATGCTTTATAGCCGCTTATCCGCCCCTCGCCAGCGTTTGCTGGAATTTGTGCGTCAGTTAAGTGGTGAAGAGCAGATCATCTATGACAAAGTGGTGGCAGCGTCGGAAATGATGCACAGTGATCGTAATGCTTCGATTGCTTATTTAATGCGCTCGTTTGGTAATTTTGAAAACGAAGTGATTCCGGTCTTAAATAACTATTTTCACGCTTGTGCACTAAAAATGAGCTGTGTTGAATTAGCCAAAACATTCAGCTATTTGGCCAACAAAGGGGTATCGGTACACACGGGTCAGCGCGTGGTTAGTGTGACGCAAAGTAAGCAAATCAATGCGTTATTAGCTACCTGTGGTCTTTATGATGGTGCGGGTGAATTTGCTTATCGAGTGGGCATGCCGGGTAAATCGGGGGTCGGTGGTGGCATCATCGCTATTGTGCCCGGTGAAATGACCATTGCGGTTTGGTCTCCTGAGCTTGATCCATCAGGTAATTCGTTAGCGGGCACTAAAGCGCTGGAGCTGTTGTCCGAGCGCATTGGGCGCTCAATTTTCTAGCTGATTAAAATGGCTACTGGCAATCATTCGATTGTCAGTAGCGAGTTGTTGTTGAGTTACTCTTCAGCCATAAATGCCGCCAGTAAATCATTCAAAAATAACTTACCATGTTCAGTGATCTGCCACGAAGTCGCATCTTGGGTTAAGTAATTCATCTCACACGCCCATTGGATGGTTGGCTCAAGTACACTTAACGCTAGCCCTGTGGTGGTGGTGAAATCTTGTTTTGGACACGCTTCGAGCAGACGAAATCGGTTCATGAAAAATTCAAAAGGGCGATCGCTTTCGGCAACGAGCTGTTCATCACTCAAATAAGGCTTCACCATATTTTGATAAGCCGCTAAGTAACCACGTGGATGTTTCACTTTAGTGGTGCGAATAATTCGGCCATCAGCAAAGCTCAATTTACCGTGCGCTCCACAGCCAATGCCCAGATAGTCACCAAATCGCCAGTAATTGAGGTTATGTTGGCATTGATAACCAGGCTTGCTGTAGCCAGAGATTTCATATTGCACATAACCTGCCTCAGTGAGTTTTTGATGGCCAAGTTCAAAAATATCCCACAGCGCATCATCATCGGGCAGAGTGGGGGGCTTAGAATAAAACAGCGTATTGGGCTCAATGGTCAATTGATACCAAGATAGGTGAGGAGGATTTAACGCTATCGCTTGGTCTAAATCATCTAAGGCTTGCGCTAGGCTTTGATCGGGCAGGCCGTGCATTAAATCCAAATTAAAGCTTTTTAAACCAATGGTATGCGCCAGTTTTGCCGCACGTACTGCCTCTTGTTGGCCATGAATACGACCTAAGTGGGCTAACTTCTCGGTGGCAAAGCTTTGTACGCCAATCGAGATTCGAGTGACGCCTGCGAGGCGATAAGCCGCGAAACGCTCAGCTTCAATCGTACCAGGGTTGGCTTCCATGGTGATCTCAATCTCTGGCTGAAACGGAATGCGCGCTGCGATGCCGTCAATCAAATCTTGGATGCCTTGTGGTGAAATTAAGCTCGGCGTCCCCCCGCCGATAAAGATCGAATGCAATCGCCTTGGATCGTTAGCAAGCTGATAGCGCTCAATATCACGATCCAGATCTTCCAGTAGTGCCGCGATATATTGCGTTTCAGGGATCTCTTCTTTTAAGGCGTGAGAGTTAAAATCGCAATAAGGGCATTTTTGTACGCACCACGGGATATGGGCGTACAAGCTCAACTTGGGCGGCGTTAGCATGAGGCGCGTTGCTCTTTTAAGGCTTGGAACAGTAATTGTAGAGCCTTAGCGCGATGAGAGAGCTGCTTTTTACGGGCGGCAGGTAACTGGGCAGAAGCGCAGTTTTCTTCGGGAACCCAGAAAATGGGATCGTAACCAAAGCCATGCTCACCGCGAGGCTCAGTTAAGATTTCACCTTGCCACTGACCATGACAAACCAGAGGTGTTGGGTCGTTAGCATGGCGCAGATAGACTAAAACACAGTGAAAGCGAGCGGTTCTCTGTTCACTCGGCACACCTTCTAAGCGGGTTAATAACTTTTGCAGGTTATCGTTATCTGAAGCATTGGCTCCGGCATAGCGCGCAGAATAAATGCCCGGTGCGCCATCAAGATAGTCAACCTCAAGTCCAGAATCATCGGCAATCGCTGGTAGACCAGTAAGGGCAGCGGCATGACGTGCTTTGATGATGGCATTTTCAATAAAGGTTAAGCCTGTTTCATCAGCATCTGGCACATTTAATTCACTTTGTGCGATAACCTCAAAACCGAAATCGGCTAATAAATCGGCCATTTCCGCGACTTTTCCTCGGTTACCAGTGGCTAAAACAATCTTATTCATAAATCTCTCACGTCTGAATGGGGAGCTCGATGAGACTTGTCGTCATCGCTAACGGTTATTGTACAACAGTTCGGAGAAAAAAATTCCCCACATTAAGTGGGGAACAGAGCTTGAATTTCGGCAGGGATCACCGTAGGTGAGAGGATGCGTACTTGTTTATGCCGCCCTAGCTGGCCTTTTTCTATTTCAACCGCGCTTTTCGATACTTTACACAGCTTGGCAAGATAGCGGCTCAAATGGGCATTCGCTTTACCATCAACAGGCGGCGCAGTGATGGCTATTTTGAGCTCATCACCGTGCTGCCCCACTAAACTATCGCGGCTGGCTTTAGGTTGGACATAAATCCGCAGGCAAAGATCTTGCCCATCAAGCCAAGCGATTGACATTACAACTGATACCAAATGGGGCCAATGAAATCACCCATTAAAAAGTTAGCGAATTGTAGAATAATAAACAGCACTAAAATGCTTAAATCGAAACCACCCATCGCTGGGATGATCCGGCGAATAGGGCTTAGCATAGGTTCGGTTAATTGATGGAAAACAAACTCTATTGGACTACGTCCTTGGCTGACCCAGCTCAAAATCGCCCGGATCAGTAAGATCCAAAACAGTAATCCACCGGCTGCTTTGACTAAAGACAATAAGCCAAACCATAAGAAATCGAGACTGAAGACCATCGCACCCTTAGAGACCATCAGGATCAGAACGACGAATTTGAGCACCGATAACACATAAGCAAAGAGGATGGTGGCAAGGTCCAGATTACCCACCGAGGGGATCATTCGACGTAATGGCGCAACCACGGGTTGAGTGGTTTTGACAATAAATTGTGAAAACGGATTATAAAAATCGGCGCGAGCGGCTTGTAGCCAAACACGCAGAATAACCACCATGATATAGATATCAAACAAGGTGGAGATTAAAAAGCTCATAGCATTCATGAGAAAGCCCTTATGATAAATTAATGAATAGAGTACTGAAATGGCGGTCTATTTAAAATAGTTTTTCCATCTCTTGCGCACGATGGACTGCGGCACGCATGGCCTTAGCAACGATATCCGATAGCTGATGCTGCTCAAAGGTTGCGATAGCTTGTGCTGTCGTGCCTCCTTTGGACGTCACTTGCTCACGTAAGGTTGCTAGCTCTAGCTGCGGGTTTGCTGCAACCATCTGCGCTGCGCCTAACGCCGACTGCTCCACCAATAAGCGTGCGGTTTGCTTATCAAATCCCTGAGCGATTGCCTCGGCTTGCATGGCTTCCATAAACAAGAAAAAGTAGGCCGGTGCGCTACCTGCGGCGGCGATGACACTATTGATTGCTGATTCTTCACTCACCCAGCAAGTTTTTCCCACCGAACTCATCAACTGCTCAGTGAAGTTTTTGTCACTTTCACTTGCCTCTGGTGCGGCAAATAACCCTGCCATGCCTTGATTAACCAATGAGGGGGTGTTTGGCATCACCCGTACTAACGCAGGTTGAGTATTGAGCAATTGTTGCAAGCGCGCTACCGAAATCCCCGCGGCGATAGAAATAACTAATTTATTTGACCAATCAATAGCTTGCATTGGTTGACATACTTCAGCCATTAATTGAGGTTTTACCGCCAGCACCACGACATCCGCTTGCTGAGCGGCGGCGAGATTATCGCTGGTGGTTTTAATCGCATACTGAGTATGTAACGAGGCTAAGTTGGCTTGGGACGGCGCACTGGCAATGATCCGCTGCGCTGGATAACCACTGGCAATCAGGCCAGCGATGATCGCATGAGCCATATTTCCTGCGCCAATAAAAGCAATCGTTCTTTGTTCCATAATGATGTTCTATCCTACAGTTGGCTACTCTGGTGGTAGCGGGTCATTGTTCGACGAAAAGTAAACCTGCTTTGAGCAAGGATCATGGTTTCGTTGAGGTTGGATAATCGCGCTGGCCAAAAATCGCCGTTCCAATGCGTACCATCGTACTTCCGGCTTCGATGGCCGCTTGCATATCACCACTCATCCCCATTGATAGAGTATCCAGTGCTGGATAGCGTTCCCTTAAGCGTGCTTGCAGGTCAGCTAAGCGCTGAAAAGCAACCAATTGCTCAGCATAATCAGCGACGTTCTCCGGAATGGACATCAACCCTCTTAATGTGAGGTTCGGTAGTTCAGAAATCAACTCTGCTAAGGGAAACAACGCTTGCTCACTAATACCGGATTTTGAGGTTTCACCACTGGTGTTTACCTGAATTAAGACCTGTAACGGTGCTTTGTGAGCCGGACGTTGCTCACTCAGTCGCTGAGCGATTTTTGCTCTATCCACGGTGTGCATCCAGTCAAAATGTTCGGCAATAAGACGAGTTTTATTGGATTGCAATGGGCCAATAAAATGCCATTCTAAATCGAGTTGTGGATGATGCTCAGCAAAATAGCGAATTTTATTCACCCCTTCTTGAACATAGTTTTCTCCAAAAGCAAGTTGCCCAGCAAGGGCTGCTTCGAGAATTGCCTCGACAGGTTTGGTTTTACTGACCGCTAAAAGTTGCACAGAGCTTGGAGAGCGACCACACTTTTGTTGTGCGCTCTTAATCTGTGAGGTGATCTGTTCAATGTTTTGTTGAATACTACTCATGGCTCGACTTTATTAAGGAAAAATAAATGGATATCTCAGAGTTACTGGATTTTAGTGTAAAGCATAATGCGTCAGATCTACATCTTTCTGCAGGTGTTCCGCCCATGGTCCGGATTGATGGTGAAGTCCGTAAGCTGGGAGTGCCTGCTTTTAGTCATGCTGACGTGCATCGATTAATCTTTGCCATCATGAATGATGCCCAGCGCAGTGAATATGAAGAGCGTCTCGAAGTCGATTTTTCCTTTGAGCTACCGAATGTGGGACGTTTTCGGGTTAATGCCTTTCATCAGTCGCGCGGCAGCTCCGCCGTATTTCGAACGATTCCTACAGTGATCCCAACGTTGGATCAGTTGAATGCTCCGGAGATCTTTCGAAAAATATCCAATTATGAGAAAGGGTTAGTCCTTGTTACTGGCCCCACTGGATCCGGTAAATCGACAACGTTAGCGGCAATGGTTGATTATATCAATACTCATCATAATAAACACATTTTGACCATTGAAGATCCGATAGAATTTGTGCATAGCAATAATAAGTGTTTGATTAACCAGCGTGAAGTTCATCGTGATACCCATAGTTTTAAAAATGCGTTACGTTCGGCGCTGCGAGAAGACCCTGATGTGATCTTAGTCGGTGAGCTGCGTGATCAAGAGACAATCAGTTTAGCGTTAACCGCCGCTGAAACGGGACATTTAGTGTTTGGTACGCTACACACTAGTTCTGCCGCAAAAACCATTGATCGGATTATCGATGTATTCCCGGGCAGCGATAAAGACATGGTGCGTTCGATGTTATCGGAATCGCTGCGTGCGGTGATTGCGCAAAAACTGTTTAAGCGAGTCGGAGGGGGGCGCGTGGCGTGTCACGAAATTATGTTAGCGACTCCTGCGATTCGTAACTTGATCCGAGAAGATAAAGTCGCACAGATGTATTCGATCATCCAAACGGGCGCTGCGCATGGGATGCAAACTATGGAGCAGCATGCTAAGCAGTTGGTTGCTCAAGGGGTTGTGGATTTACCAGAGGTCCAACAAAAACTTGGTTTAGACAGCTCATCATTCTAAGGAACGCATCATGCAATTGGATCAAATATTACAAGAGATGCTCACCCAAGGGGCGTCCGATCTCTACATCACTGTCGCGGCTCCAATTTTGTATCGCGTCAATGGCGATCTCCAACCTCAGGGGGAAGCGTTAAGTGAATCTCAGGTCAAAGAGTTGTTATTGCGGATGATGGATAGCGACCGACAAACGGAGTTTAACCAAACGCGTGAGGCCAATTTTGCGATTGTGCGTGATTTTGGCCGTTTCCGAGTCAGTGCCTTTTTTCAGCGTGAGCTACCGGGTGCCGTTATTCGCCGGATCGAAACGCAAATTCCTAGTTTTGATGACTTGCAGTTACCGGAGGTGCTTAAAGATCTGGCGCTAACCAAGCGGGGTTTAGTGTTAGTGGTCGGTGCGACAGGCTCGGGAAAATCAACCACCATGGCCGCGATGACCGGTTATCGTAATTTGAAAACCCGCGGGCACATTCTTACTGTCGAGGATCCGATTGAATTTGTTCATCCTCATCAAGGCTGTATTGTGACTCAGCGTGAAGTCGGCTTAGATACTGAGAGCTATGAAGTGGCATTGAAAAATTCACTTCGCCAAGCGCCGGACATGATTTTGATTGGTGAAATACGCAGTCGTGAAACCATGGAATACGCGATGACCTTTGCCGAAACTGGGCATTTATGTATGGCAACCTTACACGCCAACAATGCCAACCAAGCCTTAGAGCGTATTTTACATTTGATGCCGAAAGAGAAAAAAGAACAGTTTCTGTTTGATTTATCGATGAACTTAAAAGGAGTGATTGGTCAGCAACTGCTGCGTGATAAACAAGGTAAAGGGCGTCATGGCGCGTTTGAGATTTTGCTCAATAGTCCAAGAATGGCGGATTTGATCCGCCGTGGCGATTTACACGAATTAAAAGCAACCATGGCTAAATCGAAAGAAGTGGGAATGCAAACCTTCGATCAAGCGCTGTATCAATTGGTGATTGACGATAAAATCACTGAGCAAGATGCGCTGCACAGCGCCGATTCAGCCAATGATTTACGCCTTATGCTCAAAACCCAGCGGGGAGAGGGCTACTCTTCTGGTGCGTTGGATAATATTAAGATTGATATGGAGTGAGACTAGTTTGCCCATTGTCTTTCAAACCAGCTTTCTAAGATCACGACCGCTGATTGGCAGTCTATATTGCCTTTACTGAGTGCCTTGTAGCCGCCGTGGGCAAACAGCTCGGAGCGTGCCTCTGCGGTCGATAGGCGTTCATCGTGCAGCTCAACGGGTAACCCGAAGCGTCCGTGTAAGCGGTTAGCAAATTTTTTCGCCCGTGGAGTGATGGTATCTAAATCTTTGCCATGTAAGTCAGTGGGTAAGCCAACCACTAATAGATTGGGTTGCCACTCTTTGATCTGTTTTTCTATCTCATCCCAATTGGGGATGCCATCATTGGCTTTAAAGGCTTTTAATGGCGAGGCCGTTCCGGTAATTTCTTGACCGATAGCACTACCGATACTTTTAGTGCCAAAATCAAAGGCCATAATGGTACGCGACATAATAGACGTCTCATTGCTGTGGCGCATTAACTCGATGGTTAATGCGCCTTAAAGGTTAAGTTAGGCATGGCCTGATTGAGGAGCCAGTTGGGCGGGATTAATGCCTAATTTTTGAATCGCTTTTTGCCATTTTTCATGGACTGGCGTATCAAAGATTAAATCGGCATCCGCTTCAATGGTTAGCCAAGAGTTTTCGGTTAACTCTTGTTCTAATTGGCCTGGAGACCAACCAGAATAACCTAATGCGACAATATAACCATTCGGTTCCGCCTCAGTACCGAGTACACAGAGGATATCTTTCGAAGTGGTTACCGCAATATCGTCGGTCATCTTCATGGTCGACTCATAATGATCTTTCATTCGATGCAGAACAAATCCACGATCTTCGGAAATCGGCCCACCGTTAAAGACCGGTTTCTTTAGGCTTTGCTCTCGAGAGTGTGGGTAAGCGGGCTCGATCTCGACCTGTTTTAGCATCCCACTGACCGTAATATCGATCGGAGCATTGATCATTAGCCCCATTGCACCCTCTTCATTATGTTCGCAGACGTAGATCACGCTGCGTTTGAAGTAAGGATCTTGCATACTGG
Organism: Vibrio sp. 2017_1457_13; assembly: GCF_030851525.1. NCBI lineage: Bacteria > Pseudomonadati > Pseudomonadota > Gammaproteobacteria > Vibrionales > Vibrionaceae > Vibrio > Vibrio sp. 2017_1457_13. The sequence goes on from NZ_VHTA01000004.1 coordinate 83,735, forward strand.
GCATGGCAACGAGAAAATGATTAGTCAGATTCATCTAATCTTCAATCCTTTGGTATTGAGGAGCGTTAAGCTCCTACATAGATAAAGCCTTAATACGACGTTCAATCGCATCCATCAGCTTGCCGGTAATCGAGATATCAAAAGCGGCTTCGATTTCACGAATACAGGTTGGGCTAGTGACATTGATTTCGGTGAGTTTATCACCAATCACATCAAGACCGACAAAGATCAAGCCTTTTTCTTTTAATGTTGGAGCCACAGCTAACGCAATCGCTTTATCGGTTTCACTCAGTGGTCGAGCTTCTCCCCTTCCTCCAGCCGCTAAGTTACCACGGGTCTCACCTTGAGCAGGAATACGTGCTAAGCAGTATGGCATTGGCTCACCATCGACGACTAAAATTCGTTTGTCACCGTTACTGATATCGGGGACAAAGGTTTGTGCCATGCAGTAGGTTTGTCCGTGGTTGGTCAGCGTTTCGATGATCACCGATACGTTAGGATCGCCTTGTTTAATGCGAAAAATCGATGAGCCACCCATACCATCGAGCGGTTTTAAGATCACATCGCCGTGTTGCTCACGAAAGGCTTTAATTTTTTCCGCTTTACGAGTCACCAGTGTGGTAGGCGTTAATTCTGGAAACCAAGCGGTAAATAATTTTTCATTACAATCACGCAGGCTTTGCGGTTTATTGACGATCAGTGTGCCTTCTTCTTCCGCTCTTTCCAGAATATACGTTGCGTAAATATACTCGGTATCAAAAGGGGGATCTTTGCGCATCAATACGGCATCAAGATCTGCGAGACGAATGGTTTGCTCAGACTGAAATTGATACCAAGCCGCGGGATCTTCTTTGACGCTGACCACTTTGGTATCCGCCATAGCCACACCTTGTTCTAAGTGCAGATCAGCCATTTCCATGTAATGAATTTGATAACCACGACGCTGTGCTTCAAGCATCATGGCAAAGCTGGAATCTTTTTTAATATTAATTGATGAAATGGGATCCATCACGATGCCAAGTTTAATCATTGAATTTCTCCGAGTTAGCCAAGATCGCCGAAACGAACTTGTAGCGCTGTAATGGCAGTCAGTGCTGCGGTTTCGGTGCGCAATACGCGAGGACCGAGCAGCGTTTCTGCAAAGTGGTATTGTTCGGTCATGGCAATTTCTTGCTCAGATAGGCCACCTTCTGGACCTATCAATAAACGGACGTTGCTTACCGGCTCAGGTAAGGTATTGATCGAATAGGACGCGCGAGGGTGTAAATTGAGTTTAAGTGCCTGACTAGGCTCAGCGCACCAAGCTTCTAATTCCATCACTGGGCGGATGACAGGGATCCGATTTCGGCCACATTGTTCGCAGGCAGCAATCGCTATCTTTTGCCATTGCAGAAGTTTTTTTTCAAAGCGTTTTGGATCCAGTTTTACCCCACAACGCTCTGATAATAAAGGCGTAATAGTATTCACGCCAAGCTCGACCGATTTTTGGATGGTGAATTCCATTTTATCACCACGAGAAATCACTTGCCCAAGATGTAAATTGAGCGGTGATTCAATGCTTTTTTCAATGCGTTGCTGAATGTCAACGGTCAGCTGTTTTTTGCTGATCTCACTGATCACCGCAGGAAATTCAGCATCACTCCCATCAAACAACGTCACCGATTGACCGGGCTGCATACGCAGAACTTTACCGATATGATTGGCGGCGTCGTCACTGAGGGCAAGCGTGCCCAATTGGTGGATAGGGGAGGGATGATAAATTCGAGGAATACGCATGCCAAGTTCCTAATAATTGATGACAAAGCGATACTTTGGTGACTTGAAGATCGCACAGTATGGATAATATTGGTACGTTAAGTGACGGGTTCAAGTCATGGAGTATCCGTGTTACCCGACCGATGTCTTGATAACCACAATCTAGTGATGATAGCTCACCTGATCACCGCGTTGAAGGGAAATATCTTTTTCTGCGGCGTTTGAGGGACGGTCACCGTTTAAGATGCGATGACACTGTCCCTATTCGTTTAAGCGCTCAGCTTGAAGTTTTAGTCATTGTTGTTGATGACGATCTTGGCTCTATTCACGGTGGCGACGAGAACACTGTGTATCAACAAATGGATTAGAGTGACCTTGAATGGTGGTAATGCGTCGGTTACGTTCACACTCCCATTCATCAGCCGGGTATTGATTATCCCAAACCTGCATTAATTGTGCTTGTTGCTTAGATAGCTTAAACCCATAGTGCTGACTCATATACAAATAGGTACGGGCGATAGCGCCACGAGCTCTTGTCGGCGGCATAGCCTTACGCTGAGCAAAGTTAATTTGCATTTCACAGCGACCATACGTCGCGCCATCAATCCCATTCCATTGACTAAAATTGAAGTTAGAGCGATCGCCATTCACTTCACCAATCGCGGGAGTGAGGTTGTGTAAATCGGCCTCCATTTGACGAAATTGCTCATCGTGGCGTGCACAGTGTTTGCGCCCGCCTTCTTGCCAACATTGTAACTGATGACCAAACTGCCAAGCAGGCACCACGTGCTCCCATTCAATTCGATTGGCGCGGGTGGCTTGTTTGCGAACTTCATAGCCACAGCCTTCAAGATCAGGAATACCTCGTTGACCTTGCCAGCTAATCTCACAGCCACAGTAGAAGCTAACCGGATGATCTTGATAAAGTTTAACGGCGATACGTTTGGCTTGAGCAAAAGAAGTTGGGGCAGCAGCGAGGCTACTGGTAGTAAAAACAAATAAACCTAAAATCGACAGCAAACGTAAATAAAACATGGCAAAAGACTGAGATAAGTATGATTTTTCGCAGTCTACCACTCAAAAAATGACTTGCCTATTGATAGATGAATGAGGAGTCGGTTTATCCAGTAAAGACCAGAGGTGTTTGACAGTGGCGGCAATGATAGCTGCTTTGTTGACGTAACACCTTGTTATGACGACGAATTGATAATGAGTGAACTTGACACGCGCAGCGATAAGCAAAGGTTTTACCCTGGACAGAGCCAACATCGAAGCTGTGAGTGGTTCTGGGGGGCAGATTAAACACCTGTGACATAACGGATTGCCATTCACGACCGTGAGGACGTACTCGTCCATAACGTTGATAAGTGATCAGGTGAGCAATTTCATGGGGGATCACTTCATCGATAAAAGCTTGCGGATTTTCAGCCAATAAAATCGGATTTAAGCGAATTTCCCAGCGTTGCAAATAGGCTTTACCTGCGGTTTTACCGCGTAGTTTTAGGCTGAGGTTTGGTCGGGAGAAAGGGGTATTAAAGTATTCTGAGGCCCGTTCAATACAGCGTTGTATTTGCTGCTGGGCACGATAATGCAATTCAAAATTGATCAAAGGACCTCCAATAAAAAACCTCAGACGGATCTGAGGTTTATCCAATCATGGCTTACCACTCGTTGGAGAGTAAGCCATTTCGGCTATGGATAATTATTTTAAACCGGCAAAGTCACGCAATAGGGCAGCTTTATCTGTCGCTTCCCAAGGGAATTCTTCGCGACCAAAGTGACCATAAGCGGCGGTTTTCTTGTAGATCGGCTGTAGTAAGCTGAGCATTTCTTGCAAACCGTAAGGACGTAAGTCGAAGAACTGACGAACCGCTTCAATGATAATATCGTGTGGTACTTTCTCGCTACCGAAGGTTTCTACCATGATCGACGTTGGATCAGCGACACCAATGGCGTAAGAAAGTTGAATCTCACAGCGATCCGCAAGACCGGCAGCCACAATGTTTTTGGCAACATAGCGAGCAGCGTAAGCGGCTGAACGGTCAACTTTTGATGGATCTTTACCAGAGAAAGCACCACCACCATGACGTGCTGCGCCGCCGTAGGTATCGACGATAATTTTACGACCCGTTAAGCCACAGTCACCCATTGGACCACCAATCACGAAACGACCAGTTGGGTTAATGAAGTATTTGGTGTCTTTGGTTAGCCATTCTGCAGGTAGAACAGGCTTGATGATCTCTTCCATCACGCCTTCACGTAGATCAGCGGTGGAAACGGAATCACAATGCTGAGTAGACAGTACCACAGCATCAATACCGACGATCTTACCTTGGTCATATTGGAAAGTGACCTGAGATTTTGCATCAGGGCGCAACCAAGCTAGGCTACCATTTTTACGCACTTCAGCTTGACGCTGCATTAAACGGTGTGCATAGGTAATCGGTGCAGGCATCAGCACTTCGGTTTCGTTACAAGCGTAACCAAACATGATGCCTTGGTCACCTGCGCCTTGATCTTTAGGATCGGCTTTATCAACGCCTTGGTTGATATCTGGTGACTGTTTACCAATGGTATTGAGTACCGCACACGAGTTGGCATCAAAGCCCATCTCAGAGTTAACATAACCAATTTCACGTACCGTTTGGCGAGTAAGCTCTTCAATATCCACCCACGCTGACGTCGTTACTTCACCGCCAACCATGACCATTCCGGTTTTGACATAGGTTTCACACGCGACACGAGCTTTTGGATCTTGTTCTAAAATGGCATCAAGAACCGCGTCAGAGATTTGGTCGGCAATTTTATCAGGATGACCTTCTGATACAGATTCAGAAGTAAACAAATGTTTAGCCATGATAGCTCCAATTTTCATATTAGTAGCGACCCGTTATTCGATAAACGCGTCGGTAAAATTGTTCAATATGTAGGCGTTTCTACATCTAGACGTCTATTCTAGTTTTCAATGCTCAAATTACAAGCTCTTTTTTAGTTTATCTTATGGCCAAACGTTTGCTTGGTTTTGTGATGTTTTTATAATTACGATGAAATTTCATGTAACCGATTGCAAAAATCAGCCTAAGAGGCAGTAAAAGGTTTGCAGAGCGTAAGGGGCTTTGCGACAATATTGAGCACTTTTTCTATACCCTTCCCACTTTAAGCGGCGGCGGTTCAGTGATTTGGTTTGCCTTCTATTCAGAGCAATAATGTTGCTGGTAGGAGCGAGAGCACCCATCGTTGATTTGCAACTTTGATTGGTTTGGGAGATCGCTTTTTATTTCATCGCTTTTTAGGAGCTGATATGTCTTCGCGTAAACAACTGGCTAACGCGATTCGTGCGTTAAGCATGGATGGTGTTCAACAAGCTAACTCTGGGCATCCGGGAGCCCCAATGGGCATGGCGGATATCGCTGAAGTGCTGTGGCGCTCACACCTCAACCATAATCCGCACAATCCACAATGGGCTGACCGCGACCGTTTTGTGTTGTCTAACGGCCATGGCTCAATGCTGATTTACTCACTGCTGCACCTAAGTGGTTATGAGTTATCGATTGATGATCTGAAAAACTTTCGTCAGTTGCATTCCAAAACCCCAGGTCATCCAGAATACGGTTACGCGCCAGGTATTGAAACCACGACTGGTCCTCTAGGTCAGGGGATTACTAATGCAGTGGGCATGGCGATGGCTGAAAAAGCGCTCGCGGCTCAGTTCAACAAGCCAGGTCACGACATCGTTGATCACTTTACTTATGTCTTTATGGGTGATGGCTGCTTGATGGAAGGCATTTCTCACGAAGCCTGCTCACTGGCTGGCACGCTTGGCCTTGGTAAGCTTATCGCGTTTTGGGATGACAACGGCATCTCGATTGACGGCCACGTTGAAGGCTGGTTCTCTGATGACACGCCTAAGCGTTTTGAAGCCTATGGTTGGCATGTGATCCCAGCGGTTGATGGTCACGATGCAGAGGCGATTAACGCAGCAATTGAAGCCGCCAAAGCCGATCCTCGTCCAACATTGATCTGTACCAAAACCATCATCGGTTTTGGCTCGCCCAATAAAGCGGGTTCTCATGACTGCCATGGCGCGCCATTAGGCCACGATGAAATTAAAGCGGCGCGTGAATTCTTGGGTTGGCAATACGCTCCATTTGAAATTCCGGCTGATATTTACGCTCAGTGGGACGCCAAAGAAGCGGGCCAAGCTAAAGAAGCGGCTTGGGATGAAAAATTTGCCGCTTACGCTGCCGAGTACCCAGTAGAAGCGACTGAGTTCAAACGCCGTGTTAATGGTGACCTTCCAGCGCAGTGGGAAGAGCAAGCCAATGCTATCATTGCTGAATTACAAGCTAACCCTGCCAATATTGCGTCACGTAAAGCCTCGCAAAATGCCCTTGAAGCGTTCGGTAAATTATTACCAGAATTTATGGGCGGCTCCGCAGACTTAGCGCCATCAAACTTGACCATGTGGTCTGGCTCAAAATCACTCACCGCTGAAGATTTCTCTGGCAACTACATCCATTACGGCGTACGCGAATTTGGTATGACGGCTATTATGAACGGTATCGCGTTGCACGGTGGCTTTGTCCCTTATGGCGCGACCTTCTTAATGTTTATGGAATACGCTCGTAACGCAATGCGTATGGCGGCGCTGATGAAGATCCAAAACATTCAGGTTTATACTCATGACTCGATTGGTTTGGGTGAAGATGGCCCGACTCACCAACCGGTTGAGCAAATCGCTTCACTGCGTTTAACTCCGAATATGAGCACATGGCGTCCCTGTGACCAAGTGGAATCTGCAGTCGCCTGGAAACTGGCCATTGAACGTAAAGAGGCGCCATCAGCGTTGATCTTCTCACGTCAAAACCTCGCTCAGCAGTCTCGTACGGCAGCGCAAGTGGCTGATATCGCCAAAGGTGGTTATATCCTTAAAGATTGCGCTGGCAAACCAGAGCTTATCTTGATTGCGACCGGCTCTGAAGTGGAGCTAGCGGTGAAAGCGGCAGAGCAGCTAACCGCTGAAGGTAAGCACGTTCGCGTGGTTTCAATGCCATCGACCGATGCTTTCGACAAGCAAGATGCAGCGTATCGTGAAGCGGTATTACCTGCAGACGTGACCAAACGTATCGCGATTGAAGCAGGCATTGCGGATTTCTGGTACAAGTACGTTGGGTTTGGCGGCAAGATCATCGGCATGACGACGTTCGGTGAATCGGCACCAGCGGATCAACTGTTCAAAATGTTTGGTTTTACGACTGAAAATGTGGTGAAAACAGCTAACGAACTGTTGGCTTAAACGAACTACTGGCTTAATGGTTGATATTGAGTTCTAACTGAGCCCAGCTTATTTGCTGGGCTTTTTCTATGGAGCTAAGCCGTTTTCCATTCATTAGGGCAAGCATGACGCAAAGCATCAATAAACAAGCGTAAACGCAAAGGGTGACGCCCCGCTGGATAGTAACAAGCCACCTCACTGGGTGGAGATAACCACTCTGGTAAACAAGCAGCAAGACTCCCCGGATGAGCGCGTTCAAAGCCTTCTGCAAACCAAGTGGGTAGCAAGCCAATTCCTCGCCCTTTGGCTATCGCGTCGGCTTGCATGGCTAAGCTATCACTTTGTAAACGACTTTTCAGAGCTGGTAATACCCAATCTCCTTGAGTCTGATGAGTTAGGGTTAATCCTTCTTGGCGACAGGCGATAAAATCTATCCAAGTATGATTTATAAGCTGCTCAGGATGTTCGGGCTTAGGGTGAGTGGCTAAATAATTCGGAGAAGCGTACGGTGAATAATGCCAATTACCGAGAAGCTCGCGTCGCCATCCAGAGGGGGTGATAGCCCCGATCCAAATCATCAAATCAGGTTCTAACAGGCTATTTTCGGCTACGTAGTGACTGTGTACTCGAATGGTTACTTCGGGGTGTGCCAGCATAAACTCATCGAGAACGTGGCTTATCCACCCTCGGACTAAGTTGGGATGAACGACTAACGTCAGGTTACCGCTGATTTGATTGTTCAGCTCTTGAAGAGCTTCAATACCTTTTGATGCCAATTCAACTAATTGCTCGCTATAAACGGCAAACACTTGTCCGGCCTTAGTTAATGTGAGTCGGTTGCCTTGACGAGTGATCAGCGCTTGCCCTAAATCACTTTCGAGCATAGCAAGCCGTCGACTTAGTGTCGATTTTGGTTGTTCAAGCGCTTTAGCGGCAGCGGTCAGACTTTTGTGCTGACAGAGTGCATGGAAGGCTTTGATAGCACTTAAATCATGCATGATAACAGTGACCTCGTTATTCAATAATCGTGTTGTTCCATATCTGGGACTGACTATTCCATCTGTCGGTCTATCTCAATGATTCAAATTGTGAATAATTCCACTTCGAAATTAATAATCATTATCATTTATGGAGTGGTGAATGTCTAGATTAAATCCAACCCGCGTCGCTTTGGCCGTAGCGTTTGGTCTATTTGCGTCGGTACCAGTGAGTGCTCAGCAAGAGCGTCAAGTTGACGAAACACTGGTCGTGACTGCGTCAGGTTTTGAGCAGGTGGTGAGAAATGCGCCAGCCAGTATCACGGTGATCAGTGCCGAAGAGATGGCCAAGGGCTCATTTAGAGATTTAACCGATGCGTTGCGCTCGGTACCGGGCATTTATATTTCTGGTGGCGGCGCCAGTCAAGACATTAGTATTCGCGGCTTAGATGCTAAATATACGCTGATTTTAGTCGATGGAAAAAGACAAGGCAGCCGTCAAACGCGCCCTAACAGCGATGGACCAGGCATAGAGCAAGGCTGGATCCCACCACTCAATATGATAGAACGAATCGAGGTTGTACGCGGCCCAATGTCTTCGTTGTATGGTTCTGATGCAATGGGCGGGGTGATTAATATTATCACTAAAAAAGTGTCGGATACTTGGAATGGTTCACTTCGTCTAGAAAGCCAACTGCGCGATCGTGGTTATGCCGGTGATAGCCAGCAAGCCAGTGCAACTATCGCTGGTCCTTTGATTGATGGTTTACTTGGGGTTCAGCTTTCTGGTTCCGTTTCTCGACGTGCTGAAGATGACAAAATCGGTTATTACCCTGAACAAGAGATGAACAGTGCCAATGTCCGTTTTGATCTCACCCCGACTGACACGCAAGATATTCGTATCGATATTAATCAAAGTCGTCAACAGCGGGACAGTTCTAAAAAAAGTGCCGAACGTCCATCACAAGGGGATTATGAACGTTCGTATTATGCTCTTTCTCATGAAGGACGTTGGGAGTTTGCAACCAGCCAATTGAGCTATAGTCACGAAAAAACAGACAATGAAAGCCGTCAAATGACGATCACTAACCAAGTGGTTGACGCCAGTTTACAACGTGCGTTTGACGATCATTTCGTGACTGTTGGTGGACAATACTTTAACGAATCGTTGGATGATGCGGGTAACAAATACAATCCTAGCGTAAATTCATTAGAACGTTGGCGCGGTGCCTTTTTCATTGAAGATGAGTGGCAAATGACACAAGACTTTGCCTTAACACTTGGAGCACGTTTTAATCGCGATCAGCATTATGGCAATGAAATTACCCCCCGTGCCTATGCTGTTTGGCAATTAAGTGATCACTGGACGGTAAAAGGTGGCGTGACTAATGGCTTCAGTGCTCCAGGGTTGCGTGAAGTCTCTAGCGATTGGGGACAAGTGACCGGTGGTGGGCGTCGTAATGGGGTGATTTTAGGCAACCCTGATCTCAAACCTGAAAAAACATTGAACCAAGAAATTGCGATCTTCTATCAGCTACCAACAGGGTTTCAGGCATCACTCAGCTTATTTAATACCGACTTTAAAGATAAAGTGTTGATTACCACTCTATGTGATGATGCCAGCAACGGTGGAGGATGTGTTTCACCTTCAGGCAGTCAGCATGATTTTATTCAGCAACGAGAAAATGTCGATAAAGCACGGATTCAAGGGATAGAAACCAGTTTTAAAATACCAGTCATGGAACAACTCGCTCTATCGGCCAACTATACCTTTACGGACTCAGAGCAGCGCAGTGGGGCGAATCGTGGCGATCCATTAAGTCGAACTCCACGCCATCAAGCATCCATCAATTTAGATTGGGATGCCAGTGAGCAGCTAACGTTTTGGACACATGCCAAATTCAAAGGCAGTGAATATGCGATTGTGCGAGGCGGGGCTGTTGGAGATAAATACGATGCTTACCAAACCTTAGATATTGGTGGTAATTATCAAGTTAACAAAGAGACACGTTTACTGTTTGGTATCTATAACCTCACCGATACCGATATTTCACAAGATAAACATGGCAAAGTGCTGGATGGACGCAGCTACTGGATAGGGGCGGATATCAGTTTCTAAAAGCGTTATACCGGGCTCACTTTATTTAGTGAGCCTTTTTTTATCGACGATGGATGAGTGGGGGTGTTGCTCTTAAAGGCTATCAGTTACTATCCTCCTCTCGAAAACAATTAAGACGATGGAATGATGCTTAAAGTTGCGATCAATGGGTTTGGGCGTATCGGGCGCAATGTCTTGCGAGCGATATATGAGAGTGGAAAAAATCAGCAAATCAAAGTAGTGGCAGTCAATGAACTGGCATTACCCGATGCGATGGCCCACCTTCTGCAATACGATACGAGTCATGGCCGTTTTGGTAAAAAAATCACCAATGATCAAGAACATATCTATGTGCATCATGAGGCGGGTGTCTATGATTCGATTCGGATCCTTCATCTTAGCGAAATCAAACTACTGCCTTGGCGCGATCTTGGGGTTGATATTGTTCTCGATTGTACCGGAGTCTATGGTTCAAAAGCCGATGGTCTAGCCCATATTACCGCGGGTGCTAAGAAAGTGCTCTTTTCCCATCCCGGGAGTCATGATCTCGATAACACCATCATTTATGGTGTTAACCATCAAACGTTGACTGCTGAGCACCGCGTGGTGTCCAATGGCTCTTGTACCACCAACTGCATTGTGCCGATCATAAAAGTCTTGGATGAAGCCTTTGGTATTGACTCTGGTACCATCACCACCATTCATTCAGCGATGAATGATCAGCCCGTGATTGATGCTTACCATACCGATCTGCGTCGTACACGCTCAGCCAGCCAATCGATCATTCCCGTTGATACTAAATTGCATAAAGGTATTGAAAGAATTTTTCCGAAATTTTCTAACAAATTTGAGGCAATTTCAGTGCGCGTGCCAACAGTTAACGTCACAGCGATGGATTTAAGTGTCACATTAAATACAAATGTGAAAGTTAATGACGTAAATCAAACCATCATACACGCATCTCGGTGTACATTAGATGGCATTGTTGACTATACTGAAGCTCCATTGGTATCCATCGATTTTAACCATGATCCACACAGTGCGATTGTGGATGGTTCACAAACCCGAGTCAGTAACGGGCAACTGGTTAAAATGTTGGTTTGGTGCGATAACGAATGGGGCTTTGCGAACCGCATGCTGGATACGGCGCTCGCAATGCAAGCATCCGAGTAGGAGCAGGATGATGGGGATGGCTGAGTATTGAACTTGAAATACATCGTGACGGTCTCCATATCAATAACCAGTTTGAAGAATAACTAAGCTCGGCAAGGTTGCCGGGTTTCCAAAAACTTTATTTATTAATATTTGAGAGGACAAACCATGTCTGTAATCAAGATGACCGACCTGGATCTAGCAGGTAAACGCGTATTTATCCGTGCTGACCTAAACGTACCAGTGAAAGATGGCAAAGTGACTTCGGATGCACGTATTCTTGCGTCTTTACCAACCATTCAGCACTGCATAGCGGCTGGCGCTAAAGTAATGGTGACTTCTCACCTCGGTCGTCCAACGGAAGGCGAATACACGGAAGAGTTCTCTCTATTACCCGTCGTTAACTACTTAAAAGACGCGTTAGATTGCGAAGTTAAACTGGCTAAAGATTACCTTGATGGTTTGGAATTGAACGCTGGCGAATTGGTCGTTCTTGAAAACGTTCGCTTTAACAAAGGCGAGAAGAAAAACGAAGAAGAATTATCGAAAAAATACGCAGCGTTATGTGACGTGTTTGTGATGGATGCGTTTGGTACGGCTCACCGTGCTCAAGCGTCGACTCATGGCGTTGGTATGTTCGCTCCGATCGCTTGTGCTGGCCCACTATTGGCTGCAGAACTTGAAGCATTGGGTAAAGCGATGGATAACCCAGAGCGTCCATTAGTGGCTATCGTTGGTGGTTCAAAAGTATCAACAAAACTCACCGTACTCGAATCCCTTTCTAAAATTGCTGACCAACTGGTTGTTGGCGGTGGTATCGCGAATACCTTTATTGCCGCTGCGGGTCACAATGTCGGTAAATCTCTTTATGAAGCCGACTTGCTTGATACAGCGAAAAAGTTAATGAAAGAGTGCTCTATTCCTCTTGCGACTGATGTTGCTTGTGCGAAAGCGTTTGATGAAAACGCCGCAGCGGAAATCAAGCACGTTTCTGAAGTGCAAGATGACGATATGATTTTCGACCTAGGCCCAGATTCAACCGCAGCATTGGCTGAAATCATCGCTAACGCAAAAACGATTTTGTGGAATGGCCCAGTCGGCGTATTTGAATTCAAAAATTTCGAAGCCGGTACTAAAGGTATCTCTGAAGCGATCGCCAAATCGGCAGGTTTCTCAGTAGCGGGTGGCGGTGACACGCTAGCAGCGATCGATAAGTTTGGTATCAAAGCTGACGTATCTTATATTTCAACCGGTGGCGGTGCTTTCCTTGAATTTGTTGAAGGTAAAGTTCTACCAGCAGTAGAAATGCTAGAAGCACGCGCGAAAGCATAATGACGATGAGAGCGGGGGGCAACTCCCGCTTTCTTGTTTGCTGCACGAGGGTATTTATTCTGCTAGAATAGCGCCAGTTGTGAGCAAACGTTTGCAAGAATGTAAACTTAACTGTTTTATTTTTAAACGACAGAAAAAATAGGATCAAATCCATGTCTAAGATCTTCGATTTCGTAAAACCTGGTGTGATTTCTGGTGATGACGTACAGAAAGTATTTGCAGTAGCGAAAGAGCATAACTTTGCTCTACCTGCTGTTAACGTTGTTAATACTGACTCTATCAACGCGGTACTAGAAGCTGCAGCCAAAGTGAAAGCGCCAGTCGTGGTGCAATTCTCTAACGGTGGCGCTGCTTTCTTTGCTGGTAAAGGCGTTAAACTTGAAGGCCAAGGTGCTCAAATCCTTGGTGCAGTAGCTGGTGCAAAATACGTTCACGCTGTTGCTGAAACTTACGGTGTGCCAGTGATTCTACACACTGACCACGCTGCGAAGAAATTGCTGCCTTGGATCGATGGTCTACTTGATGCTGGCGAAGAGTTCTTTGCTCAAACAGGTAAGCCTCTGTTCTCTTCTCACATGCTAGATCTTTCTGAAGAGTCTTTAGAAGAAAACGTCGAAACGTGCGCGAAATACCTAGAGCGTATGGCGAAAATGGGTATGACCATCGAAATCGAACTGGGTTGTACTGGCGGTGAAGAAGACGGCGTTGATAACTCTCATATGGATTCATCTGAGCTGTATACTTCTCCAGAAGACGTGGCTTACGCTTATGAAAAACTCAGCGCAGTCAGCCATCGTTTCACTATCGCTGCTTCTTTCGGTAACGTACACGGTGTTTATCAAGCGGGTAACGTGGTATTGACTCCAACCATTCTACGTGATTCTCAAGCGTACGTTTCTGAGAAATTTGGCCTTCCAGCTAATTCTCTAAACTTTGTTTTCCACGGTGGTTCTGGTTCTTCTGAAGCGGAAATCAAAGAGTCAATCAGCTACGGTGTTATCAAAATGAACATCGATACTGATACTCAGTGGGCAACATGGGATGGTATCCGTAAATATGAAGCGGAAAACCACGATTACCTACAAGGTCAAATCGGTAACCCAACTGGTGAAGCTGCACCAAACAAAAAATACTACGATCCACGCGTATGGCTACGTGCAGGCCAAACCTCAATGGTGGCTCGTCTAGAGAAAGCTTTTGCAGACCTTAACGCTGTTAACGTACTGTAATTAGTGTCTAGTTAGTCATTAGCCGTCCTTGTTAGGGCGGCTTTTTTTATGGCTAGTGATTAGGAAATAGATCTGCTAGTTTAAAGAATAATCTTATGTTTGCTGAGATTTAAATTAGTATACTTTGCGTGGGATATTACATAGGGCAGTTGTCACTCCTTTGTATACATCAAAAAAACAATATCGATATCATTGATTGTAGAGGATATACAATATGGCGAATGAGTCAGTGGGAATAGAAGTTCCTGGCGTTGAAAGCTTACATCAGGTCAATAGTTGGTTAACCAATAACTCAGATTTATTTATTCAATACGGTGTGAATATTATTTCCGCTATTTTGATTTTGTTTATTGGTAACATCATAGTCAAAACGATTGCGGGTAGCTTAGCAAACGTGTTGATGAAAAAAGAGATGGATAAGGCGGTTGTTGATTTTATCCAAGGCATCGTACGTTATACGCTATTTATTATTGTATTGGTCGCCGCGTTAAGTCGTATCGGAGTCCAAACTGCTTCCGTTGTGGCAATTATCGGTGCGGCGGGTTTAGCGGTGGGTTTAGCGCTGCAAGGCTCTTTATCCAACTTTGCCGCTGGCGTTTTAATCGTTGCTTTCCGTCCGTTTAAATCGGGTGATTATATCGAAGTGGCTGGAACCGCTGGATCGGTTGATTCGATTCATATTTTTCAGACGATTTTAAAAACACCCGATAACAAAATGGTGGTATTACCTAACTCTGCGGTAGTGAATGGCGCAATTGTCAATTATTCACGCCACGCCACACGTCGTGTTGATTTACTGATAGGCGTATCTTATAAATCGGATCTAAATAAAACCAAGCAGGTACTGCGTGATGTGGTTGAGCGCGATCCTCGAGTGTTAAAAGATCCTGCGGTGAGAGTTGAAGTACATCAACTCGGTGATTCATCGATTAATTTTATTGTTCGCCCTTGGGTGGAGAGTGCAGATTACTGGCCCGTTTATTGGGAACTGACGCATAAAATTAAAGAAGCGCTCGATGAAAATGGTATTGAAATTCCGTTCCCACAAATGGATGTTCATTTGAATAAAATCAGCTAACGGACGTTATTGGTTGAGCTGAGTAAATAGATGAACAGTAGAAAATAACAACGGAGGCCAAGGCCTCCGTTGTTATTTTAGTTCCAATACTGCTGAAGGTTATTCGCCAATAGAAAAGCAATGGTAAACATCATTGCCGCGATCACCAGATCGATGCCTTTTTTGACGGCGGGTTTGGATAAGGTTGGCCCTAATTTGGCTGCGCCTATCGATAATGAATAAAACCATACGAAGGAAGCGATCATCGTTCCTAAGGCAAATGAAAGCCGATCATGGCCTTCAAATTGACCACCAATCGATCCTAAAATTACCACCGTATCTAAGTATAAATGTGGGTTCAGTACGGTGACCGCTAATGCCCCAAGAATCACCGTTCGTTTACCTCTTGCCGTGATCTCAGAGGAAGACTCTTGTTTTTGCGATGGTTTAAAAGCCGTTTTTAATGCCAATAATCCGTAGCCAGTTAAAAAGGCGATCCCACCTAAAGTAACCGCAATCAATAAACTTTCATTTTGTGACAGCAATGCGCCGCCGCCAAATATTCCCAAGGAGATAAAGATAACATCTAATACGCTACAGATGGTTGCCGTGGTTAGATGGTGATGACGTTTAATGCCTTGGTTTAACACGTAAGCGTTTTGTGCTCCGATGGGGATAATCATCGTTGCCCCGAGTCCGAAGCCTTGTAGCAAAATCCAGAAGTTCACAGTTGTCTCATTAATAGAATGCTAAATAATGGCCGCAAGATACCCAGAGTTATTTGATTAGTATAATTAATAATTTTAATATCAAATAAGCTTGGCTTATTTTCTGTAGGGTGAACAAGAATGCGTGGCTTAGATTACAAATGGATAGAAGCACTGGATGCGGTTTTACAATATGGAGGCTTTGAGCGTGCGGCTGAAAAGCTGTGTATTTCTCAGTCTGCTGTTTCGCAGCGTATCAAACAACTGGAGAAATTCATCGCACAGCCAGCACTGGTGCGTAGCGCCCCGCCGAAGCCAACTCTGATAGGCAAAAAATTGCTTGGCTTGTATCGTCGGGTTCTCTTGCTGGAGCAAGAAACCATGCCAGAGTTATTAAATGATACCTCGGCACGTCCGGTTACCTTATCAATTGCTACCAATGCTGACAGTTTAGCCAGTTGGGTCATTCCAGCTCTACAGCCGATCATGAGTAAAGAAAACGTCGCGTTTCAATTCTCTATTCTTGATGAATCCCGTTCGATAGAAAAAATGAAGAATGGCGAAGTCGTGGGAGCGATCAGTTTAGATGATCAACCGTTACCGGGGTGTCGAGCCGAATACTTGGGCAAAATGGATTACTTATGTGTCGCCAGCCCCAGCTTTATGACGCGCTATTTTTCGAATGGTGTGAATGCGCAAACTCTGCTCCATGCCCCATCGGTATCATTTGATATGCAAGATAGCCAACATAAACAATTTTTAAAACAGCACTTTGCGGTGCAGAGTGAGATGCGGATCAATCATAAAGTCGGTAGCTCTGAGGCTTTCGTTGCCCTTGCAAAAGCGGGGTTGGCTTATTGTTTAATTCCACGTTTACAAATTGTAGAGGAGTTGGCAAAAGGTGAGTTGGTTGAGGTGACGCCTGGGCAAACCGTAACCAATGTGATCTATTGGCATCATTGGCTATTAGAAACGGGAATTTTAGCTCAGCTATCAACAGGGATCGTTAATTATGCGAGGACACATTTGCCACAGTAAGTTTAAGTGAGTTCAATAAGTTAAAACGGTGTCAGTTTATCAGCAATGCCAAGTGAATCACTCTATATTGGTTTATGATGATATAACGAGTTAACGTGATTTATCTATCACAACATTTTCCAACATAAAGGATGAGTAATATGAAATCGCTATGTCAATGGCTTATAGTCTTATGCAGTCTTACGGCGGTGAGTGCGCAAGCTCAGCAAATGAACTTTCCTCATATCGTGACTTCTGGTTATGGTGAAGTCATTGCTCAACCAGACAGAGCGCAGTTTTCTGTGAAGGTGGTTGAAACTACGATGAATGCTGAGCAAGCGAAAGCCACGGTGGATAAAGTGGTCGCGGACTTTGTCGATAGCCTTAAGCAATCTGGCGTAAAAAGTGAAGATATCTCCAGCTCAAATTTGTATCTCACTCCTCAATATCATTATCCAAAGTCTGGACAGCCTGAGTTAGTTGGCTATCGAGCGCAGAGAAGTGTCACCGTTGAGGTCGAAAAACTCAGTGCTTTGAATCAGTACTTAGACTTAGCGTTGGCTTTGGGCATTAATCAGGTCGATAACGTTCAGCTAAAAGTCAGTGAACAAGCGAAATACCAACAGCAAGCGAGAATGGCAGCGATTGAAGATGCCAAACAAAAAGCCAATTCATTGGCTACTGGGTTTCAAAGTAAGTTGGGTCCAGTATGGCGTATTGAATACAGTTCAATCACTCCTCAGCCGGTGATGATGCGTTCAGTCAGCATGGCCGATAGCGCAGAAGTGAGTCAGAGCTATCAAGATTCAACGATTGTTATCCGTGATCGAGTCGATGTGATTTATAAATTGACCCACTAAATTTGACCTCAAGCGCACTCCGTTGCGTGGGTGCGCTTGAGTGCTATGCGCTAGTTTTTTGTTCAGCAATAAGAAAATGCTGTTATAATGCGCATTCTGAGACGACTGAGTGTATATAATTAGGGCTATGAGATTTTCTAGAGCGATTACTTTTCTTCTCATTGCCTGCGCTTTGACCACCTCAATCATCGTTTTCTATTACGCTCAGCGCCATCAAAAAATTAAACAAAATCATATTAATCACGCCGCTCAGCAAGCACTCCATCAACTCTCTTACGGTGTGAGAGAGTACGCCAATATCCAAGATCAGCTTTTTTCTATCATTCATCTACTCAGTCATAGTCAGACGACCTGCGATTACGCCTTCTCACCTGAGCCGAATAATCAGCGCTTACTCGAAGAAGCGTTTGCGTCCGTTGCTCATTACCAAAAATGGTATAACTCAATCGTCTTTTTTGATAATGAAGGCCAAGCCAATGTCGGGGTGATGTACTCGGCTACAGAGTCGAGCAAAGTGATCAGCCATGCACTGGACAATCAAGCCAGTAGCGAACGACTTGCACTTGCTGAGCAGCTCAGTGACGAGCAAATTGGTATTTGGGGATGGAATGATCACCATCCGATGCCATCGATGCAGCTTATCACGCCCGTTAAGGTATTTGGGCTGCGTTACGGCTATATCATGATGGATATTAATCTTTGGCGTTTAGCAGAGCGAGTCAGTTATAGCTTACAACGCGATTTACAACCCGAAATCGTTACTGATCAAGGGGTTGTCTTGAGCCATAAGTTATCACAACATGCGTTAATGAAGCCTTTTATACTGGAAGATAATCTCGCACACCGTTTTCCGCTGACGTGGCAACGTATGCAGACCGCAAATACGGGGTATCAGCTTGAACAGGGGCATTTAATTGCCTTTGCATCTATTTCATTAACCGATGATCAAGCGATGTATTTGATTGTCCATTTAACTCCGGAAGAATTAGCACAGCGTGCCGAACGTGATTTAAATGACCTAATCAAAGAAGGATTATTTGTATTGCTCATGGTGATGCTTTTCACTTTGCCAACCTTATCGATGGTGTTGCATTACCATCGACGCGATATAGAAAGTAAGCTTGCCCGCGCAGCACTAAATGGCATGACAGCGGTGATGATTGCCGATAAACACCATCAAATCATGATGGTTAATAATGAGTTTGAACGTATGACGGGGTTACCAAAAGCGTGGGCGATCGGCCGTAATGGACTGAAAACCTTGCTTTATCATAACGGCATGCCATTTATATTAAGTGTCTTAGAGCGAATTACCAACGAGCATTATTGGCAAGGGGAAGTCGAGTTCGCTACTGCGCAAGGTGACATGTTGACTACACTGATGTGCATTCAAGGCATTATAGAGTCAGGGCGAGTGAGTTATTATATTACGTCGATTGTTGATATTACCGAACGTAAGCAATTAGAGAATAAGTTGCGTGAATTAAGTGAGAAAGATAGCCTGACGCAGCTATGGAATCGACGTAAGTTTGAATTAGAGCTCACCCATCAAGTGGAACGTATTCAAGCTGAGGGCGATGCTTATCCCGTCTGTTTGGTGTTATTAGATATTGATTTCTTTAAGCGTGTTAATGATGAACAAGGTCACGATCAGGGCGATCGAGTGATTATCGACGTGGCGCGTTTACTGACTCAACACCTTCGCAGTTATGACTTTATCGCACGAATTGGTGGTGAAGAGTTCGCCGTTATTATGCCCTCAACCCGCATTGAGCAAGCGCAGCAGATTATTGAGCGATTAAGAGGGGCGGTGGAAGCCGAACCGCATTTATCCGTGACCGTCAGTGCTGGCATTACTGACTTAACCCTTGATGCAACGCGTTCCTATAAGTGCGCCGATATCGCTCTGTATGAATCGAAAAAGTCGGGGCGCAATCAGGTGTCGACTTTTTTAAGTCAAGAGAGCTGATCATCGGTTAAGATAATCTTGGTGTCGGTATTAGCGAGATAAAAAAACGGGGCTTTTCAGCCCCGTTTTGCGTTTAGTTGATCACTTTCTCGGTATCGAGCAACGATTATAGAACGTGAACAGAAGCGGTATTGGTTGTACCTGATGCAACCAATGCACCTGAAACCATCACGGCGATGTCGCCTTTCTTACCTAAACCTGATTCTAAAGCAATCTCTTTACCTAGACGGTAGAAATCATCGGTGCTTTCAATCGCATCAACTACAACAGGTGTTACACCTTTAGTCAGAACGAGTTGAGCGGCCGTTTTCTTGTTGGTTGTTACCGCAATGATGTTCGCAGTTGGGAAGTACTTACGCACTGAACGAGCTGATTTACCCGCTTCAGTTGCGACCACGATAAGTGGAGCCGCCAATTTCTCAGCAGTATCTACCGCACCTTTACAAACGGCTTCAGTAATGCGTAGACGTGGGCTGTCTAGACGAGAACCCAACTCCGCTTGTAGAACGCGGTCAGTGCGAGCACAAATTTGCGCCATGATAGTGACCGCTTCAACAGGGTATTTACCTTTTGCTGTTTCGCCAGAAAGCATCACTGCATCTGTACCATCCATTACCGCGTTGGCTACGTCGCCCGCTTCTGCGCGCGTTGGACGTGGGTTCTTGATCATTGAATCAAGCATTTGCGTTGCGGTGATAACCACTTTACGTGCGCGGTTACATTTTTCGATCATCATCTTCTGTGCAAAGATAACTTCTTCAGCAGGGATCTCAACACCTAGGTCACCACGAGCAACCATGATACCGTCAGAAAGCTCAAGAATTTCGTCGAAGTTATCCACGCCTTCTTGGTTTTCAATTTTAGAGATAATTTGGATATCTGCGCCGCCGTTGGCAGTCAGTAATTCGCGAATTTCACGTACATCGTCTGCTTTACGAATAAAAGAAGCCGCAACGAAATCAACGCCTTGCTCACAACCAAATTTAAGGTCTGCTTTATCTTTTTCAGAAAGCGCTGGCAGGTTAACTGAAACGTTAGGTAGGTTAACGCCTTTGTTCTCGCCCAGTGCGCCGTTATTAAGGACTTTACATTTTACTTCAGTCTCAGTGGTGGCAATCACTTTCATTTCGATTAGGCCATCATCGACTAAAATAGTGTTGCCTGCGGCAAGATCTTTAGCAAAACCTGCATAAGTCACAGCAACGATGTCTTTGTTACCGACAACTGAGGTATCAGTAGTAAACGTGAACTCTTGACCAGCAACGAGATCAACATCATCACCATTTTCTAGTTTGATGGTGCGAATTTCAGGACCTTTAGTATCCAATAGAATCGCGAGTTGCTTACCGGTGTTTTCCATTACCTTGCGGAAGTTCGCGATACGTGTACCGTGCTCAACGAAGTCACCGTGAGAGAAGTTAAGACGCATGACGTTCATGCCCGCATTGACTAGCTCAGTCAGTTTTTCTACAGATTCAGTTTTAGGGCCAATCGTACAAACGATTTTGGTCTTTTTCATGGAAAGTGCTCTCCGGTAAATAAATTTAAGATGAATTTAAAGGGTAATGCTTAACCTTAAAGTGTTCTCGGTAATCGCAAGCGTCTCCGTTTGCCTCTTAGGTTTCACGAGTCTGTTTCACTCTAAAGCTGAAAGTCTTTCAACAGATTTAGTCATTTTATGACTGCTTATCTGAGGTGAAATTTCACAAACAAACCCACAACGTCTACAAATAGCCATTGTGGTTAAAAATTTACGTCAAGTTCTGTAATTTTTTTTCTTTTCGGATGCGAATTCTATCATCTAATGCTGCCAATATCACGATTTAAGACTTGTCTTAGAACAAGGTTTTAGCGCTAATTATTAATTTTTTGTATCGAAATAAATAGACTAGAATGTTTCGAAGTGATTATAATTGATTTCGAATCGAAACTTAAAAAATCAAACCTCATGTCGAAACGAAATACCCAGCTACGAAGACACGCGATCGCCAGTTTAGTCAATCAACAAGGCGAGGTCAGTGTCGAAGCTCTTTCTCAGCAGTTTTCCACCTCAGAAGTCACGATTAGAAAGGATCTTGCCTCATTAGAAACCAATGGTCTATTACTTAGGCGTTATGGTGGCGCGATCGCTTTGCCAAAAGAAGTGATGGCAGATGAATTGAATGAAAAAGTTTCGGTTCGAAAGGTGGCACTAGCCAAACAAGCCGCTAAGCTGATCAGAGATCATAATCGAATTGTGATTGATAGTGGCAGTACCACGGCAGCACTGATCCAGCAGTTGAACGATAAACGTGGTTTGGTGGTTATGACTAACTCATTGCATGTCGCCAATGCCCTCAATGAGCTAGAAAGTGAGCCGACACTACTGATGACCGGTGGCACTTGGGATACTCATTCTGAATCTTTCCAGGGTCAAGTGGCGGAGTCTGTCTTGCGTTCTTACGACTTTGATCAGTTATTTATCGGCGCTGATGGTGTTGATCTTGAACGCGGCACGACCACGTTCAATGAGTTAACCGGGTTAAGTAAAGTCATGGCGGAAGTGTCACGTGAAGTGATCGTGATGATTGAATCAGAAAAGATTGGTCGAAAAATCCCCAACTTAGAGCTGGCTTGGGATTGTATTGATGTCTTAGTGACGGACAGCGATCTCAGCGACGCCTATCTCAAACAAATTGAATCGCATCGTGTGCGAGTGATTCGAGCGTAAGCATGATTATCTACTCATCAGTATATGGCTGTTAACGGGCGATCTACTGGTGGAAAAAAGATCGAAATAAATGGAGTGTGAAGATGTGTGGAATTGTTGGCGCAGTTGCGCAGCGTGATGTGGCGGAAATTTTAGTCGAAGGTTTACGTCGTTTGGAATATCGAGGCTATGATTCTGCCGGCGTTGCGGTGGTGGATAGTGAGAATACGCTTACTCGCGTACGTCGCTTAGGAAAAGTGCAAGAATTAGCGGATGCGGTCGAGCAGCAAAAAGTTATTGGCGGTACAGGTATTGCTCATACTCGCTGGGCGACTCATGGTGAACCGTCAGAAATTAATGCTCATCCACATCTCTCGGGCACGATTACCGTCGTCCATAATGGCATTATTGAAAACCACGCATCACTGCGAACCGTATTACAAGACCGTGGCTATGTCTTTGAATCACAAACCGATACCGAGGTTATTGCTCATTTGGTTGAGTGGGAGCGTCGCTCTGCAAGCACTTTGCTTGAAGCGGTACAAAAAACGGTTAAACAGCTGGAAGGCGCGTACGGTACCGTCGTGCTCGATTGCACCGATCCTAGCCGAGTTGTCGTGGCTCGTTCAGGCAGCCCAATTGTGATTGGTTTAGGTGTGGGTGAAAACTTCTTAGCTTCTGATCAATTGGCGTTACTCAATGTGACTCGCCGTTTTATGTTCCTTGAAGAGGGCGATGTTGCTGAAGTGACGCGCCGTGAGGTGAATGTTTTTGCTGCCAATGGCGAGCAGGTAATGCGTGAAGTGATTGAGTCGAACGCTGAACACGATGCTGGTGATAAAGGTAAGTTTCGCCACTTTATGCAAAAAGAAATTTTCGAGCAACCCACAGCGTTGATCAATACGATGGAAGGGCGCATCACTCACGATAGCGTGATCACCGAGAGTATTGGTGTCAATGCCGCGGAAATTTTAGCGCAAGTTGAGCATATCCAAATTGTCGCCTGTGGTACGTCGTACAACGCAGGTATGACGGCTCGTTACTGGTTTGAAGCTTTATCCGGCGTGAGCTGCGATGTGGAAATTGCCTCTGAATTTCGCTACCGTAAATTTGTTACTCGCCCCAATAGCCTATTAATCACCTTATCTCAATCAGGAGAAACCGCCGATACACTGGCAGCACTGCGTCTAGCGAAAGAGAAAGGTTACATGGCGGCGATGACGATTTGTAATGTCGCGGGTTCATCTTTAGTGCGCGAGTCTGATTTTGCCTTTATGACTCGTGCCGGAACGGAAATTGGTGTTGCATCAACCAAAGCCTTTACCACTCAGCTCGCCGCTCTATTAATGTTAGTCACTGCATTGGGCAAACAAAAGCAAGTGATAGATCGTGCGCTAGAGACGGAGATTGTCCAAGCTCTCCACGCTCTACCAAGACAAATAGAGCAAGCCCTTGGCTGTGAAAAACAGATTGAAGCGATTGCCGAAGAGTTTGCCGATAAACACCACACGCTATTTTTAGGCCGTGGCGAGTTTTACCCTATTGCCGTTGAAGCGTCATTAAAACTCAAAGAAATCTCTTACATTCACGCAGAAGCGTATGCGGCGGGTGAGTTAAAACATGGACCACTCGCGCTGATTGATGCTGATATGCCAGTCGTGGTTGTGGCTCCAAGTAATGATTTACTTGAAAAGCTCAAATCAAACATCGAAGAAGTGCGAGCGCGTGGTGGTTTGTTGTATGTCTTTGCCGATCAAGACGCTGGTTTTGCTGAAGATGCGACGATGAAAATCATCACTATGCCGCCTGTCAGTACCATTACTGCGCCGATCTATTACACGATTCCGATGCAGTTATTGTCTTATCACGTCGCCTTGATCAAAGGAACGGATGTTGATCAACCACGTAACCTCGCCAAAGCGGTGACGGTGGAATAATCATGCTTCGATGATGCTGAGCTGAGGTAGGAGAAGAATAAAGTCTCATACTTAGTATTAGTATCATACAAAAATGGCAGCGTTCACATCGGTACGCTGCCATTTCTAAAACGTTTATGCCCCAAAATGAGCTGAGACCAACGTCGAAGTGGATAATAGAGTTGAAGATTTTAAAATACTTAATCTAATGGAAGGTAAGATCTTACTCCTACGGCTATTGCTAGCATCAAGGTGGGAGGCTGTTCATTGCTTTACTGCAAAATTAATAGTTCAACTTGCGCCATATAGGTTCTTAATCGTCTGCCTCAACCATACGATTTTAGGATTCTGATTATTACGTTTGTGCCAAATCATAGTAAACGGAATCAGTAGTTTATGCTGACAATCTTCCGTAATCGGGATAGGCAACGCCAGCAAGTTAGGGTGAAGTTGCTCGCAGTACCGCTGACAATACTTTGGTGCCGTAGTTAACATTTGATGGTCGGGCTTTTCGGCAACAAACAAAGCTTGTTCGAAACTCGCCATTGTTAATCTAACATTTCGGGTGTACCCCTGTTCAGCCAAGATCTCATCCAATGCCCAACTGTCATTTTTCTCCCATGTAACATTGATATGGGCATAGCTTAAGAAAGTATCTAAATTCCACTCTTGCTTGAGCGCTGGATGGTCTTTTCGGATATACACCATAGGCAGGTCGGAAAATAGAACTTCAAAATTGATGAAATATGGCAGCAGTTCTAGCGACTCCTTAGAGCGAGGATGGCTCTCACGCCCCGTAAAACCGATATCCACTTCACCGCGCGTAATCGCGTCTAATGAATCGTAATCCCAATTGTGATACTTCACTTTAGAATCGGGATACGTGTCATGAATTCGTTTAGTCAGTTCATCCACCATAATGAGTGACAATGGCGACTCGACGCCAAGGTGAAACTTCACACCACTCGGCGCATCATCACCGCGTCGCGATGCAATCTGATTACCGATTTGCATCCAGTCTGACAAGCTTTCTTGCATGCTCGTTGCAAGCGTTGTTGGTTTAAGTCCCAGCGGTGTGTTCACAAATAAAGGGTCGTCAAACCAATCACGTAATTTAGCCAGTGACTTACTCACCGATGAGGGGGTTACATTCAGTTTTTTCGCCGTTTTCGTGACACTTTGCTCTTGCAAGAGCAACTGCAGAGTGAGCAATAAATTGAGATCAAGTCGGGCAAGAGATTTCTTCATGAAGCTCACTAACGTTATGATTTGGAAATAATAATATTATAGAAAGTCCAATAACTCCACTAGCAACCAACGCTATCATTAACATCATCACGGCCGACACACCTAACGTTGCCATGAACCAAATGTAAAATGCAGACCAAGAAACCTGTCCTATGCCAAGCATAGAGCTTGCCAGTCCAGCTTTGCGAGAGAACTGACTTAACGCCTGACTCATCGCCACGCCAAATCCCATTGAAAAACTCATGCTGACCAAAATAAATCCTACCATATAGAGTGTCGAACTATCGCTATTCAAGTGAGCCGCAAGAATAACGATAGCCGACAGCAAACTGGAGATTTGTGCTGCGAACATTAATGTGGTTTGTTTGAAGTAAGACAGAGCAAATGGCACTGAAAACGATGTTGTCATACCTACTATCGCGAGTAGTGCCATTGCCGTTGAGTATTCACTTCGAGTAAAGCCAAGTAAATCCATTATGATCATTGGTGATGTATTTACATAAGAGAGAATCGCGGTGACGCCTAAAGAAGTATAAATAACGCGCGAGATAAAAAAGCGGTTACACAGAGATTCGTTCGAGCCTTCACTAACAACTAAAACGGTGCATTTGGCTTTCGGCAAGGTTTCTTTCAAGACAAAGCAAGCAATTAAACCTATCGCAACACCCATCATCGTCATGGCGGTGAATAACACGGGCCACGGAAACTTAATCATGATCAGATTACCGATAACAGGTGCTAGCACGGGAATAGAACAAGTTATGCCATTAAGCATTGAAAGCACTTTAGCGCGCTTTTGATCATCTAAGGTATCACGCAAAATAGCGAAGGCCACAACATAGCAACATGCCGCTCCAACGCCTTGGAAGAATCGCATAACTAGGAAGCTATCACTGGTTTCAGCTGAACCCGCCAACGTCGAAGCAAGCGAGAAGATCACTGCCCCACACATGGCGACAGGTTTACGGCCAAAACGGTCAGCAACTCGTCCTACAAACACCATAGTAGAAGCCATACCCGCAAGATAAACAGAAAAGGCGATATGAAGTTGGGATTCACTTGCAGAAAGATCGTTGGCAATTTGTGGCAAGGCAACCAAATAGAGATCGATGGCAGTGGGATAGAGCAGCACAAAGGCAAAGCTGCATAGCAGATATCGGGATACATTAGCCGCAGGTTTCATGGTGGTCTCATAAGTGGTTGCGTTTACGAGGATAATATGAGACATCTCTGAACTTGGCGCGTTACCTTTATGACAACAGGTATTTCCATTTACTACATTAGTAAATGAAATGTATGGGTATCTCAGGAGTTAACGTTGATAAGGCTCCTGTGAGCCTGTTTTTCATACATGCTTGATTTTTCCTTGAGCTACTATGCGATTGCTATAATCAACCTAATACGGGGTTGCTAATTTGTTAAAAATTCAAAAACACTTTTGCCCCATTCCTTGTTTCGGCTCGTTAGCTCAATCGAAAATTCCTATACCTGTTGCCATACAAATTCTCATCTAGTTACCTATGTTTGGCCCTACCATAAATCGACTAACAATGTATGGTATACATTCATATTTAAATTTCGGTATTTTTGAATGATTTGAATATCAGTGCGCATTAACTCCATTTGCAAAATAAACTCTATAAAATCAATTGACTATAGTAGCTGACTTTTAGTTCATAGGTTTGGAAAGCGTGCATGCGCGTTTTTCCGGATGGTGTCTTTAATAAAAAGCTGATAAGTTCTTTGCATACAGATGGTTAACTGTGCGCGTTTTCACTGGTCCAATGAGGTAAGCGCGCATGCGCACGAATAAAAGGTTAGGGCACAGGGTTAATCACAGAACTAAGTTGGGCACATGGAACAATAATGTTTAGGGCATAGAATGAAAATTGATGTTGCATGCAAGAAAGGTAGTACTAATAAAGCCAAAGGGGATCTCTTAGAAGGATTAGCAAAAAAACTCTTATTGGCACAGAACTATGATGTTATTGAAGAAATCAGAATAATTGGCGCCGAACTGGATCTTCTATGCAAACACAAGGTGAATGGTAAAGAAATATATGTGGAGTGTAAGGCTCAAAAAGATCATATTTCTGCTCCCATATTGAGACAACTGTGGGGCACAGTGGATTGTGAAGAGTACTCTGAAGGATGGATTATATCTACGTCCGAATTTACTAAAGACGCTAAGGGATTTATAGAAAATTGGAAATCAAAACCAAAAGATAAATCTGAGAGATTAAGTTTCTATCAGCCATCAGTAATTATCGAGGCTTTAAAGAGCTCTTCAATCATTATCGATCCTCCACGAATCGCTGCAGAACAGTTTGTGGGAAACCCAGAAGAGCTCGGAGATTGGACTCTTCTACTATCTGAGTTCGGTATGTACTGGTGTGTGTATACGCTAAAGGGCGGGGCTCCATATGGAGTGTTGGTTTATAGCGCATCTAGCGCTAAACATATCCAAGATAATGATACCATTCAAAATTTATCTACATTAGATTCGACCATTACAGACTATGATCTTAGAGTTGGCATAAAGGAAGATAAGTCAGCTGTAAGTAACATACCGAAAAAAATGCCACCGGTTGTTCAGGTTCAAATCGGAGAGTCGTGGGATGATTATCGTCCATCTCGCCCGAAAGATTTTGTGGGGCGTGACGTAACCCAAAAAGATATATTAAATTTCTTGGATTCAGCTAGAGGAAACTCTGGTACAAGGATATTTGCGATAACCGGAAATTCCGGACTCGGAAAAAGCTCATTAATTGCAAAGCTTAGAGATAGATCTAGAAATCAGCATTATAAAAATAAATATTTTGTATATGCGGTCGATATTCGTGGTGCTCGTGAGCCTTCATATATTCCAGCTTCATTGGTTGCAGCTATAAATGAAGCTAAGAAAAAAGGATTTGGGGAAGATATTGAAATTAGTCTCACCGATCCAAGCTCCCCATTAAATTCTGATAGCATTCAAGAGTATTTGGAATCTTTAAGGAAAAAAGAACAGGTTGTTTGTCTGGTGTTCGATCAGTTTGAAGAGCTATATTCTAAACCGGAATTATTTGGGATATTTAATGCTGCTAAAGATCTAATGCTTGATGTTGCAAGTGTTCAAAGCAACTTAGTTTTGGGGTTTGCATGGAAGACGGATAGCACAACGCAACAAGATCATCCAGCTTATCATTTGTGGCATGAGCTGGCTGATCACAGGAGGGAATACCGGTTAGACGTTTTTGAAAGAGGAGAAATATCAAAGTCAATTACGAAATTCGAAAAAGAGGTCACACAGAAAATATCCGCAGGTATTAGACATCAGATTACCGAGGTCAGCCAAGGGTTTCCATGGTTGTTAAAGAAACTATGTATTAACTTGTATGAGGGTATGACGAAGGGCGAAAAAGCTGATTCAGTGCTGCTCGACCTTGATGTTGAACGCCTCTTTGAAGCAGACCTAAATATTCTCTCGCCTCAAGAATTAGCATGCTTAAAGCTTATTGCTCAGAAAGCCCCCGCTGACTGGAGTGAAATTATTGAAACATCTGGGGCGACAGTTCTAAATAATCTTGTCCATAAAAGATTAGTGATAAAGAGCGGTGATCGACTTAATGTGTACTGGGATATTTTTAAGGATTACCTATTAACCGGACGAGTTCCAGTTGTACCATATAACTACATACCAACGTCAGATCCTTCCTCTATTCTAAATATCTGTACCAAGCTTAAAGTAAACGAATTCACCGATTCAACAGAAATAGGGAAATTGGTAGGTCTTGGAGAGAAGACAATATGGAATATTGGGGCTGATCTAGTGATGCTGGGGTTGGCAGAGAGAGATGGAACCACTTTCAAAATAAGTAAAAAGCTAGGATTAAACGACGAAGTTTCAATATTGAAGCATCTACGCGAAACTCTCGGAAAACACTCACTTAAAGTCGCTCTATTTAAAAACTATTCTGGGAAAACGATATCCGCAAGTGTGCTTCGTGAAACCTTTAAAGAATGTATACCAAAAGCGAAATTTGGAGATAAGACTTGGAATACCTATTCTAATAGGGTAACGAACTACCTAATTTATAGCGGATACCTCCTTCGTGCCGGAAATGATGTTGTTATTCAAGATAGTGGATCTGCAATTCAAGATAGAGCTGGTTTAGCTCGACGTGGTAAGCAGCGCGGAAAAGTTTTCTCTGTTTCTGTATCTCCTTTTGCAGCTTGTGCTGCTCTCAACGCCATCCGAGATTCAGGAGCCAAAATCGGAGCCATTAAGAGAAATGGGCTTTCTGTGCTAAAAAGGTTTGAGTTGGTGATTGTCAAAGATGATGTTGCATTTCTAAACTCAGATTCAATTGACAAATCTGGTGGTTCCAAAGAAGCGATATGGGCTGCTGCAAAGAATGAAAGTTCTTTATTAAGGTGCGTGGAGTTGCTACAAGATAAGCCAGATATTCATGGTAAAGTTTTGGCTGGCATAATTTCAAATGAATACAACTTAAATTGGTCAGAAGGCTCTAAAACTAGAAATGGTGGGATACTAAAGCAATGGTCTCAGTGGGTTAAAGATGGTATTGAAATGTCTGAAATTCCTACCCCACCTGGCCGCCCTAACAAGTAAAAGCTCTCGGACGCATAAATCTGTGCCGGTGTTTGAGGCGTTAGTTGGATATTTAGAGTGACGATTATTGAACACATTGTCCTACTTAGAGTCTGTGGAAAGTGTGAGGACTTGACGAGGGTAAGACAAGACTACAAGTTCGAAGTGTATCGGCAATGGATAAAGGGTGACCTTATCTCTTGTGGATGATCAATTGTGATGCTCAAGACAATCAGTATGATACTTTATTTCTGTCCTACAGTTGAGGTTGCGTAGTGTATTGGCTGATTTTCAACGGCTAATCACATTTCTGAACCGTCCACTCTATTGTTAACAATTTGACTCCGGTATAGTGCATTTCAAGCTCGAACGAGCGATTATCTGCGCTCGAAATGCAACAATTCACAGAGAGTTGATTGAAAATGAACACACTTTTTGCCCATCGTGGCATGTCATCGTTAGCCCCTGAAAATACCTTAGCTGCTTTTCGTCTTTGCCATACACATAAGGTGCAGTGGCTGGAATGTGATGTTGATATCCTTGGTGATGATACGATAGTGATCTCTCACGATGACACATTAGATCGTTGCACCAATCGCAGTGGTAGCCTGTATGGATTGAGTCAACAAGATCTAGCGAATATTGATGCTGGTGGATGGTTCTCTGATGCGTTTGCTGGTGAGCCGATCCCGACCTTTCGCCAATTTATTGAACTGCTTAATGAGCTAAAACTCGACGCTAATATTGAGATAAAATCCTGTACGGCAGGGTGGGAGAAAACGCTCAAATTAATTGAGGGCGTGATTGAGGGATTAAAACTGCTTGATAGTGACAGAAAAGTGATCATTTCGAGTTTTAATCATATTGCTCTCTATGAATTTAAACGGCGTGCGCCGCACTATCCGACCGCTTGTTTATTTACTAAAGAGACACTATCGGAAGATTGGGAATCCATTTTACAGGCATGCCAAGCTGAATATATTCACCCAGAAAATGAAGGATTGTCTCGTGAGCAGGTTGCTGCTTTTAAAGCCAAAGGCTACAAAGTGAACGTTTATACCGTCAATAGCCTACTAAGAGCCAACCAATTATTTAACTGGGGCGTGGATGGTGTCTTTACCGATATCGCTCAGACATTCCCTCGTTCATTCTTCTCTGCGACCAATTAGCCGCGTTAAATCGGTAGCTTGAGTGAAGCAAGTTATTGTCAGCAGAACAAAAAATCCCGTATTGATACGGGATTTTTTATAGAAACCATCAACGTTGATTGAGATTAATAACCAAGTTTCACTAGCGTTGCGGTAACGTCTTTTGCTGGACGTCCAGTTAACGCTTCGACGGCGAGATTAGGACGGTTAGTGAAAAAGCCGGTCACTCCCCGATCGCGATAGCGGATAAGATCTTCAGCATCATCTAAGGTGTAAATATGAGTCACTAACCCTTTTTGCTGATTCATCTCTATCATCCAAGGTTTAGCGAGATCCATATAGCTAAAATTACTCGACCACGAGTCAGCAAAGTTGGCTTGAGTCCCTGATGGGCCAACGCCAATTGCGCCATTGTCTTTAGCAAAATCTATCCATTCTTCATAAGCCGATTTCGATGCGACTTGCACTCGTGCGTAGTAAGCCGCCCAGCTTTCATCATCTTGTTTCGGCTCTGTGGGCTTCATATCGATATAACCGTCGCCAGTCCATAGCAGAAGGACTTTAGGGATATCAGGCATTTCTGCTTGCAGTTGAACTAAGCTCTCTTTTTCAAAGGTTTGCAAAATAACCTTACCTTTCATTTCCTTATCTAGCCAGCCGTGCTGTTGCAAGTTCGCCCTCAGATCCGCTTCGATACCTGGAAACAGTTCAGGTAATTTGGTTTCGATATAAAGGCCAGGTTGGTGTGAGCAATTCTCAGCAACCTCTCTGACTTGATCTAAGGTCATTAATTGCAAGCCACGATAACTTTCTCTTGCGCGTTCTGGATAGGCGTTATTGAACCAAGATCCGGCATCTAATTTTTCTAATTCAGCCCAAGTAAAACTGCTTACTGGACTATCGGCTCGCTCTGGGTAAATCTCCGCAATATTGGTTTTATTGCGCAAATTATTATCATGTACAGCAATTAAAACGCCGTCTTTACTGCGTTGTAGATCGACTTCAAGATAGTCTGCCCCAAATTCACAGGCTAATTGATAAGCTGGTAAAGTCGCTTCTGGTGCGTTATAAGAGTCGCCACGATGAGCAATAATCGCGTTGTCTGGAATAGAAAGCGGTGCTGACAGTGTCGATGATGTGCTTGAGCAGCCTGATAATGAGAGTGCGCCAATAACGCCTAATGTGCTGTAGAGAAATGGTGCTGTCAGGCTCGTTAATGTGTTACGAGCGGTATGGTGCTGCGAAGAAAGATTCAACGTAATACTCCTTTTAGTTGAATGAGGCTAGATAATATAGTTTTGGTGTATGTTTTGGCTTGTTTTTTAACATAAATAGAGCAAATATTCAAAATTGTCGCAAGTCAGTAAGCGCAAGTTAGGTCATCTGCTTTTTGAACATGAACAAGACTTTTAGCTTTACGTCTTTTCGCGCTATGATTGAAGTGTGTTGTTTATCGTAGCTTGGTGATGATGAGTCAGAGTCCCCGTAATTTTAGTCGCCGTGATCTTTTTCGTGGTTTAGTTGCCAGAGGTAAGGCCGCTTATCATGAGGTGGATGATCAGCCGAAACGCACCATACCTCGTCCACCGGGGGCATTAGCAGAGGCAACGTTCAGGCAGTTATGTGATGGCTGTGGTCTGTGTGTTGAAGCGTGCCCAAGCTCCGTTATCCAGTTAACAGGCCAGTGGCCTGAGTTATGTCTAGATTACAATCATTGCCAATTGTGCACTCAGTGCGCGCAAGTGTGTCCAACCGGGGCGCTGCTGCCTGCCACGAAAACTGAGCTTTTACCGACCTTTGCTTATCAGTGTCATAATCGTTTATTGGGTTATTGTGAATTGTGTATTGAGCAGTGCCCAACTCAAGCGATTCAGTGCGAGCCGAATCAACAACCCGTAGTGAATGAAGACTTATGTAATGGGTGTGGTGAATGCCGTCCGATTTGTCCTGCTAATGCGATTGAGTGGCAATTTCGTAAATCAACAGAAAACTAATGATAACTATTATTGTTACTATTTGATAGTAAATGTTTAAAAGTGTAACCACTAATTACATTTTCATTGATAGTGATCATAGGGAAGATCATGCAAGGTTTGGATAATAGGCCGATACATTGGAGGGTCTATGTCCACATCAATAATCAAAAAACTATTTACGCGCCGTGAGTTTATACAAAGCTCTGCGGTTGCTTCTGGCGCAGCGATTGCTGCCAGTTCGATCAGCTTGCCATTTAATGCGCTGGCTGCACCAACACCATCATCCTCGCTGAGCCCAGAACAGATCCGTTATAGCGCTTGTTTAGTGAACTGTGGCAGTCGTTGCCCATTTAAAGTTCATGTGCGCGATGGTGTAGCCGTTAAGATCTCTCCAGAAGATGGGGTCAATGAAGCCATTTTTGGTCAGCATCAAATTCGCCCTTGTTTACGGGGGCGCTCAGCTCGTTTTCGTACCTATAACCCTGACCGTTTAAAGTACCCAATGAAGCGGGTCGGTGAGCGTGGTGAAGGTAAATTCAAGCGCATCAGTTGGGATGAAGCCACCACCATTGTGGCTGAGCAACTGCAACGGGTGATCAACACTTATGGTAATGAAGCCATTTACTATCAATATGGTAGTGGAACGACAGGGGCTAATTTACAAGGCCGTAATACGTGTAAGCGCCTGCTTAATTTAGCTGGTGGCTTCTTAGATATGCACAATACCTATTCAGAAGCTCAACTTAACCGTATTCAGCCGTTTGTTTTTGGACAAGCAGGGAATATTTACGGCACTGAGCAACAAACGCTTTTTGCTGAGATCAAAAATTCCGACTTAGTGGTGATGTTTGGTCAAAACTTGGCAGAAACGCGCATGTCAGGGGGCGGACAAATTGCGGAAATTTATCATGCTCTCGAACAAAGCGGCGCTAAGGTTATTTTGATTGATCCTCGCCGCACCGATAGCGTGACGGCATTTAATGCCGAATGGTTACCGATTCGCCCGGGAACCGATGCGGCGTTAGTCGCGGCAATTGGCCATACCTTAATCAAAGAAAATCTGCTTGATGAGGCCATGCTTAATCAATATACGGTCGGTTGGAGTGAAGAAACTTTGCCTGCCAGTGCGCCAGCGAACTCATCATATAAAGCTTATATTCTCGGTCTTGGGGAAGACAAGATTGAAAAAACGCCAGAATGGGCGGAAGCATTGACCGAAATTCCCGCGCAACGTATTCGTCAGTTGGCTCGTGAAATTGCTAGCGCTAAAGCAGCGTGGATCTCTCAAGGTTGGGGAGTGCAACGCACACAAAACGGTGAGCATGCTGCACGCGCGATCATGATGCTGCCGATTATGACCGGGCAGTTTGGTCGTCCTGGAACCAATATTGGTACTTGGGGAGGCAGTGTCAATTATCCACTAGCGGGTCTGGCGATACCAAATCCAGTCAAAGTGTCGATTCCATGTTTTAGCTGGGTCGATGCGATCACGCGCGGCACCGAGATGACACCAGAAAAAGATTACATCAAAGGTCGAGATCGTTTAACGACCAATGTGAAGTTTCTATGGAATTACGCGTCCAATATCACCGCTAATCAGCATTCGGATCTTAACCAAGTCGATAAAGTGCTGCGTGATGAGTCTTTGTGTGAATTTATTCTGGTATGGGATAACCACATGACAGCCAGCGCTAAATATGCCGACTTATTATTGCCCGATGTTTCAACCTTAGAATCCGATGAGTTAATTAATAACTCTTATCAATCAGGGTCTTATCATTATTTGGTTCGCTTACAAAAAGCGATTGAACCGATGTGGGAAAATCGGCCGACTTACGATGTCTTGGCGGAAATCGCCGATAAGATGGGTTTGAAAGAGGCGTTTACCGAAGGTCGAACCTACCAAGAGTGGATTGAACACGCTTATAACCAAGTGCGTAAACAAGAACCGCATTTGCCTCCATTTGAGCAAACCGATGGTATGGGCGTGATTGATCGCCGGATCGCCGATAGCAGTAAACATATTGCGTTAAAAGATTTTCGTGATGATCCACAGCAACATCCGCTGAAAACGCCATCAGGAAAAATTGAGATTTATTCAGAGCAATTGGCTGAATTGGCGACTCAATGGCAATTACTGCCCGGAGATAAAATTTCGGCGATTCCAGAATACTGGCCAGCCGTTGAAGGTATCGAAGATAAACCGATGCTGAATAAATATCCGTTGCAATTGACAGGGTTTCATACCAAAGGTCATTGCCACTCAACGTATTCGTCCGTTGCTCAATTGAAAGAAGTTGCGCCGGATGTTTTGTGGATCAACCCTATCGATGCTCAAGCGAGAGGTATCCACAATGATGACTTTGTCGAAGTCTTTAATGACAGAGGAAGAGTACGAATTAAAGCGAAGGTATCACCACGCATTATGCCCGGTGTAACGGCGATGCCAGAGGGCGCATGGGCGCAGACCAATAAACAAGGTGTTGATGTTGGTGGCTGTATCAACCGACTAACCTCGCTACGGCCAACGGCGTTAGCTAAAGGTAACCCACAACACACCAATTTGGTCGACGTTAAGCGCGTCTGAGGAGATTTTTAAATGAAACAATATGGCTTTTTTGTCGACTCATCCAAATGTACTGGCTGCAAAACGTGCCAAATCAGTTGTAAAGATGAGAAGGCGCAAGAGGTAGGCCCAAAATATCGCCGAGTATACGAGTATGGTGGTGGTGAGTGGCAGAAAGTAGGCAATGCTTGGCAGCAAAATACCTTCAACTACTACTTATCGATCTCCTGTAATCACTGTGCTGAACCAACGTGTGTGAAAGGTTGCCCGACAGGAGCGATGCATAAACGGAAACAAGATGGTTTAGTGGTGGTTGATCAAGATAAATGCATTGGTTGTCGCTATTGTGAAATGCGTTGTCCTTATGGTGCGCCGCAGTTTGATGAACAAAAGAAAGTGATGTCGAAGTGCGATGGTTGCTATGAGCGAGTGGCTCAAGGTTTAAAACCCGTGTGTGTCGAGTCTTGTCCACAGCGCGCGCTTGATTTTGATGAGATAGCCACATTACGCGCCAAATATGGCGATACCAATGCGGTCGCACCCTTACCGGATCCGCAACTGACCAAACCCAGTTTAGTGATTAAAGCACACGCGGATGCCCGTATGACTGGTGATAAAACCGGTGCTGTTCAAAACCCTTCAGAGGTATAAACGATGCATGAATTACCTTTAGTCTTTTTCACGGTTTTAGGCCAAACCGCGGTTGGTATGATGTTATTGGCTTTTATTGCTGGTCTTGTTGGACAAATTACCAATGCTCAGCGTCATAAAATCAATCTGGTTGCCGTAATTTTATTTGCTGTAGGCATGGCGATTGGTGGCTTACATATGGGACAACCTCAGCGTGCGATTAATTTGCTGTTTGGTTTATTCCGTTCACCGATGAGTAATGAAATTGTTTTAAGTGGCCTCTATTTTGGTTGTGCTTTTTTAACGGTGGCACTCAGTGCTCCTCGCCTGCGCGATATACTGAAAAGCAAGTTTAACGTTACTGTTACCGATACATTGCACCAATGGTTGAATGGGATTGCCGTACTATTAGGCCTAGCTTTTGCTTGGTCGATTACGCAGGTTTATCAATTGGCAACCGTCCCGGCTTGGAATAGCCATTATACGTCGCTGCATTTGTGGCTAACTGTTGCTATCTCTGGTGGGATGTGTGCTTTAGCACTCGGTGCTAAACGACTCGGTGCGTTAGCGGTCATCGTGGGAGCGGCGATTTCGTTTGCAACTCGTACCGGTTATATGGCGTTTTTAACCGAGCAAGTACCGCATTTAGTGAATGCACAAACGATGTTTTGGTACACGTATTTGTTCGCGATGACCATCGCGCTGGTGCTTGCTTTGTGGGTCTTACTGAAAAAACAAGCCGTTAAACCTTTGCTTTTTAGCGGTGCGGCACTGATGATCCTTGGCGAGCTGGCCTCACGTATTACCTTTTATAACTTATGGTGGATAACCATGTAGTGGCGGTTGGGAGGATACTTTGAGCGTATTCTTCTCCTAAACAGTGTGTACCGTTCAGCCTGTGAGAGCAGCGACTTTAAGCGAATTCGCTGGGAGTTGGCTCACGGGCTGAGTACTTTTTAAAACAGAAAGGAAAGCCAATGTTAGCCATTGTTCCTCGAATCCTTGGTAGTTTATTTTACTATTCACCGCAGAGCGAGCCTGCGCAGTATGCGTTACACGATCTGCCTCAATTAGCCAATTATTTCTCTTGGAGCGATCCTAAGGTTATCGAAACCGTGTGCCATCGTCTACCAGAGCCACAACCTGAGCGCTTTAGCGTACTATTCGAAGGGCTAGGGGATATGCCCGCTCCGCCTTGGGGATCGGTATACTTAGATCATGAGCATATCGTGATGGGTGAAAGTACCTTGGCTTATCGTCAATTTCTCCAGCGTCATGGTTTAGCGGTGCAACTCGCCCGTCAGGAACCAGAAGATCAATTTGGATTAATGCTATTAGCCCTTGCTCATTTTCTCGAACAAGGTCAAGAATCTGCGGTTATCGAGCTATTAACGGATCATCTTTTTCCGTGGGCGACGCTCTATTTACAACGCTTAAAATCCGCCTGTGATGAAGATGATTTTTATTATTCTTTAGCAGTATTAGCGGAATATTTTTTAGCAGAATTATCGAGTGATAATTCCGAGTAATTGCACAATGTGGCCTGTAAATATGGCTATTTATCGACTGCGTTTAATTATTTTAAAATGACACGTTAATTTTGTTTAACTTACTGTTTTAAAATGAATTTCATTGTTATTGATGCTTGTTTTTATGACGATGATTTTTATTGAGTTGATAGTGTCATTCGCAGTGAGAGTCAAAATGTTATATGATGAGGAGGTTTTTTTTCAATAAGAACTAATAAAGCAGGAGGCTTTATGATTGATAAGTTAGAGAAATCTAACTCGACTGTGCTTATTCCGGTTTTTATTCCGGCGGTAATTGTCATAGCACTAATGGTAGTAGGAACCATATCAAATCCTAGTCTAGCTGGTGAGGTTTTTTCGACGACGTTAGCTTATATAACCGAAACCTTTGGTTGGTTCTATATGTTAGCGGTCGCCTTATTTTTGATTTTTATTGTCTCATTAGCTTTTACGCGCTGGGGAAATATAAAACTTGGCCCCGATCATGCTGAGCCTGAATATAGCTTTCCAGCTTGGTTTGCGATGCTCTTTTCCGCAGGATACGGTATTGCTTTACTTTTCTTCGGTGTCGCAGAACCGGTATTGCATTATGCCTCGCCACCAACAGGCAGCGGAGAAACTATTGAAGCGGCTAAACAAGCTATGCAAATTGCCTATTTCCACTGGGGATTTCATATCTGGGCCATTTATGGTTTGGTTGGTTTGTGTTTAGCTTATTTTGCTTTTCGGCATGGTTTGCCGTTATCAATGCGCTCAACATTATATCCTTTGATTGGTGAGCGAATTCATGGCCCCATTGGTCATATTGTCGATATATTCGCGATTCTCGGCACCTTATTTGGTATTGCTACGACATTAGGTTTATCGGTTGCTCAAATTAACGCAGGGGTTAACTATTTATGGCCAAGCGTCGAAGTGGGTGTGCCTTTCCAAATTAGTGCGATTGCGGTGATTACTTGCTTAGCTTTATTTTCAGTGCTTGCAGGTATGGATAAAGGTGTTAAGCGTTTATCGATTATTAATATGCTGTTAGCGATCAGTTTGATGCTCTTCGTATTTATCGTTGGACCCACAATATTTATCTTAGAAACCTTTTTAGAAAATACGGGAAGTTATTTAAGTAATATTGTTGAACGAACATTTAGTCTGCAAGCTTATGAATCAAGCGACTGGATTGGTAACTGGACTCTGTTTATTTTTGGCTGGACGATAGCTTGGGCACCCTTTGTTGGGCTATTTATTGCCAAAATAAGTCGCGGCCGCACGATTCGACAATTTGTGGTCGGGGTCATGTTGGTACCGTCGATCTTTACCTTCCTTTGGTTCTCTATTTTTGGCGACACCGCACTGCATCTGATTATGGTTGAAGGTTATACCTCACTGATTACCGATGTGCAGGCCGATCATGCTGTCGCGCTCTTTCAGTTGTTTGAGCTTCTGCCTCTCTCTTCCGTGGTTTCCTTTATTACGGTATTGCTGATCATCACCTTCTTTGTCACTTCATCAGATTCAGGCTCATTAGTGATTGATTCATTAGCATCGGGCGGTGCAATGCATACTCCAGTCTGGCAGCGTACATTCTGGGTGGTGACTCAAGGACTGGTTGCTTCGGTGTTACTGCTTGCGGGGGGACTCAGCGCCTTACAAACCGCCTCGATCGTTAGTGCCTTACCGTTTGCCATTATCATGTTAATTGGTGGTATTGGCATGTGGCGAGCGTTAGTGATTGAAGGGCATCATGAGACCAGTTTACAGCACGATATGAAGTTACCTGTGCATCTGCAAGGCAAAACCAATTGGAAAAAGCGACTATCGCACCTTATTGATTTCCCGGCTAAAACTAGTGTGGAGAAATTCATCGAGCAGACCGGACTGGCTGCTATGAACACCGTTAAGCAGGAGCTTGAACATAAAGGTTGGCAAGCAAAAGTGACCTTTGATGATCTCAATACTCGCTGCATTATTGATGTTGAGAAAGCGGGCGAAGTGGAGTTTATTTATGAGATTCGCCTGCGTGCTTATGAGATGCCCGAGTTTGCTTCCGAGCAAGAGAAACAAATCGATGATGATTATTATTATCGAGCGGAAGTGTTTCTTCGTCGGGGAGGTCAAGCCTACGATGTCTATGGTTATGAAGAGCGCGATATCATCAATGATATTTTGGATCAATTTGAGAAGTATCTGCACTTTTTACATATTTCACCGGGGAGTTTGCCTTGGCGAATGGAAGAGCATGATGATGATTTACAAAGCGAAGATCCCACTACGGCAACGTCATCGGTTTAATATTGGCTTCGTAAGCTGAGAATGTAAGGACAACGTAGCCTGCAACGCCAAGTTGTTTGGGTATAGCAAAGTAATCAAAAAATCAGGCACGCTGCTTTGATGGGCGTGCCTGATTTTTACTCTGAATTATGCTGCGTTAAATAGCGATGAGCGGCTTCAACCCCCATATAACGGGCGAGCGTTCGTACCGGAACTTGACGTAAATCGACCATAATTAACCCATCTAATGAGTCGTTAAAATCAGGATCGACGTTAAAGCAAACCAAACGGCCATTTAAGCCTAAATATTGGCGCAATAAAACAGGGATGCTTTTGCCATCATCAATACGCGCGATCACTCGTGATAAAAGCTGCAGGTCTGCTAGGGCTGACAGTAAGCTGGCATTCCATAGCTGATAGGTACTCGATAGTGGGTGACTGGCACTGACTAAATTGGCCTGTTCTTGATCGTAATAGTGCAGTGTCATGGTATCGGCGAGTAATTGACGTGCAAGTTCACTGTAATCACTGCTGATGCTGACTGGGCCAAAAAGGTGTGTGTATTCAGGGTGGCGATCAATATAGGTCGCAATGCCTTTCCAGAGCAGCAGTAATGGCGCGACGCTTTTTTGATAAGCACTATCGACCACCGAACGCCCCATCTCAATAGATTTACCCATATTATCGATAAAACGCTGATCGTAATGAAACAAAGTGCGTGTGTATAAGCCATGCATACCGTGTCGCTCGACTAATTTATCGACCAATCCGAGACGATAAGCGCCAACTAACGCATGTTCTGTCCGATCCCAAATAAAAAGATGCAGGTAATCGCGATCAAAGTGATCAATATCTAAGGCAAGCCCAGTTCCTTCACCGACGTGGCGAAAATTCAACTCTCTGACTCGACCAATTTCATGCAAGATTGCCGGAATTTGCTCGGCACTGGCACAATATACGCTAAAGTGTTGATGATCCAATAAATGACATTCTTGAGGTAGAGTATCAATATCTTGTTGTAACATCTCGTCGCTCAGCCTTTCAACGACAGGTGGTAGGCTTCTATCTTGCTGCGTTTTATCGCGAGTTATCCAGCGCTGATTTTGTAATAAATAGGTGTTTAAGCGTAAATAATTAACCAGTTGTTGATCATCTAAGGTGGCGATTTCTGAGCAAGCAATGGTTTCTCCTATCGCTATTTCGATACAACTTTGCTGTTTGTTGAGTAGCTCTCTACCCAGTAAGAGTGTGCGAAGTAATGGATGTATCTTTCCAGCCATATAAAATCGTTTTGAGTTTTGGCCATCAATATAGATTGGTAAGACGGTCGCTTGATGTTTTTTCACTAAACGGCTGACTGATTGGCTCCACTCTT
This sequence comes from Vibrio sp. 2017_1457_13, assembly GCF_030851525.1. NCBI lineage: Bacteria > Pseudomonadati > Pseudomonadota > Gammaproteobacteria > Vibrionales > Vibrionaceae > Vibrio > Vibrio sp. 2017_1457_13. The sequence continues at coordinate 125,099 of NZ_VHTA01000004.1, forward strand.
TATCCTCGACTCGCTGCGGTTTATTGTCTACCCACTGTGAGACTTCCCCAGCAGGAAACATCAATAAAACACCCCCATTGGCAAGATGCTGATGAGCTTGACGTAAGGCTGATAGATTGGCATGACTGGCATTCTCGCGGGCAAATACATCGATACCAATAAACAGCTCATCGATCTCTGGCACCGTTTTTAAATAGTGATTGGCGAGAATTTTGACGTCATTACGAACCGATAGCAGCAGTTCAGCAAGGATAATGCCTTCAACACATCCGAGAGGATGATTAGCGACGACAATGGTCGTGCCCGTTGTTGGTATTTGTGATACGCAGCCCTTAGTGACGCGATAATCAATTCCTAATATCTCTAAGGTAAAACGTAAAAATTCCGCGCTGGAGCATTGTGCGGGACGCTGATGATAAAATTTATCGAGTTGACTTAATCCTGTTGCCCATTCTGCAAAGTGTTCAGCCAGTCCAAAAGGGGTTTTACGGGGTAATTTAAAAGGGCTCGTAGATAGCATAACGTCCTCACAAACTGTGATCTTGACGTTATGCTAAGTGGGGTTTGTGTCAGCGAGGCGGCATTGTGATGAAGTTTTTATGGCGAAAGATTAAGCGGTTAAAGCCAGTCTTAGCGCAAACATCACAAACAGTGAGCCAATAAAAGTATTGGATAGCGTCGCTAGTTTTTTATGTTGTTTGACTTTATTCGTGATCCCAAAACCAGCAAAAATCAGTAGCGAGAGATAAAGCATGCTACACAGCTGCAAAATTGCGCCCAAAACTAAAAACGATAAACCGGTACTTTGCGCATTAAAATCAATAAATTGAATAAAAAATGAGACATAAAAAATAATCATTTTAGGATTGAGGATACTCAGCCCTAACGCTTTAAAATAGATCCCTTTACTGCCTTGAACTGATTTCACCTCAGGCTGAGACTCTTTAACTCGTAAGCTCTGAGTAATGGTTTTTATACCGAGATAAAGTAGGTAAGCCGCACCCAAATATTGAATGGCATGAAACAAGGCCGGTGAGTTTTTGACCACGGTAGCCACGCCCAAAAAGGCTAAAAAAATCAGCAGTGCATCACCAGTAAAGACGCCCATTGCCGCTTTATATCCGCCACGCACACCATACTTTGCGCTAGCCGTTAGCACGAAGATAGAATTTGGCCCTGGAACAATAACAATTAAAAAAACGCCGACCAAATAGGCCCAAAGGTTAACGATGCCAATGCTTTCCAACATATGATTCTTACCCAATAATATCAATCAAAGTACGCGGGTATACCCAAACGACTTAAAGTTGTAGCGGTGTTGGCCGCGCGTTCGTTCATCCCAAGCACATCGTGTATCGATGTTCATGGCGTTTTATGCACTTGCCGTTTTCTCTTCACTCTAAGAGGCTTTGGTATATAACCATTTAATAAAAATAGATTTTATTTTTCAAAAGGCCCTGAAGGAGTGGCTAGGTGCCCTTGGATATGGCTCATTTCTAGGTCATTTTCGTGTATCATAACGCGATTTTAAAAATTTGGAATATGTGACTGTTTGATTTGTTATTATTGGTGTTTTTATCTGGTTTTTTGTTTTTTAATTGAAATTAAAGTCCGATTATTGATTTTATTTTGAATTTTAATTTCAAAAATTGACCTTGATTTGGTGGTCGTTTGTTTTGTGAAGCATTCTTTATTTAAAATGCTATTTAATCTGTATTTTTCAGTTTTTTATCCTGTTGGAATCCATTGTTGAGTGAATGAGTGTGATGATGATAAGTAAGTTTTTTATCGTAGCCAAACGTTAAAGCAACCATGTAACAGCAATCTATTTCTCTCTTTCTTGTATTTATTTAGTTTATGTAGTGCAGGATATTAGCCTTTCTAATGTTTGATTAATATTATGAATTAAACTTATTTTATTTCACCGTATATTCTTCACGTTTGTAGGTAGTAGATAAGGTTAGAAAATGTCAGCAATTAGAGAGTTAGAGGTATTACTAAAGTCGATGTCACCACAGATCATCGAGGGCAATTACGTATTTTGTACCGTGAAGGGGCCGTTATCTGAGTATTGGCACCTAGATCCAATCGCAACATGTCGAGAGCAAGAGGGCTTAACTTTAGTGTTATTAGAGCAACAAGCCAAAGCCGCCCAACTCAAGTTTGATAGCGTTTTTAGCTTAATCACACTTACCGTGCATTCTAGTTTAGAGGCGGTAGGTTTAACCGCTGCGTTCGCGACTAAGTTAGCGTCTTATGGGATCAGTGCTAATGTGATTGCTGGTTATTATCACGACCATATTTTTGTGCAAAGCACTCTGGCTGAAAAGGCGCTACAGGCTTTGCAAGAATTTACTCAGCAAACAGATAATGAGAACACACAATGAAAGCATATCAACCAGTAGCACTAAAGCTCACCACTTTATCGGGGCGAAGAGTAACTTATTACCGAAAGGTCTCAGAATTGGCACAAGCTCTTGAATCTGGCGCAAAGCCTTTCTCTCTTGCGGTTATCAATAAGAATAATCTCCGCTCTCATCGGTAATGATACAGAGTACTAAAAAGTAGCTTGAGTGAGAAAGAGAAGAGTGCATGATCGGGGCTTACCTGACCCAAAATCGTCAGGCACAAAAAAAGGTTAGTAAACACTACGCTTACTAACCTTCTAGAATTTGGTGGCCCCTCGCAGACTTGAACTGCGGACCAATCGATTATGAGTCGACTGCTCTAACCACTGAGCTAAGGGGCCGATAGGTGTGTGATTATAGGGGAAGGCTGGGTGTCTGTCTAGCCGGAAAATAGGGTAATAGCGCTTAGTTTTTATTCACTTAGCATTTGGGGTAATAAAAAAGGCGAGCATTTGCTCACCTTTTAAACACGTTGGTTTTTAGTTATTCATCAAGGAAGCTGCGCAGAGTTTCTGAGCGGCTTGGGTGACGAAGTTTACGCAGTGCTTTGGCTTCGATTTGACGAATACGTTCGCGAGTAACATCGAACTGTTTGCCCACTTCTTCAAGAGTGTGGTCTGTATTCATATCAATACCAAAACGCATCCGTAACACTTTAGCTTCACGTGGTGTTAAGCCAGCCAGAACGTCTCTTGTTGCGGCTCTTAGGCTCGTTGCCGTGGCTGAGTCTAGAGGCAGTTCAAGCGTAGTATCTTCAATAAAATCACCTAGATGTGAATCTTCATCATCACCTATTGGCGTTTCCATTGAGATTGGCTCTTTGGCGATTTTGAGCACTTTGCGAATTTTATCTTCCGGCATTTGCATGCGTTCCGCTAATTCTTCAGGCAGAGGCTCACGACCCATCTCTTGCAGCATCTGGCGCGAAATTCGGTTCAGTTTGTTGATCGTTTCGATCATGTGAACTGGAATACGAATGGTGCGCGCTTGATCAGCAATAGAACGGGTGATGGCTTGGCGAATCCACCACGTTGCATAGGTTGAGAACTTATAACCACGGCGATATTCAAATTTATCTACCGCTTTCATTAGGCCAATGTTACCTTCTTGGATCAGATCCAAAAATTGTAGACCACGGTTGGTGTATTTCTTGGCAATCGAAATAACCAAACGTAGGTTGGCTTCTACCATCTCTTTTTTCGCTCGGCGAGCTTTCGCTTCACCAATTGACATGCGACGGCTAATGTCTTTGATGCGGTTCACATCAAGTGAGGTTTCTTGTTCAATAATACGCAGCTTTTGAATAGAACGACGGATCATTTCTTCATTGGCGCGAATTTTTTCAACGTAAGGCTTATCGGTCGCAAGGACTTGATCTAGCCATGCTTCGCTCGATTCATTACCCGTAAATAGGGCGATGAATGACTTTTTCGGCATTTTAGCGACTTCGACCACGGTCTTCATGATCAAGCGTTCTTGAGTACGAACACGTTCCATTGAGTTACGCAGTGTGGTGACTAAATGATCAAACTGCTTAGGCGTTAGACGAAACTCGCGGAAGATATCCAGTACTAACTCAGAAGCTTGCTGAGTTGTTGAGCTGTCATTACCGTGTTCGTTGATCGCTAACTGTAAGTTTTGATATTTATTACGTAACTCAGTGAATTTTTCTAGTGCCAGTTCAGGATCGATACCAGTATCTTCTTCGGCATCGTCGGTGCTGTCACCATCTTCGTCTTCATCTTCGTCTTCATCGATGTCTTTACTGTCTTCGTCATCGAGATCAGCACCAGTCAGCTCAGAGCCGATGTGCGTCGCGGTTGGCGCAGTAGTTTCATCTTCATTCGGGTCAACAAAACCGGAAATCAGATCGGTTAGGCGTAACTCTTCTGCTTGAACTTTATCGAACTGCTCAAGAATATAAGGAATCGTACCGGGATATTCAGCAACGGCGCTTTGAACTTGGTTAATACCTTCTTCAATGCGTTTAGCGATATCAATTTCACCTTCACGAGTTAGCAGCTCTACGGTTCCCATTTCACGCATATACATGCGTACAGGATCGGTAGTTCGACCAATCTCGCTTTCTACGCTTGAAAGCGCTGCGGCAGCGGCTTCAGCGGCATCTTCATCAGTGATCGTGTTATCGTCGCTTAAAGCGAGATCATCGGCATCAGGAGCAGTTTCTACTACCTTAATACCCATGTCGTTGATCATCTGAATAATATCTTCCACTTGCTCAGAATCGACGATCTCAGCAGGTAGGTGGTCATTTACTTCGGCGTAGGTCAGATAGCCTTGTTCCTTGCCCTTGATGACAAGTAATTTTAGCTGTGACTGCGGATTTTGATCCATAGACGGTATCCAACTTCGTATCTGGTGAAAGAATAGTGTGCGAAATGCAAACCATGTATATTAACAAATTTATTCGTTGCTGACTATTTAAACTGGGTTACGCTTTCAATTCTAGCATTAATGCTATGAGCTCCCTTTTTTCATCGGTTGATAAACCGACGCTTCTTTCTTTCGCCTGCAAGTTTTCAATTTGTTTTTCTACACACTGGGCAAGAATTTTGTCCAATGAGTCTAAAAATAGTTCTTCTTGGTTGTCTTCGACAAGGGGGATTTCCCAACTTGCCAGACGAGACAGCAGTGCTTCATGTTCATTATTACGCCAATGCTCAAGCAATTGACCGGTAGTGATATGGGGGTGTTGCTGACAATTTTCAACCACATTGACCAGCAAACTTAAACCGGGAATGGCTAAGTGTTTGACACTCGACAATTCCGGCACCATTTCAGCATAGCTCGGATTTTGCACAAGCAAAGCGATAACTTCACGCATTGGGGTGCGTTTTAGCTCTTTGTGCGGTTGTGGTCGCTCGCTTGTTGGTTGAGTGCGACGTTGTTTTCCATGGCTCATAAAGCCCGTGAGTTTATCGAGCTTTTCATCCAACTCTTGTTGAAAGCCAATATCTGGGATTTTATTAATCAACTCATTCGCTAAGGTGCGTAGGGTTGATTTTCCTTCTACGGTACCTAAGTTGAGTTTGTGGGTCTCAATCAGGTTTTCAAAAAGATAACTCGAGAGCGGTTTTGCATTCTGTACGGCTTGTTCAAAATTTTCTTTACCGTGCTTTCTGATGTAGCTGTCAGGATCCTCACCATCGGGCAAGAAAAGAAACTTAAGAATATTGCCACTTTTAAGATAGCTTAGCGCATTTTCTAAAGCTCGCCAGGCCGCTTCTCTGCCGGCTCGGTCACCATCATAGCAACAGACAACGGTATTGGTTTGACGAAACAGCAGTTGTAAGTGGTCGCCAGTGGTCGCGGTACCCAGTGAGGCAACCGCATAATCAACACCATATTGGGCTAAAGCGACCACATCCATATAGCCCTCAACGACCAGTATCTGTACTGGATCGCGATGAGCTTGCATCACTTCATACAGGCCGTAAAGCTCTTTACCTTTATGGAATATCGGCGTTTCTGGCGAGTTAAGGTATTTAGGTGTGCCATTACCAATCACTCGACCACCAAAGCCAATCACGCGACCCCGGCGATCTCTAATCGGAAACATGACTCGACCACGAAAACGGTCGTAGCGTTTGCCACTCTCGTTCTCTATCAGCATTCCACCCGTCACCAGCATCTCTTGAGTTTGTGGATGCTGGCCAAAATTACGGCGTACTAAGTCCCACTCGTCAGGTACGTAACCAATGCCAAACTGTTGTGCTATATCACCGGATAAGCCTCGATCTTTGAGATACTCGATTGCGCCTCGCCCGGCTGGGGTTTTTAATTGCTGACGATAAAACTGTGCGATGTTACTTAGTAAATCATACAGTGTGCGTTTTTCATCGCTATTAACGCGCGGTGTTGAATTTGAGGCTGACTGACTGTTGTTGTAGCGCTCTTCGCGTGGAACCTCTAACCCTAGATAAGAAGCAAGTTCTTCAATGGCTTCAGGGAATTCCAGTCGCTCGTATTCCATAAGGAAATCAATCGCGTTGCCATGCACACCACAACCAAAGCAGTGATAAAACTGTTTTTCTTGGCTGACGCTAAACGAAGGGGTTTTCTCATTATGAAATGGGCAGCAAGCGCCGTAGTTTTTGCCCTTTTTTTTAAGTTTTACACGTGCGTCGATGATGTCGACAATATCGAGTCGAGCAAGAAGATCATCAATGAAACTACGAGGAATTTGTCCTGCCATACAACCTAAAAGAAAGAGAGAAAAACCAAAAGTGTAGATACGAACAAGCCGTGCCTACCAGAGGATAGCACGGCTTGATGCATTTGGGTGTGGGATTAAACGAGTTTAGCGCGAACTAAACTGCTTACTCTACCCATATCTGCACGCCCTTGAATATGTGGTTTGATCAGCGCCATCACTTTACCCATGTCTTGCATGCCACTGGCTTGAGATTCAGCCACCGCACTGTCAATCAGGGCGATAACGTCTTCTTCACTCAATGGTTGAGGCATAAATTCCTCAAGAACGGTGATTTCCGCTTTTTCCACATCTGCTAAATCTTGACGATTAGCGGCTTCATATTGCGTAACAGAGTCGCGACGTTGTTTAACCATTTTCACCAGCACAGCCAAAATGTCGTCGTCGTTCAGAGTAATCTGTTCGTCAACTTCACGTTGCTTAATGGCGGCTAAGGCCAAACGAATAGTGCCAAGGCGCGCTTTGTCCTTGGCTTTCATCGCTAATTTTTGCTCTTCTTTGAGAGTGTCAATCAGAGCCATAACTTTATTCCTTTTTTGGAATCAGTTATTAGTACAGGCGAACGCGACGAGCGTTTTCGCGAGCTAGCTTCTTAGCGTGACGCTTTTGAGCTGCTGCTTTAGCACGTTTGCGAACAGTAGTTGGCTTTTCGTAGTGCTCACGACGACGCACTTCAGAAAGGATACCTGCTTTTTCGCAAGAGCGCTTGAAACGACGTAGTGCTACGTCGAACGGTTCGTTTTCACGTACTTTAACTATTGGCATATGCCTTTCACCTCAGGGGTTAATTCGTTAACGCTGGTATTTTGTGGCCAAAGTAACAAGATAGCTTGTCGACTAGAGCGATAACCAGCTTGATCAAAAATGGTGCGGAATTTTAATCCTATCGTGACCGCTTTGTAAAGTACTTTGTTGTTTACTGTCTGTACAAAGTTTGTTTGTCATGCCAAGCCGAGGTAACATGAGCGGAATTTTGATTATTGGCGGCTGTTCGACCACGGTCAACAGCTTCTAGCAGACAGCATGCTGAGAATACTATGCGCATTATTGGAATTGAAACCTCTTGCGATGAAACTGGAATCGCGATTTATGATGATGAGAAAGGTCTTTTATCTCATCAATTGTATAGCCAAGTAAAACTGCACGCCGATTATGGTGGTGTGGTACCGGAGCTGGCTTCGCGTGATCACGTGAAAAAAACCATTCCACTGATTAAAGCCGCCATGGCGGAGGCTAAGCTGACTCCCGCCGATATTGACGGCATAGCTTATACTGCCGGCCCCGGTTTGGTGGGCGCTTTATTGGTCGGAGCGACGATTGGTCGTAGTTTGGCGTATGCTTGGAATATTCCTGCGGTGGCGGTTCATCATATGGAAGGGCATTTGTTGGCGCCAATGCTGGAAGATAATCCACCACCGTTTCCCTTTGTTGCGGTATTGGTTTCTGGTGGCCACTCGATGATGGTGGAAGTTAAGGGAATTGGCGATTATACGATTTTGGGTGAATCGATTGATGATGCGGCAGGCGAAGCGTTTGATAAAACCGCTAAGTTGATGGGGCTCGATTATCCAGGAGGACCGATGTTGGCTCGCTTGGCAGAAAAAGGCACGCCTGGACGCTTTAAGTTTCCTCGCCCTATGACCGACCGCCCGGGCTTAGACATGAGTTTTTCAGGTTTAAAAACCTTTACAGCCAATACCATTGCTGCCAATGGTGACGATGAGCAAACTCGAGCTGATATTGCTTATGCGTTCCAAGATGCAGTGTGTGACACATTAGTCATCAAATGTCGACGTGCGCTCGAGCAAACTGGAATGAAGCGTATTGTGATTGCTGGTGGGGTGAGTGCGAATAAGCAGCTACGTGCCGATTTAGCCAAGCTAGCCGAGAAAATTGGCGGTGAGGTGTTTTATCCGCGTACCGAATTTTGTACCGATAATGGCGCGATGATTGCTTATGCGGGGATGCAACGCTTAAAAAATGGTGATGTTACAGAGCTCAGTGTTCAAGCGAGGCCTCGTTGGCCGATTGACCAGCTGACGCCGATTGCTTAATCAATCAAGCGGTAACGGTTCTCATTGGAAACGGTCATAGCATGGCCGTTTTTTTATGGTTTTTTCTCGCCCACTTTCGGCTCTGTGCCGATAAAAAGACGCTTGATGTTCTCTTGATGACGAAGCACGATTAAGCAGCAGAGCATCGCGACGGGCAATGTATAGTGTGGTTTGATCATCCAGGTATAAAAAGGCGTCAATAAAACGGTTACCAGTGCGGCAAGGGAGGAATAACGGAAAATAAAGACCACCACTAACCAAGTGACAATGACCATGGCGGTTAATTCTAAGCCTATTGGTGCAATGGCGCCTAGTGCTGTCGCCACGCCCTTACCGCCTTTGAAATGGAAAAATAGGGGATACATGTGACCAAGGCAGGCCGCGATACCGATTAAGCCGAGCATGAGAGGATCAATGTTAAGGTAATAACCGCCCCAGACAGGAATCGTTCCTTTGAGCATGTCACAAATCAGCACTGCCAAGGCGGTTTTCTTACCGGCAATGCGCAGTACATTGGTGGCTCCGGGATTATGAGAGCCGACGCCGCGAGGATCAGGCAAACGCAGTAATCGGCAGATCAATACCGCACTGGAAATTGACCCCAGTAAATAGGCGCAAATAATCATGATCAGTGCTAGTGGCGTCATAGCGGCCTCTACCGTCGTTGTTTGGCTACGTATTGTTTGTAAGGTAAGCCAATGTTTAGCGGGGGACTCTCTCTAATGCGACGAATATCCCCTTCTTAATTGAAGCTACAGCGGTGTTGGCTGCGTTCGTTTATCCCAATCACATATCATGGCGATGTACTCACTTGCCGACGGCGTGCAACCCCAAGTCGTTTGGGTATAGTCTCAGGATTTCTTTATTTTTAACGTGACCCAAACCTGATAAAAGTTGTCTTGGACGCGGTCATCACGTTAACTTTTCCTGCTGATAAAAAATGACAACCTGACGGTTTTTTAATGATGGCATGCGTTGCCGGTTATCATTGCAAGCAATTGTTAAATAGCCTGAAAAATAGTCATTAAGGCAATGAAGAAACAAAAAATCTTGAGAGTTTCGCATCAATAGGTGGTTTGGGTATATGATATCGTGATAAACCCCAATAGTCCGTTTTTTTACTCAATTTGGATATCCGACCAGCAAAAAGGAGGCAATATTGCCATGGATAAAGTTTTTATCGAGCAGTTAACTGTGGTCACAACCATTGGTGTTTATGACTGGGAGCAGACCATTAAGCAAAAATTAGTGCTTGATTTGGAGATGGCTCATAATAATCAACCTGCTGGCAAAAGCGATGATGTGGCTGATGCATTGGATTATGCCCAAGTCAGTCAAGCGGTGATTGAGCATATTGAACAGGGGCGTTTTTTATTGGTAGAGCGAGTTGCTGAAGAAGTGGCTGAGCTGATTATGCAGCGTTTTTCTGTGCCTTGGGTTAAGGTCCGTTTAACCAAGCCGGGAGCGGTAGCACAAGCAAAAGGGGTTGGTGTGGTGATTGAACGAGGACAGGCATGATCACTTGTTATATTGGTATTGGTTCCAATGTTCAACGCCATCGACATATTGAAGCTGGATGTCGTGAATTAGCGACGTTAACGGATCGACTGCGCTTATCGTCGGTTTATGAGTGCCCATCTGTCGGCTTTGATAGCCATGCTTTTTATAATCTGGTTGCGGAGATCACTACCACGCTCTCTTTACCCGTTTTGCTAGAGAAATTACGGGATATAGAACGGCGTTGGGGAAGAGAGATTAACGCAAAGAAGTTTCAAGATCGAACGTTAGATTTGGATTTACTACTTTATGGTGAGCAAGTATCGAGCGAAGCGCCCGTCTTGCCAAGACGGGATATTTATCATTATCCTTTTGTTATCCAACCTTTGTACGAATTGTCGCCCCAGTTGCTGATTCCTGGCAGCGAGCAAACGGTTCAAGAGGTGTGGCAAGCAACGCCAGATCTCGACTCTTTAACTCTCATTCCTTTATGGTTTTCCATCCGTAAATCCGTTAATTAGAGAATAATCATGACTTATTTTGAAGCGTTTATATTGGCGTTGATCCAAGGCTTAACTGAATTCTTACCCATCTCTAGCTCTGCTCATCTTATTTTGCCTTCGGCTATTTTAGGCTGGGAAGATCAAGGTTTAGCTTTTGATGTGGCAGTGCATGTTGGCACCTTAGCTGCGGTGATCATTTATTTTCGCCATGAAGTGGTGAGCTTATTACGAGCATTTTTTGCGTCCATTTTCAAAGGTGATCGCAGCAAAGAAGCAAAACTGGCTTGGTTGATCATTCTCGCGACCATTCCCGCGTGTATTTTTGGTTTATTAATGAAAGATATTGTTGAGCTGTATCTGCGTAGTGCGTGGGTGATTGCCACAACGACGATCATTTTTGGCTTACTGCTTTGGTATGTGGATAGGCACGCTCGTCTTGCCCAAGATGAGTATCAAGCGGGATGGAAGCAGGCTCTTTTTGTTGGTGTCGCACAAGCGTTAGCGATTATTCCCGGTACATCACGCTCAGGTGCAACCATTACGGCTGCGCTGTATTTAGGTTTTACCCGCGAGGCTGCGGCGCGATTTTCATTTTTAATGTCGATTCCAATTATTACTTTAGCTGGTGGATACTTAGGTCTTAAGTTAATCACGAGCGGTGAACCGATTCAGATTAATTTCTTAATTACTGGCGTGATCACCTCGTTTATTAGCGCCTATTTGTGTATTTTCTTTTTCTTAAAGCTCATTTCTCGAATGGGGATGACCCCTTTTGTGATTTATCGTTTAATTTTAGGTTTTGGATTACTTCTGTTTTTATCGATGAATTAATACTTTTTAGTCAGCAGCCATCCGTATTAAGCGCGGTGGTGTTGGCTAGGAGCGAGGATCGTTAACGCTACTCAGGTAGGGCCTTCATGTGAGTAGCGATTGACTGACTTGTCGTCTCGCTTCAGATCCAAGTCGTTTGGAGATTATTGGTTAAACCGTTCGAGATAGTTGTTCATTGACAACGACTTAAACCGTGAGCTTACTCGCCTGATTTTGGCGCTTATGATATAAGTAAGCGGGCAAGTAAACTGTCAATGTAGACGGTACTTCTCATTAGGTACCGCTCCCATCAGTAAGGTGAAAAAGATGCGAGTATTGGCGATAGCCTTATTTTTGCTATTTGGCTGGCTGCAATACCATTTATGGTTAAGTAAAAATGGCATCGTAGACTTTCGAATGGTCTCGAGTGAAATTAACGTACAAGAACAAGTGAACAGTAATTTGCACCAACGAAACCAAGAGATGTTTGCTGAAATCGATGATTTACGGCAGGGGCTTGATGCGATTGAAGAGCGCGCCCGCCATGAGTTAGGAATGGTCAAAGACAATGAAACCTTTTATCGGATTATCGGTGAGGTAACGCCTTGAACGTTCCATTAATTACCGCCATTGTTCCCGCCGCTGGGATTGGCAGTCGAATGCAGGCTGATCGTCCTAAGCAATATCTCCTGCTTAATGGAAAAACGGTATTAGAGCATACGGTTGAGCAGTTATTGGCTCACCCACAGATAGGACAGGTTGTTATTGCTATCAGTCAGCAAGACCCTTACTTTTCTTCCTTATCATTAGCAAGTCATCCCCGAGTGAAGGTGGTCAATGGCGGAAAAGAGCGTGCAGAGTCGGTACTCAACGCGCTACGTTTGGTGGATGAACAGCAATTAGGCGAATGGGTGATGGCGCATGATGCGGCAAGACCCTGCGTCACTGAGCGTGATATTACGCAGTTAATTCAGCGTGCATTATCTCATCCGGTAGGGGCGATACTTGCTAGCCCTGTCCGCGATACGATGAAGCGTGGTGACGGGGACGGTAATATTTCGCAAACCGTTGAACGTCAAGCGTTATGGCATGCGCTAACGCCGCAGATGTTTCGTTGTCAGCCTTTATTACAGGCGCTACAACAAGCCTTAGAACAAAAGGCGATCATTACCGATGAAGCCTCTGCTTTTGAGTGGCAAGGTTTGTCTCCAGGCTTAGTGAGCGGGCGAGCGGATAATATTAAAATTACTCAGCCAGAAGATCTGGCATTGGCTGAGTTTTATTTAAGTCGAAAAAAGGAAACAGCATGATACGTATTGGCCACGGTTTTGATGTGCATAAATTTGGCGGTGAAGGCCCGGTGATAATTGGCGGTGTTTCTATCCCTTATGAGCAGGGCCTGATTGCTCACTCTGATGGTGATGTAGCGTTGCATGCTTTGTGTGATGCGCTTTTAGGCGCGATTGCCGCCGGTGATATTGGCCGTCATTTTCCCGATACGGATGAGCAATGGAAAGGTGCTGATAGTCGAGCTTTACTGCGCGATGTATATCAACGTGTTCTCAAACAGGGGTATCAGTTGGGCAATGCCGATATTACGCTGATTGCTCAAGCGCCGAAAATGGCGCCTTATATTGAATCGATGTGTCAAGTGATCGCTGAGGACTTACAAACAGCAACGAGTAACATTAATGTCAAAGCAACCACCACCGAACGGTTAGGCTTTACTGGCCGTAAAGAAGGGATCGCTTGCGAAGCCGTGGTATTATTAATAAAAGCTTAAGACTTGGTGAACGCTCTGCATGATCGAATGCGAGTCGTATACCGTCTGTTTATCTTACTCCTAGATTGTTATCGAACGATAGCGATGGGATACATTCACTGCCTACCATGAATTCAGGTTTTCGTTAACGAGCGTTGAGTAGGCAGATATTGGAATAAAAAATGACTGATCTTCTCTCTTCTCTGGCCTACTTATGTGGTCAGCCGACGGCGAAAGCAAAAATTAAAGCACGACCAGAGCACTTTAAAGTCACCGAAGATTTAGGGTATTCCTTTTCTGGTGAAGGTGAGCACGTCATGGTGTGCATTAGGAAAACCGGAGAAAATACCAGTTTTGTTGCGAATGAACTGGCCAAGGCGTGTGGTGTAAAATCTAAAGATATCGGCTGGGCAGGGCTCAAAGACCGGCATGCTGTGACAGAACAATGGCTCAGTGTCTATCTTCCAGATGGAAAATTACCGAATTTGACTGCATTTGAAAAGCAATACCCAAGTATTCAAGTGCTGGCGATGAATCGTCATCATAAAAAGTTGCGTCCCGGTGATTTGCAGGGCAATCACTTTGAATTGACGCTCAGTGAAGTGAGCGATATCGATAATGTTGTGCAGCGTTTGCAGGTGCTTGCTGATCAGGGCGTACCTAACTATTTTGGTCAACAGCGCTTTGGTAAAGATGGCAACAATCTCCATGAAGCGCGGCGTTGGGGGCGTGACAATGTGCGCTCTCGTAATCAAAATCAACGTAGTCTGTATTTATCTGCTGCCCGTTCGTGGATTTTTAACCATATCGTCTCTGCTCGAATTCAGTCTGGATGTTTTGAGTCTTTTATTGCGGGTGATATAGCATTAAAAGACGGAGTCTCTGAACTGGTTAGCGACGATCAACTGACGCAATTCAATCAACAGTTAGCTGATCAGAAAGTCCAAATTACCGCGGCACTGGCGGGAGATAATGCTCTACCCACTCAAGGTGCTGCGCAAGCCTTAGAGCAACAAGCACTCGATGCAGAGCCGGATCTAATGAAACTGATTCGCGGCAACCGGATGCGTCACGACAGACGAGTGATTGCTTTACATCCTCAGCAACTTCAGTGGCAAGTCGACAATAATAATATATTGCTTAGCTTTACTTTGGATGCGGGCAGCTTTGCGACCTCTATCGTCCGTGAATTAATTGAAGAAATTCCAGTTGAACGAGTTTATGACTAATAAAAAATTAAAAATTTTATTGAGTAATGATGATGGAGTCTATGCCGAAGGTATTCGGGCGCTGGCTTATGCATTAGCCGATTTGGCTGAGATTATCATTGTTGCTCCGGATAGAAATCGCTCAGGTGCCTCAAATTCTCTGACTTTAGAGCAACCATTACGAGTAACAAAAATTGAGCCGAATACCTATTCTGTACAAGGCACGCCAACCGACTGCGTTCATTTTGCTCTTAACGAATTACTCAAACATGATTTACCCGATTTAGTATTAAGCGGGATTAATCATGGAGCTAACTTAGGGGATGATGTGCTTTATTCTGGGACGGTTGCTGCGGCCATGGAAGGGCATTTTCTGGGCGTACAGTCGATTGCCTTCTCTTTGGTCGGTAATACCCATTTCGCGACAGCAGGTAAGATTGCTCGTCAAATCGTCTTGCAGCACTTATCCTCACCCATTCCAACGAATCGATTGATTAATATAAATATTCCAGATGTTCCTTTTGATCAATTAACCGGAACGCAAGTCACCCGACTTGGTGCTCGTCATCATGCTGAAAATATGATCAAACAAAAAGATCCACGAGGGCATGAGATCTACTGGCTCGGACCTCCAGGAAGAGAGCAAGACGCGGGAGAAGGCACCGACTTTTATGCGGTTGAGCAAAAATGTGTGTCAGTGACGCCGATACTGGTTGATTTAACTGCTCATGAGTCGCTCGGTGCAATGGCGACGTGGTTAAAGGTATAAAAGATGAGTAATCCTAAGGCGGATAAACTGATTGAGTATTTAGTGCGGCAAGGAATTGATGATCAAGCGGTATTATCTGCCATCCACGCTTTGCCGAGAGAGCGGTTTGTGTCACAAGCGATGATGCATCAAGCTTATGATAACCATGCGTTACCGATTGGTCTTGGACAAACGATCTCACAACCTTACATTGTGGCCAAAATGACTCAAATATTGTCTTTAAAGCCACATAGCCGAGTTTTAGAAGTTGGCACCGGATCGGGGTATCAAACGGCGGTACTTGCTCAATTGGTTGATCACGTTTTTTCGATTGAACGTATTAAATTTTTACAATGGGAAGCGAAACGCCGTTTGAAACAATTGGATATTTATAATGTCTCAACTAAACATGGCGATGGCTGGCAAGGCTGGGCGGCTAAAGCGCCTTTTGATGCGATTATCGTTACCGCGGCCGCTCCGATTGTTCCGCAAGCTTTACTTGAGCAGTTAACCGATGGTGGCCGTTTAGTGATTCCAGTCGGAGAGGAAGAGCAGCAATTGCTGTGTATTATTCGTCAAGGTGATGAATGGATAACTCAAAGCGTAGAAACGGTACGTTTTGTACCTTTAGTGGCAGGTGAATTAGCTTAATGAAAAAGTGGCAGTGTCGAAATGGATGGCTGATTGGTTTGTGCTGCTTACTATTTGGTTGTGCGGTTAACATACCTGCGCCAGTTTCGGGGCTGAACAAAGACTATAACTCAATACCTCGTGGCAGTTATCGAGGCAGTTACTATGAGGTAAAAAAAGGCGATACCTTATACTTTATCTCTTATATTACTGACAAAGATGTTAACGATATTATCCGTTTTAATCGCCTGCAAGCGCCTTATGTGATTCACCCTGGACAAAAGCTGCGTTTATGGGGACCAGTGTATACACCTCCTGCTTATGCGGGAACGGGGGCTGGACCTCGGCCTAAAGCGAATGTCAGTTCGGTTGGTAGCGTTGCTTCGGCGTCGACACCTGTGGCTGTACCAGCACCTGTTGTTATCGCTCCCTCGGTGCCAGTGAAGAGCAAAGACTCTAATCCTGTATCGATCTCTCAAAACAGTAAGAAACCCCCTACAACGGTCAACAAATCACCTACAACGCCTATTGAACAACCGAAAACAAACAGGTATGTTGAAACTACACCCAAAGTAAATGTTACTAATCAGCCTGTCACTAAACCGACACAAAATAACGATAAAATCGCTAAGTGGCTATGGCCAACCAAAGGGAGAGTAATTAAAGGTTTCTCCGCAGGAGATCAAGGAAACAAAGGTATTGATATTGCAGGTCAGCGAGGTCAATCGATTGTTTCTACCGCGGCTGGGACGGTGGTGTATTCAGGTAATGCGCTACGCGGCTACGGCAATTTGATCATTATTAAGCACAATGATGACTATCTGAGTGCCTATGCTCACAATGATCAACTGCTGGTTCAAGAAGGTCAGAATGTAACTGCCGGTCAAAAAATCGCGACCATGGGCAGCTCAGGAACCACCAGTGTTCGCTTACATTTTGAAATTCGCTACCAAGGTAAGCCAGTGAATCCACAACGCTACTTACCATAAACATGCTTGTGATGAGTTATGTAGCCGACATTTGAAGTTGTAATGTCTTGCTAGCTCGCCAGGGGAGGCGTTATGAGTATCAGCAATTCAGTCACTAAAGTCGAAGATTTTGATTTTGACCCTGAAGTTATCAGCGCAGCGGAGTCTGACGTTGAGCAACTATCCGCCATTAACCTCAAAGAAGAATACGATGCATCGAGTAAAAGCTTAGATGCAACACAGATGTATTTGAGTGAAATTGGTTTTTCACCCCTTTTAACTGCCGAAGAAGAAGTCCTTTACGCTCGACGTGCATTACGTGGCGATGAGGCTGCGCGCAAGCGAATGATTGAAAGTAACCTACGCTTGGTGGTGAAAATCTCTCGCCGTTACAGTAACCGTGGTCTAGCGTTGCTCGATTTGATTGAAGAAGGCAACCTAGGCTTGATCCGAGCCGTTGAAAAATTTGATCCAGAACGAGGTTTTCGTTTTTCGACTTATGCCACGTGGTGGATTCGTCAAACCATCGAACGGGCGCTGATGAATCAAACTCGTACCATTCGTCTACCGATTCATGTCGTCAAAGAGCTCAATATCTATTTGCGCACAGCACGTGAACTTTCACAGCGTTTGGACCATGAACCTACGGCAGAAGAAATTGCCGCTGAGCTGGACAAGCCAGTTGAAGATGTCAATAAAATGCTACGTTTGAATGAGCGGATCAGTTCTGTTGATACTCCGATTGGTGGCGATGGCGATAAAGCATTGTTGGATATTCTGCCAGACTCTAATCACTCTGATCCGGAAGTATCGACTCAAGATGAAGATATCCGCTTATCCTTGCTTAATTGGCTCGATGAGCTCAATCCAAAGCAAAAAGAAGTCTTAGCGCGCCGTTTTGGATTACTGGGTTATGAACCTTCAACGCTGGAAGAAGTTGGGCGAGAAATTAATCTTACCCGTGAGCGAGTCAGACAGATCCAAGTAGAAGGCTTACGTCGCCTACGCGAGATCCTCGTTAAACAAGGGCTGAATATGGAAGCGTTGTTTAATGTCGATAACGACAATTAATTGGCTTTAATGATGTAGAAAAGGCACCTCGACGGTGCCTTTTTGCTTTAATACTGCTGTATCTATAAGCATTTTTTTAAGCGATATAGGGCTTCTAATGCTTGACGTGGCGTCAGCTCATCGGGATCAATACCGGCGAGTAGCTGTTCAACTTCACTTGGTTCAGGAATTAAGCTCATTTGATCAGTTATAGCCAGTGATGCTGATGGTTTCTTGGTCGTCTCTCGCTGTTGCTCAAGCTGTGCGAGTTTATTTTTGGCATTGGTAATCACAGCCTTAGGTACGCCCGCTAAGCTCGCGACGGCTAAACCGTAGGATTTACTGGCCGCCCCTTCTTGTACGGCGTGCATGAAGGCGATGTTTTCACCATGCTCAACCGCATCGAGATGAACATTCGCCAAGTGCGGTAAAGTGCTGGGCAGTTCAGTTAACTCAAAATAGTGAGTAGCAAATAGGGTCATGGCTCCAATTTTGGTGGCTAACCATTCGGCACTGGCCCACGCTAAAGAGAGCCCATCATAAGTGCTGGTGCCTCGACCAATCTCATCCATCAATACCAAACTATGCTGCGTTGCATTATGTAGGATATTTGCGGTTTCGGTCATTTCGACCATAAACGTGGAACGACCTGAAGCCAGATCATCAGAGGCGCCAATCCGAGTGAAAATCCGATCTAACAAACCAATCGTCGCCGATTGCGCTGGGACATAACTGCCCATGTGCGCCATTAAGGCGATCAAGGCGGTTTGGCGCATATAGGTCGATTTACCCCCCATGTTCGGCCCGGTAATGATCAACATTTTACGTTGCTGGTGGAGCGTGATTGGGTTAGCAATAAAGGGATCGTTCATCACTTGCTCAACCACCGGATGGCGACCGGCTTGAATCTGTAAGCCAATATTCTCGGTTAAGGTTGGTCGACAATAATCCAAGCTTTCTGCTCTTTCGGCTAAATTTTGTAGTACGTCCAACTGTGAAAGGGCTGAAGCTAACGTCTGCAAACACTCTAAGTGAGGCAGTAACAGATCAAACAATTGTTCCCAAAGCTGTTTCTCTAATGCTAAAGCTTTTGATTTGGAATTTAATACTTTGTCTTCATGTGCTTTGAGCTCAGGAATAATGTAGCGCTCAGCATTTTTTAAGGTTTGGCGACGAACATAGTGCGGTGGCACCAGTTGGCTTTGTCCGCGGCTGACTTGGATATAAAAGCCGTGGACATTGTTGTAACCGACTTTCAAGCTGTCAATGCCGTGACGTTCACGTTCATCGGCTTCTAATTGATCGAGATACTCGGTAGCACCTGCGGCTAATTTACGCCACTCGTCCAGTTCCGCATCATAACCATCAGCAATCACGCCACCATCACGGATCACCACTGGAGGGTTGTCTTTTATCGCTCGTTCCAGCAGTTGGGAGAGCACTTCAATGGGCTGGGCATCTTGACGTAGTTGACATAGATACGGGTGTTTCAGCGATGCCATTTGCTGGTTGAGCTCAGGTAACTGCTGCAGCGCATTTCTCAGGCGAGCTAAATCACGTGGGCGAGCAGAGCGCAGTGCTAAACGAGCCAAGATACGCTCGATATCGCCAATTTGTTTTAATATTGGGGAAAGTTCAGCAAATAGCGCGTCTTGTTTGAGCTCGGTTATCCCATCCAAACGTTGATTGATGGTGTCGATATGACGCGTAGGTTGGTGAATCCAACGTTTGAGCATACGGCTGCCCATCGCGGTTGCACAGTGATCTAAGACTTCAGCTAAGGTGTGCTCTTGTCCGCCCGCTAAATTTTGGGTTAATTCTAAGTTACGACGAGTCGCTGCATCTAAAATAACCGATTGATCTTGGCGATCAAAAGTCAGAGCACGAATATGGGGTAGGGCGGTGCGCTGAGTATCTTTTACGTATTGAATTAAGCAGCCCGCTGCACATAAACCGAGTTTGGCTTTTTCTACACCAAAACCTACCAAGTCACGAGTGCCAAATTGTTGATTCAACTGTTGTTTTGCGGTGTCGAGTTCGAATTCCCAAATCGGGCGGCGTCGGTTACCTTTGCGATTGGCTAGAACCTGTACAGGGCTAAAATCTTCAGGAAAGAGCAATTCGCGCGGTGCGGTGCGTTGCAGTTCAGCACACATTGATTCTACCGAATCTGGTTCAGAGAGTTGAAAACGGCCAGAGGTGATATCCAAGGTCGCATAACCAAATTTACCGCCCTGATGATAAATCGCCGCAATCAAATTATCGCTACGCTCAGACAATAAGGCTTCGTCAGTGATGGTGCCAGGGGTAATAATGCGTACCACTTTGCGTTCAACCGGCCCCTTACTGGTCGCCGGATCGCCTATTTGCTCGCAAATAGCGATGGATTCTCCCAACTGCACTAGTTTGGCTAAGTAGCCTTCCACAGCATGATAAGGTACGCCAGCCATGGGGATTGGTTCACCGGCAGAAGCGCCGCGTTTAGTGAGAGAGATATCTAATAATTGCGAGGCACGTTTTGCATCATCATAAAACAGTTCATAAAAATCACCCATGCGATAAAACAGCAAAATATCGGGGTTTTCTGCTTTGAGTTTAAGATACTGCCTCATCATCGGGGTATGAGATGAGGAAGACTCGATGCAAGAAGCGTTGGATGTACTCATGGTATTAGTTACTCGGTTAGCCAGTTGTTTGTTCTGAGCGTCAACAACTCAGCCGCAGAGGATAACAAACTTCACTATTAATGAGCAATCAACCGATGGGGCAGGTAGTGAATGACATGATGAACAGGCTCATCATGTCATTTAAAAATACTCTTTTGGTTTCAAGAAAATAGACCAGAAGAGAGATAACGATCGCCGCGATCACACACGATTGCGACAACCACTGCCCCCGGGTTCTGTTTAGCGATTTGTAACGCGGCAAATACGGAGCCCCCAGAGCTTACACCAGCGCAGATCCCTTCTTGAGTCGCTAATGCTCGCGCCGTTTGAACAGCATCTTGCTCGCTGATATCCATCACCACATCGACCCGAGACTGTTCAAAAATCCCCGGTAGATACTCCTTTGGCCAGCGGCGGATTCCAGGTATCGAGCTGCCTTCAGACGGTTGCAGGCCGATGATTTGGATTTGTGGATTTTGCTGTTTAAGATAACGTGACGTACCCATGATGGTGCCAGTTGTCCCCATGCTAGAGACAAAATGAGTAATCAGTCCTTGGCTTTGCTGCCAAATTTCGGGTCCAGTTGAATGAAAGTGCGCCAAGGGATTATCTGGATTATTAAATTGATCCAGCACTTTGCCTTGACCTTGGGCTTGCATTTGCAGAGCTAAATCACGAGCGCCTTCCATGCCTTGTTCTTTACTGACCAGAATTAATTCACAGCCGTAGGCACGCATGGAATCTTTACGCTCTTGGGTTGCGTTATCAGGCATGATTAAGGTCATTTTGTAGCCTTTAATCGCTGCAGCCATGGCTAAGGCGATGCCTGTATTACCACTGGTGGCTTCGATGATCCTATCTCCAGGATGAATATCACCGCGCTTCTCAGCCTGAACAATCATATTCAACGCCGGACGATCTTTGACTGAACCTGCCGGATTGTTGCCTTCCAGTTTGACTAAAACGGTGCTCGAGCTATCTTGAGCTAATCTTTGTAAACGAACTAATGGTGTTTGTCCGACATACGCTTCAATGGTTGGAAAATCAGTCACATGTTTATCCTCAGTCATTTATCTTTTGATTAAGCAGTACACCGCTGGTTGCCTGAGTGATGGAGGTGTCGTTCAGACTAAGCTGTTTTATCACACTTCGGTCATCTGTCTATTATAAAACTCACGGTTTAATCGACATACAATTTATTGCTAGATTTTATTCCAAAAAGTTCTATTAATAAGCTTTGTTATAATCCATTTACCTAATACTCTAAGCAACAGGAAGCCATGCTGGCAACGGGAATTGTGGAGTATCAAATATGAAGTTTATTAAGTCGGCGTTAGCCACATTACTCATGGTTGGAACATTCAATGTTTCAGCCGCCGATCAAACCATTCTTAACTCATCGTATGATATCGCTCGTGAGCTTTTCAATGCTTATAACCCGCTATTTGCTAAGCATTGGCAAGAAAAAACTGGGCAAACGGTAGAAATACGTCAATCTCATGGCGGTTCTTCCGCTCAAGCTCGTTCTATTTTACAAGGGCTTGCAGCGGATGTGGTGACTTTCAACCAAGTTACCGACGTCCAAGTTCTGCATGATCGGGGAAAATTAATCGACGCTAATTGGCAAGATAAATTTCCTAATGCGAGCTCACCTTATTATTCAACAACCGCATTTTTAGTTCGCAAAGGTAACCCGAAAAATATTCAGAACTGGGATGATTTGGCTCGCGACGATGTGTCATCCGTATTCCCGAATCCAAAAACTTCCGGTAATGCGCGTTACACCTATTTGGCCGCGTTAGGTTTTGCCCAGCAAGAATTTGGTGTCGATAATCAAGCCGAACAAGACCGATTTTTAAGACAGTTTCTTGCTAATGTCGCGGTATTTGATACCGGAGGTCGAGGGGCAACCACTTCTTTTGTTGAGCGTGGCCTTGGGGACGTATTGATTACCTTTGAATCTGAAGTTAATAATATTCGTCAGCAGTACGGTATGGATGATTATCAAGTCGTGGTGCCTAAAACTTCTATTTTGGCTGAATTTCCGGTAGCGGTTGTCGAACGTACCGCTAAACGTAAAGGCACTTATGAGGTTGCTCACGAATACCTCTCTTACTTATACAGCGAAGAGGCACAGCGTTTATTGGCTGGATTCAGCTATCGAATCCATGATGAAAAAGTGAAAGCCGAGTTTGCCGATCGTTTTCCTGATGTCGAATTATTAACGGTAGAGACTATTGCGGGTGGTTGGGAAAAAGCCATGCAAGACCATTTTGCCAATGGCGCTAAACTGGATCAGCTACAACGTCGTTAACCGATGATTCGCCACTTAGTTTTACTAATCTAACTCAGTGGCTATTTTACTTACGCTTAAGTTTTTGCAGAGGGTTTATGAGCCGTTCTCTCACGCGACCACGTCATAAACGAGTATTGCCCGGTTTTGGGGTCAGTCTCGGGACCTCGCTATTTTTTATCAGTTTAATTTTATTACTGCCGGCGAGTGGCTTAATTATCCAAACCAGCAATATGTCTTGGGCAGAATATTGGCAGGTGATCGCCGACCCAAGAGTGGTGGCCAGTTACAAAGTTACCATTGGAGCCGCGTTGATTGCCTCGTTATTTAATGGCTTGCTAGGACTGTTGCTGGCGTGGGTTTTGGTTCGTTATGACTTTTATGGCAAACGGATCCTGGATGCGTTAGTCGACTTACCCTTTGCGCTCCCCACGGCAGTGGCAGGAATAACCTTAGCGACGCTGTACTCAACCAATGGATGGGTAGGAAGTGTGCTTAGTGAACTCGGGATCAAGGTCGCTTACACCCCTTTAGGGATTGTATTAGCAATGGTGTTTACCAGTTTGCCTTTTGTGGTTCGTACGGTTCAGCCTGTGTTAGAAGAGATTTCTAAAGAGGAGGAAGAAGCCGGTATGACCCTTGGTGCGACGGATCGAGCGGTGTTTTGGCGAGTGATCATGCCGTCGTTAAAGCCCGCTCTGCTGGTTGGTGTCGCGCTTTCATTTACGCGCAGTTTAGGGGAGTTTGGCGCGGTGATCTTCATTGCTGGCAACATGCCTTATGTGAGTGAAATTACGTCATTAATGATTTTTGTGCGTTTGCAAGAATTTGATTTTCCTGCGGCGAGCGCGATTGCTTCGGTGGTGCTACTTGCTTCTTTGTTATTACTGTTGACGATCAATGTATGGCAAGGTGCTTATTTACGTCGTATTCATGGGCGTTAAGGAAAAGGCGATGAAAGGATTACAGCCGAAACGAGTCGGTGAAACGCCTTGGGTGAAATGGAGCCTGATTGGATTGGCGCTATTTTGGGTCACTTTACTTTTAGTGATCCCATTAGTCAGTATTTTTCAGCAAGCGTTCGCAAGTGGTTTATCGGCTTACATTGGTCATTTACTCGAACCCGATACGCGCCATGCGATCAGTTTGACGTTATTGGTTGCCCTGTTGACGGTGCCGATTAATTTGGTGTTTGGGGTGCTGCTCGCTTGGGCGGTCACGCGTTTTGAATTTCCAGGACGTAAAGTACTGACCACGATCATTGATATTCCATTTGCCGTTTCTCCCGTCGTTGCAGGTTTGTTGTATTTACTGCTCTATGGAAGTAACGGCTGGTTAGGTGAATGGCTGTTTGAGCGTGATTTACAGGTGATGTTTGCCTGGCCGGGTATCGTATTGGTCACGGTGTTTGTTACCTGCCCATTTGTTGCCCGAGAGCTGATCCCTCTGATGCAACAGCAAGGCCGTTCGGATGAAGAAGCGGCGGTGATTTTGGGCGCATCGTGGTGGCAACTGTTTCGTCGAGTGACGTTGCCGAACATAAAATGGGCCCTTATTTACGGGGTGATATTAACCAACGCCAGAGCGATTGGCGAATTTGGTGCAGTGGCGGTGGTGTCTGGCAATATCCGTGGTGAGACCAATACCCTTCCTTTGCATGTCCAAGTCTTGTATGAAGATTACCAATCACAAGCGGCGTTCGCGAGTGCGTCATTACTGGCGTTTATCGCCTTGTTAACATTAGTGTTAAAAGCGATTGTTGAGTGGCGACAAGAACATAATCAAAGCAAAACCAAGAGTGAGCAAGAGACGGTATGAGTATTCGTTTAGATAATATTTCCAAAAACTTTGGAGCATTTCAGGCTTTATCACCGCTCTCTTTACACATTGATGACGGCGAAATGATAGGCTTACTAGGCCCATCTGGCTCAGGAAAAACCACCTTATTGCGTATTATCGCTGGCTTGGAAGGGGCGGATACTGGACACATTCATTTTCGTGATCGTGATGTCACCCATGTTCATGTTCGTGAACGCCGAGTTGGGTTTGTATTTCAAAATTACGCCCTGTTCCGGCATATGACGGTTGCGGATAATGTGGCCTTTGGTTTACAAGTGATGGATCGTCGTCAGCGTCCAGCGTCGACTGAAATCGTTCGACGAGTCAAACAACTGCTTGAGATTGTTCAACTTGGTCATTTGGCCGATCGCTATCCAGAGCAGTTGTCAGGTGGACAAAAACAGCGTATCGCGTTAGCTCGAGCATTGGCCACTCAACCAGAAGTGTTGTTATTGGATGAGCCGTTTGGTGCGCTCGATGCCAAAGTTCGTAAAGAGCTACGTCGCTGGCTACGCAGTTTGCATGATGAGCTCGGCTTTACCAGCGTTTTCGTCACCCACGATCAAGATGAAGCCTTGGAGCTTTCGGATCGTGTGGTGGTGATGAGTAATGGTCGAATCGAACAAGTCGATACCCCTGTTCAGTTATACGCTGAGCCAAACAGTCGTTTTGTGTTCGACTTTTTTGGTAATGTAAATGTTTTTCCTGCTCAGTGGCAGGATCCCCATTGGAAAAATGAGCAGGCTTTTATTTTGCCGCCTCAGCAGAGAGCGATTCAACAAACTGGGACGCTTTATGTTCGTAGTCATGAGTTGAGTGTTTCTCTCAAAGAGAACAGTCAAGCGTGTTTACCTTGTGAAGTTTTGTCGATTAATCCTGTTGGTGCAGAGGTTCGAGTCGAGCTTGCGCCTATCGGTTGGCAAAGCCCTGAACCATGGGAAGCGAAACTGACTCATCGCGCTTTAAATGAACAGCCTATTGCTCGCGGTGACAAAGTATTTGCTACGCCACAGGTGGGGTATTTTTTTGACGAACAGAGTCAGTCTCCTCAGGTGATTCGCTGGCCGTTCCTTGATGCAGACAGTTTGATGTTTGAAATTTAAGAGTCATCATGACGGTGTGGTGTGAAGCAATGGGTACCGAATGGTGCCCATTATGTTTTATGATGTTTGGGTGGTTGGATTAAAAATAAGTAGGGGTAGCATGAATCACATCGTCGCACTAAGCCAACAAGTCGGGCAGCAGTTATTGGCTGCTCAGCAAATGATGACTAGCGCTGAATCGTGCACGGGCGGAGGTGTTGCCTTTGCCATCACCGATACCGCAGGCAGTTCGGCTTGGTTTGATCGCGCTTTTGTCACTTACAGTAATCAAGCTAAACAAGAGATGCTCGGTGTGCGTTCACAAACGTTGCTTGAATATGGCGCGGTTTCTGAACCGGTGGTCGTGGAAATGGTCCACGGAGCACTATTGCATTCACAGGCGACCATCGGAGTAGCGATCAGTGGTATCGCTGGGCCATCAGGGGCGACGGATGACAAGCCCGTCGGCACCGTATGTTTTGCTTGGGCGAGCAACCAAGGTTGGCAGAGAGTGGAAACGATTTATTTTCAAGGAGATAGAGCGAATGTTCGCGAGCAGGCGATCATCCATGCGTTGCAAATCATCAGTGACCATTTATCTTCAACGATTTGAGCTGAGGCGCAAAAATCTTCATACAGCTCTGGACACTGTATGAATCAACAGTATAATAAGTGGCAAGTTGACGATAACGTCGCACTCAATCGCGAAACCTTTCACCGTAAGGTGACAGTCTGGAGAAAGTAATGGACGAGAATAAACAAAAAGCCTTAGCCGCAGCGCTTGGTCAAATTGAAAAGCAATTCGGTAAAGGATCTATCATGCTGCTGGGTGATAACCGCACGATGGACGTCGAGACGATTTCAACCGGTTCTCTTTCTCTCGATATCGCCTTGGGTGCTGGCGGTCTACCGATGGGGCGGATTGTTGAAGTTTATGGTCCTGAATCTTCGGGTAAAACAACTTTAACCCTTGAGTTAATTGCTTCTGCACAACGTGAAGGTAAAACCTGTGCGTTTATTGATGCTGAACACGCTCTTGATCCTATTTATGCTCAGAAGCTGGGTGTGAAGATCAACGATCTACTTGTTTCTCAGCCAGATACTGGTGAACAAGCACTGGAAATTTGTGATGCACTGGCGCGTTCTGGTGCGGTCGACGTCATCGTCGTTGACTCTGTTGCTGCGCTAACACCGAAAGCCGAAATTGAAGGTGAAATGGGTGATAGCCACATGGGCCTCCAAGCTCGTATGCTTTCTCAAGCGATGCGTAAGCTGACAGGTAACTTGAAGCAGTCGAACTGTATGTGTATTTTCATCAACCAAATTCGGATGAAAATTGGCGTGATGTTTGGCAACCCAGAAACCACAACGGGTGGTAATGCGCTTAAGTTCTACGCTTCAGTTCGCTTAGATATTCGTCGTACAGGCGCGATTAAAGAAGGCGAAGAAGTGGTGGGTAATGAAACCCGCATTAAAGTCGTTAAAAATAAAATCGCCGCCCCGTTTAAAGAAGCCAATACTCAAATCATGTACGGACAAGGGTTTAACCGTGAGGGCGAGTTGGTCGATTTAGGGGTTAAACATAAGCTGATTGAAAAATCCGGTGCTTGGTACAGCTACAATGGCGATAAAATTGGCCAAGGTAAAGCCAATGCTTGTAAGTTTTTGCGTGAGCATCCTGAAGCCAGCAAGGCGATTGATAGCAAATTGCGTGAGATGCTACTCAGCCCTGAACAAGTTCCGCTTGATGAGCCTGAATTTGGTGTCATACCTGAGCAGGAAGAAGAGCTGTAATCTAATCCCTGACCTATCTTTAAGCCCTGCTTTGCAGGGCTTTCTTATTGGAGCTAAATCGATGCATTGCCCTTCATCCTCGCGCTACCCCAATCGAAATAAAAGTGCCTCATCACCGAGTCATCCTAAAGAAACCGCTCTTCGAATCTTGTCGCGTCGAGATCACAGCGAATACGAGCTTATCCAAAAATTACTCCTTAAGGGTTTTAGCCGTGAAGAGATACAACCGGTGATGATGTATTGCCAAGACTATGGCTATCTTGATGATTTACGTTATGCCTTAAGTGCTATTCGCCAAGGCATGAACAAAGGCCATGGTGAGCGGAGAATTCGTCAGTTATTGCAGCAAAATCGAGTTGCCGATGACGTGGTTAATATCGCGTTAGAGCAGCTTGCCCCCGATTGGTTTGAACTCGCTAAACAGCTAGCAGAGAGGAAGTTTAAAGTTCAACCTGCGATTGAAGCCAAAGAACAGGCAAAGCGGGTGCGATTTTTGCAGTCTCGAGGATTCAGCTTTGAACAGATTCACTACGCTTTGAGTGATCAAGAAGAGACAAACTAAACGTTAATTAATCGTCTATCACGACTCTTTTTTATTGCCATCAGCGGCTTTTATTTAAGAAAACTAGGCGAAGCCTTATCCATGCTTTACAATACGCAAAATTCTAACTTGAGTCATTCAGGAAGAGCTGCATGTTTATGAGCACCGATGAGGTTCGCCGCGCGTTCCTCTCATTCTTTGAAAGTAAAGGACACCAAATCGTTGACAGTTCGTCATTGGTGCCTGCAAACGATCCGACCCTGCTATTCACTAATGCTGGGATGAACCAATTTAAAGACTGCTTTTTAGGCCTAGAAAAACGCGCCTATACTCGCGCTACGACAGCTCAGCGCTGCGTTCGTGCTGGTGGTAAACACAACGATCTAGAAAACGTTGGCTTCACTGCTCGTCACCACACTTTTTTTGAAATGCTAGGCAACTTCAGTTTTGGCGATTATTTCAAAGAAGATGCCATTCAGTATGCATGGGAGTTTTTAACCGAAGTGGTTAAGCTTCCTAAAGAGCGTCTATTGGTCACCGTTTATCAAACCGACGATGAAGCGTTTGATATTTGGCATCAGCAAATTGGCATTCCCCAAGATCGTATTATTCGTATTGGCGACAAGCCTGGCGGTAAAGCTTACGAGTCGGATAACTTCTGGCAAATGGGTGACACCGGACCTTGTGGCCCTTGTACGGAAATTTTCTACGATCATGGTGAGCATATTTGGGGTGGTCCTCCAGGTTCAGCTGAAGAAGACGGCGATCGTTTTATTGAAATCTGGAACGTGGTCTTTATGCAGTTTAATCGCCACGCTGATGGGAAAATGGAACCGCTACCTAAGCCTTCGGTTGACACTGGAATGGGTATCGAGCGTATTTCGGCGATCACTCAGGGAGTTCATTCCAACTATGAGATCGATGTTTTCCAAGCGTTAATCAAAGCCGCTGCAGAAGTGATTGGTTACCAAGACCTGACCAATCAATCATTACGTGTTGTCGCTGACCATATTCGCTCTTGTGCCTTTTTGATTGTTGATGGTGTGATGCCGTCGAATGAAGGTCGTGGTTATGTGCTGCGCCGCATCATTCGCCGTGCAGTTCGTCATGGTAACAAATTAGGAGCACAAGGGGCTTTCTTCCATAAGCTCGTAGCACCGTTAGCCGAGGTAATGGGCAGCGCTGGCGAAGAGCTTAAAAAACAGCACGCTTTAGTGGAAAAAGTACTGCGTATCGAAGAAGAAAACTTTGGTCGTACATTAGAGCGCGGTATGGCGATTCTCAACGATGCATTGGATGCGGTTGAAGGTTCGGTTTTAGATGGTGAAACTGTATTCAAACTCTATGATACTTACGGCTTTCCGGCGGATTTAACCAATGATGTTGCGCGTGAGCGTGGTTTCACCATTGATGAAGAAGTCTTTGAAGCGGCGATGGAAGAGCAGCGTCAGCGTGCGCGCGATGCAGGCAATTTTGGCACCGATTACAACAGCCTGATTAAGGTGGATGGAGAAACGGAATTCTGCGGTTATAGCGCGACTCAGCAAATGAGTCCGGTATCTGCATTATTCGTCGATGGCCAAGAAGTTTCGGCGCTATCAGCAGGTGATAAAGCGATCGTTGTTTTGGAAACAACACCGTTTTATGCTGAATCTGGCGGTCAATGCGGTGATGCTGGCTTACTGAGAACCGCTTCGGGTGTGTTTAAAGTCGACGATACCCAGAAATTAGGTAATGCCATTGCCCATTATGGTGTGATGCAAGAAGGCGTATTAGCCAGTAGCGATCATGTTGAAGCTCTGGTGGATGAAAAACGTCGCAATGCGATTTCACTCAATCACTCAGCGACACACTTATTGCATGCTGCGTTACGTCAAGTACTCGGTGAGCATGTGACCCAAAAAGGTTCACTGGTTAGAGCCGAAAATTTGCGCTTCGATTTCTCTCATTTAGAAGCCATGACCGCAGCAGAAATTAAGCAAGTTGAACGTTTAGTCAACGCGCAAATTCGCTTGAATCATGTGATTGAAACTCATGTGATGGACATCGAGTCCGCTAAGCAAAAAGGCGCGATGGCGCTGTTTGGCGAGAAATACGATGAACAAGTTCGTGTCTTGTCGATGGGTGATTTTTCGACCGAATTATGTGGTGGTATTCATGCGTCACATACCGGTGATATTGGCCTATTTAAGATTCTCTCTGAAGGGGGGATTGCTGCAGGGATTCGTCGCATTGAAGCTGTAACGGGTGAAGCCGCACTGGATGCATTGGAAACTCAGCAGCACAAGTACGAAGAGAAATTATCGGAAGCGATGCAAAAAACTAAGCAGCTGGAAAAAGAAATCCAGCAACTGAAAGATAAGTTAGCTTCACAAGCCAGTGCCAACTTGATCGATCAAGTTAAATTAATCGCCGGTGTCAAAGTCCTCGTGGCGCAATTGAATGGCGCGGATAATAAAGCCTTACGTGGTATGGTGGATGAGCTTAAAAACCAATTAGGTAGCGGGATTATTTTGCTTGGTAATGTTGCTGACGACAAAGTTGGTTTAATTGCTGGCGTGACTAACGATCTGACCGCCAAAGTCAAAGCGGGGGAGCTGGTTAACCTCGTTGCCCAGCAAGTCGGTGGTAAAGGTGGTGGTCGTCCCGACATGGCACAAGCTGGAGGGAGCGATGCACAGGCATTGCCATTGGCTTTAGAGTCGGTAGACGCTTGGATTGCTGAGCGTTTATAAAGTAATGATAACTTACGCTCAATCACTATTTTTTGATTGAGCGTAACTTTATCTGGTTAACCAAGTGGTGTAATTGACGTTATTTTAACCGTAACCAATTACTCACTTGGTTTTGTTGTTTATACTCTCCAAACGAATAATCAATAGGTTGATTAGTGTACTGGTTGATTATGATATTGTTTGGACCTAATGAGACTTTGGTCTTGGGAAGGTGAATACTGGTGAAAAAGCCCCTTATCGTGCAAAAGTTCGGCGGAACGTCGGTTGGTTCAATTGAAAGAATGCATACCGTAGCCGAGCACATCATTAAAGCGAAGAATGATGGTAATCAAGTTGTTGTTGTCGTTTCGGCAATGTCAGGAGAAACCAATCGTTTATTGGGCCTCGCCCAACAAATCGATAGCGTTCCTACTGCTCGAGAACTTGATGTTTTGCTCTCTGCTGGTGAGCAAGTGTCGATGGCACTGCTGGCAATGACCTTAAATAAATTGGGTTATGCAGCACGCTCACTAACCGGAGCTCAGGCGAAGATTGTGACGGATAATCAACACAATGACGCAACGATTAAGAACATTGATACTCAAACGATTACAGAGCTACTAGAGCAAGATCAGATTGTGATAGTGGCTGGTTTTCAAGGTATTAATGATAATGGGGATATCACCACTTTAGGACGAGGGGGCTCCGATACGAGTGCAGTAACACTCGCGGGAGCACTGAGAGCTGATGAGTGTCAAATATTCACGGATGTTGATGGTGTGTACACTTGTGATCCACGAGTGGTACCTACTGCTAAAAAACTAGACGTGATAGATTTCCCATCTATGGAAGAGATGGCGCGTAAAGGCGCTAAAGTGTTGCATTTACCTTGCGTACAATATGCATGGAAGCATCAAGTGCCTTTACGAGTGTTATCGACGTTCGATGTTAATCATGGCAGTTTAATTAAGGGTGAGGTTGGGACACAAAGGGTCTGTGGCGTAGCAATACAGCGCGATATGGCTTTAGTCACTGTTCCTCACGACAGCTTAGCTGGCTTAATTAAACAGTGTCAGATGCTAGCGATTGAACTGTGGAATGTGATCGAGGAGACAGAATGGGCAGGCGTAGTAATAAAACGCGATGCTTATGCGAAGTTGGATCTGGTGTTCCGCGATAAAATCCGTAATAGTGAGCAGGTGAGTTTACTAACGACAGTTGGTTTGCAAGCCCCTGCTTTGATGGATCATGCCTGTACATTATTAGCCGAAAACGGTATTAATGTGCATTATGTTTCTAACACCTCACACTCGTTAATGTTAATGCTTGCGCCGGACAAGGTTGATAGTGCGGCTAATATTTTGCACGAAGCTTATATTCATTCGGATACTTTATTGCAGTTTCAGGCTAAACAAGCCTTTTTAGGCTGATTTAGAGAGTAGAGAGTTTACGAAAATATAACTTTTAGTAGATAATAGTGTTGTTGCAAGATAATACAGAGAATACTCAAGGAGCAAAGAATGCTAATTTTGACTCGCCGCGTTGGCGAAACACTGATGATCGGTGATGAAGTAACCGTAACAGTTCTGGGCGTAAAAGGTAACCAAGTACGTATTGGTGTGAATGCTCCGAAAGAGGTGTCTGTGCACCGTGAAGAAATCTACATGCGCATTCAAGCTGAAAAAGGTAATAGTACTGCCACACCTGGCAACTACTAATTATTGAACTGAGAAAGGCTGACTAATGTCAGCCTTTCTGGTTTTTGACGGACTGGAAGGGTAATTAGAGTCGTGTGTTTTTGACTACGATTGCGTAATCCGTGGATGATATGATTTAGGTGTTTGTTTTTAGCTAGAGTTTTTCTAAAGCGTAAATTCTCGACGCTTTGGTTAAATTGCCAACGGTTGATGTGGTTTTTGTTTTTTTTACCAAGAAAGTGTTTGACATATTTTGGGTAAATCGTAATATGTGCCTCCGCAAGACGGTGAGGTGGCCGAGAGGCTGAAGGCGCTCCCCTGCTAAGGGAGTATACGGTTTGTAGCCGTATCGAGGGTTCGAATCCCTCCCTCATCGCCATCTTGTGGTGCTTACGAATATAAAGAAATTTATACAATAAGCGATAGCGCGTCCTTAGCTCAGCTGGATAGAGTACCTGGCTACGAACCAGGCGGTCGGAGGTTCGAATCCTCCAGGACGCGCCATATTTCTTTTGGAATGTGAACATGTGGTGAGGTGGCCGAGAGGCTGAAGGCGCTCCCCTGCTAAGGGAGTATACGGTTTGTAGCCGTATCGAGGGTTCGAATCCCTCCCTCATCGCCATTTGTTGACCTAGGGTCAACATTTTTGTTTTAAAAGAAGTAGTTAGTGGTGAAAATCACTTTTGCGCGCTCATAGCTCAGCTGGATAGAGTACCTGGCTACGAACCAGGCGGTCGGAGGTTCGAATCCTCCTGAGCGCGCCATATTATTAAACTGGTGATAATAATCATTAGTCTTGCGTCCTTAGCTCAGCTGGATAGAGTACCTGGCTACGAACCAGGCGGTCGGAGGTTCGAATCCTCCAGGACGCGCCATATTACGGTGAGTAATCACCGATTTTCATTGGCTAGCCATGCGAATGAATAAAGTAAAAATCTGCGCGCTCATAGCTCAGCTGGATAGAGTACCTGGCTACGAACCAGGCGGTCGGAGGTTCGAATCCTCCTGAGCGCGCCATATTATTAAACTGGTGATAATAATCATTAGTCTGCGTCCTTAGCTCAGCTGGATAGAGTACCTGGCTACGAACCAGGCGGTCGGAGGTTCGAATCCTCCAGGACGCGCCACATTACGGTGGGTAATCACCGATTTTCATGGGCTAACCATGCGAATGAATAAGTAAAAATCTGCGCGCTCATAGCTCAGCTGGATAGAGTACCTGGCTACGAACCAGGCGGTCGGAGGTTCGAATCCTCCTGAGCGCGCCATATTATGAAACCTCGCTTAAGCGGGGTTTTTTATTGTCTTTGGCTTTAACTTTTCATTAACAATTTTTGTTGTTTTTATTTACAACTCTTTGTTTTCAATAAGTGCTTTATGCAATTGATGTCAATATCGCCTATTGAGCGATGAAAACTCGCCAAGTTCGCAATTTTGATCATAATCCCTGCCGTTTTTAGCGAATATTACACTCGTTTATGTGATTCATGTGACGCTTCTATGACTTGAACGTCTCGATTAGGTCAAAGATGTTTAAAGCAAATTGACAATTTTCCACCAGTCGAGATAATCCTTATTCACCTCACTTGTATCTAAGCTTTGAGTAAGTCATCTCAATCGCTGATAGGCATTTTTATCACCAATGATAATGCTCTAAGTGAGGCCAAGACGCTGTAGCCGTCAACATAATTTCTCAAGCAGATTGTCAGGATGACAGAGAAAGGAAGCAAGATGATTGATATTGGAAGCCTGCTTATCGATGCCGCAACCTTAATGGGTACAGGAATGGCGGTGGTCTTTATTTTTTTAACTATTTTAGTCTATCTGGTTCGACTGATGTCGACATGTCTTCGCGATGAAGCATTGCCAGCAACGACGCCAGTTCCCGTTAATAAAAGTGCCTCTTCAGTCACAACTCCAAGCCCTCAGGTGGTTGCGGCGATTTCTGCTGCGGTGCACCAATACCGACACTCAGCAATCCAACAGTAATAATTAAAAGGAGTTAATCAGCATGTCTAAACCACTTGCTATTACCGATGTGGTCCTACGTGACGCGCATCAGTCATTATTTGCGACTCGTATGCGCTTGGAAGATATGCTGCCGATTGCGGCAGAGTTAGATAAGATCGGTTACTGGTCACTGGAAACATGGGGTGGTGCGACATTTGATGCGTGCATTCGTTTTCTTGGTGAGGACCCTTGGCATCGTTTACGAGCATTAAAAAAAGCGATGCCTAATACGCCGATGCAGATGTTACTACGCGGTCAAAATCTGTTGGGGTATCGTCATTATGCCGATGATGTCGTAGCGAAATTTGTTGAGCGTGCCCATGCCAATGGTATGGACGTATTTCGTATTTTTGATGCGATGAACGATGTACGTAATTTTCAACAAGCAGTCAAAGCAACGATTGACGTCGGGGCTCATGCTCAGGGGACACTTTCTTATACTACTAGCCCAGTTCACAATACTCAGACATGGGTCGATCTTGCGAAACGTTTAGAAGATCTCGGCTGTCACTCTTTATGTATTAAAGATATGTCTGGGCTACTGAAACCTTATGAAGCGGAAGAACTGATTTCGCGGATTAAGGCGTCTTGCGCAGTGCCTCTAGCCTTGCATTGCCATGCAACCACTGGGCTGTCGACGGCAACCGCGATTAAAGCGGTTGAAGCTGGGGTAGATATTCTGGATACCGCGATTTCGTCGATGAGTCAAACCTATGGTC
Source organism: Vibrio sp. 2017_1457_13 (assembly GCF_030851525.1). NCBI lineage: Bacteria > Pseudomonadati > Pseudomonadota > Gammaproteobacteria > Vibrionales > Vibrionaceae > Vibrio > Vibrio sp. 2017_1457_13. The sequence continues at coordinate 160,326 of NZ_VHTA01000004.1, forward strand.
ATACACCTACGGAAACGGTTGTTGCGATGCTGCAAGGGACAGAGCGTGATACACAGCTTAATCTCGAGCAATTAGCGCCAATTGCTGCCTATTTCCGTGAAGTACGTAAAAAGTACGCTCAATTTGAGGGGCAATTAAAAGGGGTTGATTCACGGATCCTGATTGCTCAGGTTCCCGGTGGTATGTTGACCAATATGGAGAGTCAGTTAAAAGAGCAAGGTGCGGCTGATCGTCTTGATGAAGTTCTGCAAGAGATCCCAAGAGTACGCCATGATCTCGGTTATATCCCTTTGGTCACTCCTACCTCACAAATTGTCGGCACTCAAGCGGTGATTAACGTTTTAACTGGAGAGCGTTATAAAAGTATTACCAAAGAAACGGCTGGAGTGTTGAAAGGGGAATATGGCGCGACACCTGCCGAGGTCAATCATCAACTGCAGCAACAAGTACTCGCTGGTGAGCAACCGATCACTTGTCGCCCTGCGGATCTTTTACAAGCCGAGATGGTTAACTTAACGAGCGAGTTATTAGAGAAGGCGAAGGTTGAGGGGATATCTCTCGCTGAGGATACCGTCGATGATGTACTGACTTATGCCCTTTTCCCTCAGGTGGGTTTGAAGTTTTTAAAACATCGTGGCGATGCGTCAGCGTTTGAACCCGCACCAAGCGTTGAGTCTCAGCCTTCTGTATCGACAGACAATCGACCTAGTGAGGTCATGCAAAAAGGTGTCGAGACTTACAGCGTTAAAGTTGATGGTCAGATTTATCAAGTCGAAGTTGGCCCTCAGGGACAACTGACCTCCGTGACGACTCAAGCTTCTCCTCAAGCGGCTGCTTTGGCATCAACGGCTGAGGCGGTGCCAGCGCCGCTCGCGGGTAATATTTTTAAAGTTCAAGTTCAGCCGGGAAGTGAAGTGGTTGAAGGCGATGTATTAGTCATTTTAGAAGCAATGAAAATGGAGACAGAAGTGCGTGCTGCACGTAACGGGGTTGTTCAAGTGCTGCATGTCAAGGAAGGCGATAGCGTCTCTGTTGGTACGCCAATCTTAAGTCTGGCATAAGGGTTATCACATGGATGGATTATTGACTCTATGGAATGAAACCGGGATTGCTAATTTTGAACTCAGCCAATTAATCATGATTTTGGTTGGCGTGGGATTGCTATTTTTAGCCATTCGTAAGGGGTTTGAACCGTTATTATTGCTCCCGATTGGTTTTGGGGCGATTTTAGCCAACATTCCTAACGCTGGTTTTACCGATCCTGGCGGATTACTCTATTACGTTTATAACATTGGTATTGCATCGGGGATTTTCCCTTTATTGATTTTCCTTGGTGTCGGAGCCATGACCGACTTTGGTGCCTTAATTGCAAACCCGAAAACGTTATGGCTGGGTGCTGCGGCGCAGTTTGGGATTTTTGCTACCTTATTTGGGGCAATTCTACTCAATTATGTGCCGGGGATCAGTTTTACCATGGCTGATGCCGCTTCTATCTCGATCATTGGTGGGGCTGACGGTCCAACCGCGATTTTTTTGACCAGTAAACTCTCTCCGGATTTATTAGGGGCCGTTGCCGTTGCTGCTTATAGCTATATGGCGCTGGTGCCGATCATTCAACCGCCGATCATGAGAGCGTTGACCACGGAAAAAGAGCGTCAAATTAAGATGGCACAACTGAGACACGTCAGTAAACGTGAAAAAATAGTTTTTCCGTTATTAGTGTTGTTGATGGCAATCTTATTTCTTCCTGCTGCCACTCCTTTAGTTGGCATGTTCTGCTTAGGTAACTTAATGCGTGAAGCGGGAGTGGTGGAGCGATTATCAAAAACAGCGCAAAATGAGCTGATTAATATCGTGACTATCTTCTTAGGTTTGGGGGTTGGGTCTCAACTGCAAGCGGATAAATTTCTTAATGTTTCGACGCTGGGGATTTTATTGCTTGGTGCCATCGCTTTCAGTATTGGTACTGCTGGCGGTGTATTGATGGCCAAATTGCTCAATAAATTTTCTAAAGAAGATATCAATCCCCTGATCGGTGCTGCTGGTGTTTCTGCAGTCCCCATGGCTGCTCGAGTGGTCAATAAAGTTGGTTTAGAGGCCAACCCGCAAAACTTTTTGTTGATGCATGCGATGGGGCCGAACGTGGCAGGGGTGCTAGGATCAGCCGTTGCTGCTGGAGTATTGCTTGCCTTGGTTGGATGATCTCATACCATTCACCCTAAGCATGAAGCGCTTAAGCCCTAATGTTGAGGTCATCTCTCACCAAGCCGTTCGGGGAGATATAGTTCACAATCTGTTATAAAATGATATATATTCAAAGGGATGCTTCGGCATCTCTTTTTACTTGCTAGCAATAGGAACCGAGGACATGGACAATAAGCAGATCGTCATTACCCAATTCGGTGGGCCAGAAGTGCTCGCGATTCAATCATCAAGCATTCCAGAGCCACAAGAAGGGGAGGTATTGGTCAAAGTTGCTTTTGCCAGTGTGAATCCTATTGATATCAAAACTCGCGCCGGTTTAGGTTGGGCTGCAGAGCAAAATAAAGATAAGCTACCTTGGGTACCGGGTTACGATATATCAGGACGAATTGTCAACGTTGGCCCAGGAGTTGACGAGTTGCGGCAAGGGATGAATGTAGCCGGCTTTATTGGTTTTCCACTGCGAGGCGGCGGTTATAGTCAATATGTCTGTGTTGCAGAAAAAGATCTTAGTATCGTACCTGACTCGGTGACTTTAGAAGCTGCCGCTGCATTACCATTAGCTGGACAAACCGCGGCTCAAGCCTTAAGTAAAGCCCAGATTAAAGAGAGCGATCGCGTTTTGATCCTTGCCGGTGCAGGAGGCGTTGGGCATATTGCTTTACAGATAGCGCTAGCTACGAAAGCCGAAGTTTATACCACTTGCAGTGAAGCTAATCTAGATTATCTTGCCACATTAGGTGCCCATGCGATTAACTATCAATTTGCTCCTGTTTCTCAGCGTTTGGAAGAGGTTGATGTCTTGATCGATCTTGTTGGTGGCGATGCTGCTCTCGATGCTCTTAAATGTTTGAAAGATGCCGCCAGAGTGGTCACAGTGCCGACAATTAGCGCTGAACTTATCTGTGAAAAAGCCAAATTACTGGGCTTTGACGCTTGCGGTATGTTGGTTGACCCTAATCCTGAACAGTTAGATACCATGCTATATATGGTTGGGGTTGGATTGTTGAAAATAGAAATTCAGCGTATTTATCCTCTGCAAGAAGTACAACAAGCACATGAGCAAATCGCCACTGGGCACACGCGAGGTAAAATCTTGCTCAATATGCAATGCTAGAACTGTTTAATACCAGCTTTGCTTATTTGGCGGAGCTGTTTTCTACTTCTGCACTTTGGGTATTGTTTGTTGTTAGTTTTCTGAGTGCTACCTTACTGCCTGGTGGCTCTGAAGCCGTACTCATCGCAACACTTGCTCTTGGTCAATACTCTCCATGGTTGATCATTTTGATCGCAACGCTTGGTAATTCGCTTGGAGGTATGACGAATTATTGGTTAGGTTTATTGCTTCCAAACCGAACTCAACAGGAAAAACAGGGTCATAATGCGTTAAAGTGGCTAAACAAACATGGTTATTGGGCATTATTATTCAGTTGGCTACCGATTATTGGTGATCCACTTTGTTTAGCTGCAGGGTGGTTAAGAATGCGTGGTAGCGTGGTCTTTTGCATGATTCTGGTTGGGAAAATGCTTCGCTACTGCTTGTTAACTGCGATTTTCTACGGTCTTTTTTAAGGTGATGGTATGAAGAAAATTTGGCTGGGCGCACTCGCGCTGCTGGCTCTCTCTGGCTGTTCTACTCCTACTGCGTTATCTTTTTTTTCATCCTTACCTTCAGGCGTCACTTTACTGGAAGAGGTCGAAGCACAGCCTGATAAAGTGATGATTCCCTATAGTAAATATCGTTTAGATAACGGGTTAACCGTGATTTTATCACCGGATCATTCCGATCCTTTGGTGCATGTCGATATGACTTATCACGTGGGGTCTGCTCGCGAGGAGCTTGGTAAGTCAGGGTTCGCTCATTTTTTTGAACACATGATGTTCCAAGGTTCTAAGCATGTCGCTGATCAAGAACATTTTCGGTTGATTACCGAAGCAGGCGGACGTTTAAATGGTACCACCAATCGTGATCGAACCAATTATTTCCAAACCGTTCCGGCCAATCAATTAGAAAAAGTTTTATGGTTAGAAGCCGATCGAATGGGCTTTTTACTTGATGCAGTGTCGCAGCGTAAATTTGAAATACAGCGTGATACGGTGAAAAATGAACGAGCGCAAAACTATGATAATCGTCCTTATGGACTGATTTGGGAAAGAATGGCTGAAGCCTTGTATCCACAAGGCCATCCTTATTCATGGCAGACGATTGGTTATGTCGAAGATTTAGACCGAGTCGATGTGAATGATCTGAAAGCTTTTTTCTTACGCTGGTATGGACCGAATAATGCTGTACTGACCATTGGTGGAGATATTGATGTTAAACAAACTTTAGCTTGGGTTAATCGTTATTTTGGATCCATTCCTAAAGGTCCAGAAGTTGATAAGGCTGAAAAGCAACCCGTTACATTAGCGGAAGATCGTTATATTACTCTAGAAGATCGCATTCAGCAGCCGATGGTATTAATTGGCTTCCCAACGGCTTATCGAGGTGCTGAACAACAAGCCTCACTAGATGCTCTAGCGCAAGTACTCGGTAGTGGTAGTAATAGTTTGTTGTATCAAAATCTAGTCAGAACCCAGAAAGCGGTCGATGCTGGTGCCTTTCAAGATTGCGCAGAACTGGCGTGTACTTTTTATATCTATGCCATGGCTCCCTCAGGACAACGTGCTCAACTGACACCGCTGTATCAAGAAATCATGCGAACGTTGGCGCAGTTTGCGCAGCAAGGTGTTAGTGATGATCGTTTAGCACAAATCACCGGTATGGCTGAAGCGAATGCTATTTTTGCGCTACAAAGTGTCCAAGGTAAGGTAACCCAGTTGGCAAGTAATCAAACTTTCTATGATCAACCCGATCGTATTGAGGCGCAGTTAGCACAGTTAAGAGCGGTTACTCCACAATCAGTGACTCAGGTTTTTCAGACTTATCTACAAGGTAAACCCAAAGTCACATTAAGTGTTGTACCACGAGGCCGTACATCACTCGCGGTTCGTCAAGCAACCTTTGTTACTCCTGAGCGTTTATTGCCCGTTTATCAAAAAATAACAGAACAACAGCTTGAGTATCGTCAAGTGGTGGATAATTTTGATCGTTCGGTGATGCCAGCCGTTGCGCAAGCTGTGCAAATTAATATGCCTGAGTTGTATGAAATCCATTTTGATAATGGCGCGGAGTTAATCGGAACGGTGAGCAGTGAGACTCCGACCGTACAAGTGGAGATCCGCTTACCCGCAGGAGAGCGGCATGTTGAAGCGGGCAAAGAAGGTTTAGCGAATTTAACGGCAGCTCTAATCAAGCAAGACTCAGCGATACGCAATGTGGAAGCGATTCAAGCTCAGCTCGATAAGCTGGGTTCGACCATCAGTCTCAATACCGGCGCTTATTCGACCAATGTGGTTATCTCAAGCTTAACCAAACATCTGCCAGAAACGTTGCAGATTGTCCAAGAGATGTTATTCACACCGGGACTTAAGCAAGAAGATTTTGAGCGTCTTCAGCAACAAATGCTACAAAGTGTCGTCTATCAGCATCAACAACCAAGTTGGTTAGCTGGCCAAGCGATGCGTCAAGTGTTGTTTGGCGACTCGGTATTTGCTCGCTCGAGTGACGGTACACAAGCCTCGATTGCTGCACTGACATTGGATGAGGTTAAAGCGTTTTATCAGCAGCATTATACGCCACACGGTGCTCAAGTGATTGTCGTCGGTGATATTGAACCTCAACAGGTACGTGAACAACTGGCCTTTTTCACCGATTGGCATGGCCAACCAGCGCCAATACTCCGTCCTCAAGTGATCCCGATGCTCACTGAGCAGCGTCTGTTTTTGGTCGATAAACCCGATTCGCCGCAAAGTGTGGTGCGTTTTGTTCGTCGTGGATTGCCTTTCGATGCAACGGGAGAAATGTATCTCACTCAATTAACGAATTTTAATTTAGCGGGTAACTTTAATAGCCGTATTAATCAAAATCTACGTGAAGATAAAGGCTATACCTACGGTGCAAGTGGTTACTTATCCAGTAATCGTGAAGTCGGGGCGATAGTCTTTAATGCACAAGTGCGAGCTAATGCAACGTTACCGGCCATTCAAGAAATCATCCAAGAACTGACCCATTTTAGTCAGTATGGTTTAACTACGGATGAAATGGCCTTTTTACGTCTTGCCGTTGGTCAGCAAGAGGCGTTGAGTTACGAGACTCCCTCGCAAAAAGCGCAATTGATTGGCCAAATGTTGACTAATAATCTAGACCGAGATTATCTCCAGCAGCGTAATCGCCTGTTGAAAATGGTGAATAAGTCGACACTGAATGAATTGGCAGCTAAATGGTTTGTCCCAGAGGATTATCAAATTATTGTGGTTGGCGATGCTAAAAGCTTAAGGCCACAATTAGAAAAATTATCAATTCCGATTGAAGAGCTTGAAATAATCCAGTAGAGCATGCATATATAACGCAACGTAGAAGAAAAATAAGGCTTTCGAGCCGATTCGATGAGCCATTGGGCTTAATGTCGCGTATCAAGCATCGCGTTCTACATCGTTACTTGAGCAACCAAGGCCACAAAAATATTACGTGGCCTTGGTTGCTGTGACAAAGTGATGATCAATGGATTGAGTCTGTTTCTTCTGAACAAACCCTATCGGGATTCAGTGGGCCTGCGGTAGCGATATCTAAAACATCATCTATTTTTATAAGCGAATTTTATTTTGACTAATTTTGCCGAGCGACTAGCACGAGTTGCTAATCAACCAGAAATATTTCAGCAGTTTGGCCGCGGTGTTGAACGTGAAACTTTACGTTATACCGTCGATGGCAGCATTGCCCAAACACCGCATCCAGAAGCCTTGGGGTCAGCATTAACTAATGCTTGGATTACCACCGATTTTGCTGAATCATTACTGGAATTTATTACGCCAGTGTCGAACAACGTCGATACCTTAATGGCTCAATTAGCCGACATTCATCATTTTGCGCAAGCTAATATCGGTGATGAAAAGCTCTGGCCGCTCTCTATGCCTTGTTATGTTGGTAGTGAAGCAGACATTCAGCTTGCTCAATACGGTACTTCTAACACCGGACGAATGAAAACTTTATATCGAACGGGATTAAAACAGCGTTATGGCAGCTTAATGCAGATCATCTCTGGTGTGCATTTTAATTTTTCATTTCCAAGCACATTTTGGGATGCTTTATATGGTCAGCAAACAGAACAAGAGCGTCAAGCTAGCCAGTCGCAAGCCTATTTTGGCTTAATCCGTAACTATTACCGCTTTGGTTGGCTGATCCCTTACTTTTTTGGTGCCTCTCCGGCGCTGTGCTCTTCATTTATCCAAGGAAGAGAAACGCAGTTACCCTTCGAATCGATAGGTAAAACGCTCTATTTGCCTTATTCAACCTCGTTGAGATTGAGTGATTTGGGTTATACCAATGATGCGCAAAGTAGCCTCAAGATAGGTTTTAATAGCTTAGAGCAATATTTAACTGGCTTAAATCAAGCGATCAGAACGCCTTCTGAGCTTTTTGCTAATATTGGAGTCAAGGTCGATGGTGAGTACCGTCAACTGAATAGTAATATTTTACAAATTGAAAATGAGCTCTATGCGCCGATTCGTCCGAAACGTGTTGCCAAAAATGGTGAAAAGCCGTCAGAAGCACTGGCGCGTGGCGGGGTTGAATACATTGAAGTGCGCTCATTGGATGTCAATCCTTTCAGTCCGATCGGGATTACTGAACAGCAAGTGCGTTTTTTAGATTTGTTCCTCACATGGACTGCGTTATCAGATTCAGATCCGATGGATAATTGTGAGTTACAGTGTTGGCGCGATAACTGGAGTAAAGTGGTCCTTGAAGGACGAAAACCAGGGCTAGAATTACAAATTGGCTGTCATGGTGAAAAATTGACCCTGACGGCGTGGGCGAAACGCGTATTTGCAGACCTAAGTTTGATTGCTGAGCAAATGGACGCCGCGTGTGGCGGTAATGCCTATCAAGAGGTATGTCGAGAGCTTGCTAGCTGGATTGATCATCCTCAGCACACTTTATCGGCTCGTTTACTGGATAAAACTCAGCAACTGGGCGGTTTAGGTAAAGTTGGAAGTTATCTTGGTGAGCGTTACCGTAATGATAACTTACAACATGCTTACCAAGTCTATTCTGAACAGAAAATGAAGCAAGAAGTGATGCGTTCACGCGAAGCTCAGTTACAGATAGAGCAGCAAGATACACAAAGTTTTGATGCGTTTTTGGCCGATTACTTCAGCTATTTACCGTCATAATCACTGGCGTGTGGATACGCAAATGTCATTCTTTTTCCTCGTTGACTGAGGTTGCTGGTTGATTTAGGGCAAGATGTGAATGAGTATTTTAAGGGTTAAACAAGGAGATAAGTTTTATGCCACTACTAGATAGCTTTACGGTTGATCATACTCGCATGCAAGCTCCCGCTGTACGGGTAGCGAAAACCATGCAAACCCCGAAAGGCGATACGATTACTGTATTTGACCTGCGTTTTACTCTGCCTAACCAAGCTATTTTGTCTGAAAAAGGAATTCATACTCTAGAGCACCTTTATGCGGGGTTCATGCGTAATCATCTTAATAGCGAACAGGTGGAAATTATTGATATTTCCCCAATGGGCTGTCGTACTGGATTTTATATGAGTTTGATTGGTGCACCTACCGAGCAGCAAGTGGCTACGGCGTGGTTAGCCGCGATGGAAGATGTCTTGAAAGTGCGAGACCAAAAGGATATTCCAGAACTCAATGAGTACCAGTGCGGTACCGCAGCGATGCACTCTTTATCGGAAGCACAAGCGATTGCTCAGCAAGTGTTAAGTAGCGGTATTGGAGTGAACAAAAATGATCAACTTGCTTTACCTGAATCGATGCTAAAAAACCTACAAGTGAATTAACCACTGAAACTTAGGCAATAAAATGGGCGGTAATCAATACCGCCCATTTTTTATCGGTCTATTATCGAGATTATTAACGTTAACAGAGATTAAGCCTTTTTGATTTTTCGTGGGTAGACTCGTACCAGTTTAATGCGGTTTTCTTCTAACTGGACAATTTCCATCGGATGATTAGCAACTTTAACACTTAAGTGAGTTTCTGGGATCTCTTCCAAATGCTCTAAAATCAGTCCGTTCAGGGTTCTTGGTCCATCGGTTGGTAATTTCCATTTTAAGCTTTTATTAATATCGCGAATATTAGCACTGCCTTCGATTAAGAAGCTGCCATCACCTTGTGGCGTGATCTCTTCAGCTAAGCTTGGCGCCATTGAGGTGGTAAATTCACCGACAATCTCTTCTAGAATATCTTCCAAGGTAATCAGACCAATAATATCGCCGTACTCATCAACGATAAGACCAATTCTTTGTTTATTACGTTGGAATTTTAGTAGCTGGACATTAAGCGGTGTCCCTTCCGGAATAAAATACACTTCATCAGCGGCCCGAAAGAGCGTCTCTTTATTGAATTCGTTTTTTTCTAACATTAACCGTGCCGCTTCGCGTAAGCGCAGCATACCGACGGCTTCATCAATATTGTCTCGATACAGCACCACTCGACCGTGAGGGGAGTGGGTCAGTTGGCGAATGATCGACTTCCAATCATCATTGATATTGATACCCGTAATTTCATTACGTGGAATCATGATGTCATTCACCGTCACATGTTCTAAATCAAGAATAGATAACAGCATGTCTTGGTGACGGCGAGGAATAAGCCGTCCAGCATCGTTAACAATAGTGCGTAGTTCTTCAGAGCTGAGAGGGTCATCGCGTGTGTGTTTGGCATTAAGACCCAATAAGCGGATAAAACCGTTGGTAATGAAATTGATAAAAACCACTAATGGAGAAAGCACTTTCATTAGAAACGTCAGCACAACACTGCTGGTATAAGATACCCGTTCAGGATAAATCGCAGCTAACGTTTTCGGAGTCACTTCCGCGAAGACGAGAATCACCAGAGTTAATACGCCGGTTGCTATCGCGACACCAATATCACCATACAATCGCATACCAATGATTGTGGCAATCGCGGAGGCGAGGATATTGACTAAGTTATTGCCAATCAAGATCAGGCCGATTAAGCGGTCTGGACGACTGAGTAACCGTTCAACGCGTTTAGCGCCCTTATGACCAGTACTCGCTAGATGCTTAAGACGATAGCGGTTAAGCGCCATCATGCCCGTTTCTGAGCCGGAGAAGTAGGCAGATATAACGATAAGACACGCGAGTAGCGCAAATAAGATACCCGTTGATATGTCGTCCAAAACGCTTTGTTTCCTTATAGAGGTTCAATAATAAAAAGAAGATAGTCTCCGCTTCCTACTGGCAGTTATATCGGTGCTAGCCGTGTTGGCTTAACCCCATTCACATTGTTATCTCTGTTATGTGAGGGCAGCTTACTCACTGGCTGTCTACCTGTTACTCCAAGTGGTTTGAGGATGAACTTTTATCTCGCAATACAATACTCTGAGTTTATATGGGGATTAAGTCCACCGTTTTCACCCATCGTTAGATCTAAATAGGCGTTATTTACCATAATGATAGGTTGAGGAAGTCATGAATAAACAGACCTTAGCGCAGAATAATCTCTCTGACAAATCGACTGCCAAAGTAAGCCAAGGTAAGTAATGTCGCCCCAGCAACGGCAAACCAAGTCACTTTACGTCCTCGCCATCCTTTTTGATAATGACCCCATAATAAAATCGAGTAAACGATCCAAGCGATGAACGATAAAATGCCTTTATGTGCTTTACCTTGAGCAAACATATCTTGCACAAAAAGAGCACCGGTTAATAATGTCCCGGTCAGCAGAACGTTGCCGATTAAAATAATTTTAAACAGTTGGCGCTCGACCATCATCAATGGCGGTAAATTAGGGTTGATGGATAAGCCTTTCTTTTTTTTCAATTTGTAATCAAGCCAAGCGAGCTGTAAAGCGTATAATGCGCCAATGGATAAGGTTGAATAAGAAAAAAGGGCTAAGGCGATATGGACCATGAGCTCTGGCTCACGCTCTAAATGAGTGATAAAGGTACTCGGCAGAAAAGTCGCCAAGAATAAATTGATCGCTGAGAAGCTGTATACCACTGGCAGTAAAAACCATAAGCGTACCTTGAACATCGCTAAGCTCATCACCAAAGCAATGATAAAGCTGATCAGTGACGCGACATTAAGAATACTGAGGTTTTGTCCACTGCTGTGAAAAATTAAGCCACTGAGTAACCAGGCATGAAAAAAAAGCCCCAATGTGGCGCTAATAAAAACAGTCTTTGCCTTAATACCCGTTTGGTTAAGCAGTCCAGGGATAATCGTGGCAATCGATAAAAAATAAAGCGTAGCGGCAACAATAGCGATTAGGTTATCCATGCTGGTCACAAATTTGGTGGCTGAGTTAGCGAATTATACCTTGCCAAACCTTAATGAGCTACGTTGGATCGCAATCGTTTTTGAGAGTTGAGATATCGACAGATAACCCAATCTAATAAAGAAACTCGACAGCTAGCTTGCAATGGGTATGCCTAAGCAGTTGGCTAAGGTATACTCAGGCGCATTGGTCGCCTAATCGCGAAGAGAAAAACATGTTTGAAAATTTAACCGATCGTTTATCTAAAACCCTAAAGAATATTAGTGGTAAAGGTCGTCTTACTGAAGACAATATAAAAGATACCCTGCGCGAAGTACGTATGGCGCTACTCGAGGCTGATGTTGCTTTGCCGGTGGTGCGTGACTTCGTTAGTCGAGTAAAAGAGAGTGCAGTGGGGGTTGAGGTTTCCAAGTCTTTAACGCCAGGGCAAGAGTTTATTAAAATTGTTCGTCATGAGCTTGAGACCGTTATGGGAGCCGCGAATGAAGCGTTGAATCTCGCGGCTCAGCCTCCAGCGATCATTTTAATGGCGGGTTTACAAGGTGCAGGTAAAACGACCAGTGTCGGTAAACTCTCTAAGTTACTTAAAGAGCGTGATAAGAAAAAGGTATTAGTGGTTTCTGCGGACGTTTACCGTCCTGCTGCGATCAAACAGTTAGAAACGTTAGCCAATGACTTAGGCGTCGATTTTTTCCCTTCATCAGCGGATCAAAAGCCGATTGATATTGCTAACGCGGCAGTCGATCACGCTAAGAAGAAATTTTACGATGTTTTGATTGTCGATACGGCGGGGCGATTAGCGGTTGATGAAGTGATGATGGCTGAGATCAAAGCCCTTCATTCCGCCATTAATCCGGTAGAAACGTTGTTCGTCGTTGACGCAATGACAGGACAAGATGCCGCGAATACCGCCAAAGCGTTTGGTGATACTCTACCACTCACTGGGGTGATTTTAACCAAGGTTGATGGTGATGCACGTGGCGGTGCGGCTTTGTCGGTACGTCATGTGACCGGAAAACCGATTAAGTTTTTAGGGGTCGGAGAAAAAACCGATGCTCTTGAAGCTTTCCATCCGGATCGCGTTGCCTCGCGTATTCTTGGGATGGGCGATGTATTATCATTAATTGAAGATTTGCAGCGTAATGTTGATCAAGACAAAGCTGAGAAGTTGGCCAAAAAATTCAAAGAGAAAAAAGGCTTTGATTTAGAAGATTTCCGCGAACAATTAGGTCAAATGAAAAATATGGGTGGCATGATGGGAATGCTGGATAAGCTTCCCGGAATGTCACAGCTTCCTGCGGGGGTAAAAGATAAAGTCGATGACCGCATGTTCAAACAAATGGAAGCCATCATCAATTCGATGACCATGAAAGAGAGACAAAATCCCGATTTAATCAAAGGCTCTCGTAAAAAGCGCATTGCGGCAGGCTCAGGAACACAAGTACAAGATATTAACCGGTTGCTAAAACAGTTTACCCAAATGCAAAAAATGATGAAAAAAATGCAAAAAGGTGGCATGAAAGGCATGATGCGTAATATGCAAGGCATGATGGGCGGCGGTGGTTTTAACCCGTTTGGTCGCTAAAAAAGCGAGGCTTGAGTTTTCTGTAAGCCGGTTTGTTTTTTTGTCTCTTTTTAAAGCTGTTACCTAAATCACAAAGTTAAAATGCAATTTATGCTGGTGAAAAAGTAGCTAAACCCCTTGCAAAGCCTCGGAATAAGAGTAAAATTCCGAGGCTTTATTTTGGCACGAGACCCCAAACTGTTTTAAGTAAATAGTTTCTGGGGTTAATTTTATTTTTGAGAAAGCAAAGAGGACGACATGGTAACCATTCGTTTGGCACGTCACGGCGCTAAAAAGCGTCCATTTTATCAAATCGTTGTAGCTGATAGCCGCAACTCAGCAACTGGCCGTTTCATTGAGAAAGTTGGCTTCTTCAACCCAACAGCAGCGGGCAAAGAAGAAGGCCTACGTGTTGATCTAGATCGCGTGAACCATTGGGTATCACAAGGCGCATCTCTATCTGATCGCGTAGCTAAACTAGTTAAAGACGCTCAAAAAGCGGCTTAATGACCAGTAGCAACTAGTTTATGTCGATGAAAGGCAAACAGACAATGAGCGAGCAAGGCGAGAAAATTGTTGTAGGCAAGTTTGGTGCTTCTTATGGCATTCGTGGCTGGCTTAAAGTTTTGTCCTACACAGACAATGCTGAAAGCATTTTCGATTATAGCCCTTGGTTGGTAAACCAAAATGGCGAATGGGTTGAGTACAAAGTAGAAAGTTGGAAGCGCCATAACAAAGGTTTGGTGGCAAAACTTGAAGGTCTTGATGTGCGTGAAGATGCTCATCTATTGACTAACTTTGAAATTTCAATTGACCCAGCTTCATTACCCGAGCTGTCAGAAGATGAATTCTACTGGCGTGAATTGTTTGGAATGCGAGTGGTGACAACGCAAGGTTATGACCTTGGTGAAGTTGTCGATATGTTAGAAACTGGCTCCAACGATGTTCTCGTAGTGAAAGCGAATCTTAAAGATGCTTTTGGGCAAAAGGAACGATTAATTCCGTTTCTTGAAGAGCAAGTGATCAAACAGATTGATCGCACCGCTCAACGGATCGAAGTTGACTGGGATCCTGCGTTTTAACTCTAAATCGATAAGGCGAAGAACACATGTGGGTTGGCATTATTAGCCTATTTCCTGAAATGTTCCGTAGCGTAACGGATTTTGGAGTCACAGGCCAAGCGGTAAAAAAAGGGTTATTATCCGTACAGAGCTGGAATCCACGCGATTTCGCTCACGACAAACGTCATACGGTCGATGATAAGCCTTACGGTGGTGGTCCTGGTATGTTAATGATGGTGCAACCTTTGCGTGACGCCATACATACAGCCAAAGCAGCCGCACCGGGCAAGACGAAAGTGATTTATCTCTCTCCTCAAGGTCGTAAACTCGATCAGCAAGGGGTAGAAGAGCTGGCGAAGAATGACAATTTATTGCTCATTTGTGGCCGCTACGAAGGGATAGATGAGCGCGTTATACAATCAGAGGTTGATGAAGAATGGTCAATCGGTGATTTTGTAATGACTGGGGGTGAAATTCCAGCCATGACGTTGATTGATACCGTCTCCCGTTTTATTCCGGGTGTATTAGGTGATTTCGCGTCAGCAGAAGAAGATTCTTTTGCTAATGGCTTATTAGATTGCCCACACTACACGCGCCCTGAAGTATTGGATGGAAAAACCGTACCTGCGGTATTGATGTCTGGTAATCATCAGGAAATTCGTCGCTGGCGATTGAAACAGTCGTTAGGCCGCACTTGGCTAAGAAGACCAGAGCTCCTGGAAAACCTAGCTCTGACTGACGAACAGGAACAATTACTGGCTGAGTACATTAAAGAGACTCAACAGTAACCTATTAAATTTAGTATCAGTTTATTCTAGGAATTTAAAAACATGAGTAATATCATCAAGGCTCTAGAACAAGAGCAAATGAAACAAGACCTACCTAAATTCGCACCAGGTGACACTGTTGTGGTTCAAGTTAAGGTAAAAGAAGGTGATCGTGAGCGTCTACAGGCTTATGAAGGCATTGTAATCGCTATCCGTAACCGTGGTCTACACTCAGCTTTCACTGTACGTAAGATTTCTAACGGTGAAGGTGTTGAGCGTACGTTCCAAACTCACTCTCCAATCATCGCTAGCATTGAAGTGAAGCGCCGTGGTGCAGTACGTCGTGCCAAATTGTACTACCTACGCGATCTATCTGGTAAAGCAGCTCGTATTAAAGAGAAGCTTACTAAGAAATAATGCTAGAACTCGCGTTCTCATTGAAAAAACGGAGCCTAACGGCTCCGTTTTTTTATCTGTTTTTGCTGTAGGAGAATCAATCAAACAGTGAGCTTATTCTCGGCTATCTTCGGCAATCGTCACTGGCACAATCATCTCTTGCCCTTTACGTAGCAGGGTAAACTCAATCACACTGCCAGGGCGCAGATCGGTAACCATATCCATGACGCTCTGCCGACCGTTAATTTTTTGCCCGTCGATTTTTAAAATAATGTCACGAACCATAAATCCGGCTTGGGCGGCAGGCCCATTAGGATCAACCCCGAGAACCACAATACCACCGATATGATCACTACCCAGTAGACGGGAAGTCACGGCATTAATATCTTGTCCATCAACGCCGATATAGCCCCGAATTACTCGCCCATCGGCGATGATTTTTTCCATGATTTTATTAGCCAGAACAAACGGAATCGCAAAAGAAATTCCATAGGTCTCTAATTCAGTCGCCTGTTGAAAAGAGGCGGTATTAATGCCGACTAACTCACCTTGCGTGTTGACTAAAGCCCCCCCTGAATTACCTTCATTAATTGCCGCATCGGTCTGAATAAAGGCTTGTCGACCATCAGCACTGATCGATGATCGACCGGTTGCAGAGATAATGCCGAAGGTAGTGGTTTGGCCTAAGTTATAGGGATTGCCAATGGCGAGTACCACATCTCCCACTTTGGCATGATAGTTAGGATTTTGAGGAATGACGGGTAAGTTATTACCTTCAATTTGTAAAATAGCGATATCGGTGCGTCGATCTTGGCCCACCAATTGTGCCGCCGCCACTCGACCATCTTGCAAGGCGACAATAATTTGATCGGCCTGAGCGATCACATGGTAATTGGTGATGATATAACCTTTTTCACTGACAATAACGCCGGAGCCGAGGCCTTGTGTTGATAATTTGCTGCGATCGTTTTCTGAATATTTTCGACTGTAGATATTGACTACGGCTGGAGCTGCTCGGCGTACCGCATCATTAAATGAAATTTGTAACGAGGCAATATGAGCGGGTTGAGCGCTCGGTTTAACGACCAGATGAGCTCGTAATGAAGGCGTGACTACAATCACCGCGAGTGCGATAACCAACCCAAGCCCAATAGAGCGAATCAGATAAATCAGCATGTTTTCCCCAAATATATTCATGCCACTGAACTTAACATGGATACGATGTCGCTAACTAAGAAACCTGACAATGCGGCATTAATGATGCACTATCTTGATTAACTTCATCAGACCTAATGAGATAGTCTCAGGAGGCTGACAGTATTTGCCGCTGATTGGTACCTTCCAGTAATGTGGGTTGAGGTGTAATGAGAGGCGTGTTTCAAGGATACCATCACCAGCCGAAATAACAAAAGGCAGCGTACTGATCGCTGCCTTTGAAAGAGAGATACTCGTTGTTGAGTGATTAACGTATAACAAGATAGAGTGTTCTATCACCGCGCTGTATATTCAGCGCCAGTATCGCTGGTGATTGCTCTAATACTGCTCTGAACTCGGCGATATTTCTGACTCGCTTACGGTTAACCCCAATGATGATGTCATCTTGTTGTAGTTGATAAGCTTCAGCGGTCGAGCCTTTTTCTACCTGAGTGATTTTAACCCCTTGAATGCTATCACTTGCGGTTGTGTTGGACAGCTCTGCACCGGTCAATCCTTGATGCAGATTATCCGCTTTGGTTTTATTAACCACTTGCTCTTCTAAGGTCACGGTGAAGGTTTTGTCTTTACCATCACGAACCACACCTAGCTTCACTTTTTTACCCGGTCCCAGTGTGGCGACATTGGCTCGCAATTCGGAGAAAGTATCGATTTTCCGGCCATTGATTGAGACGATGATATCACCAGCTTTAATTCCGGCTTTATCCGCTGCGCTGTCTGCGACGACTTGACTCACAAACGCCCCTTTGCTTGAGGTATAGCCTAAAGCTTCCGCCAGTTCAGAAGAAATCTCTCCCCCTTGTACACCAAGCATGCCGCGTTTGACTTCTCCAAACTCAATGATTTGATCGGTGAGGTTTTTCATCATATTGGATGGGATCGCAAAGCCAATCCCTACATTACCCCCATTAGGACCTAAAATAGCGGTATTAATACCGATCAATTCGCCATTGAGATTCACTAATGCACCACCAGAATTACCACTGTTGATCGCTGCATCGGTTTGAATAAAGTTTTCAAAATTTTCTAAATTTAAGCCGCTACGGCCCAGCGCCGAGATAATGCCAGAAGTCACCGTTTGTCCAAGACCGAAGGGATTACCAATCGCGACCGCAAAGTCACCGACGCGTAATTGATCGGAATCGGCGATTGGCATTTCAGTAAGATTTGTGGTGGTGTTGATTTTCAGTAAAGCCACATCAGACATCTGATCACCGCCAACCAATTCTGCACTAAATTCTCTGCCGTCATAGAGCTTGACGCGAATTTTTTCTGCATCATTAATTACGTGATAGTTGGTAACAATATAACCTTTACTGGCATTAATAATGACCCCAGAACCGAGCCCTCGAAAAGGGCGTTCTTGAAACTGTTCCGTTGGGAAATTCGGACCAAAAAAGAAACGAAATTGATCAGGGATACGCTGGCGAGCAACTTGAGTCCCCTCTACCGCGATACTGACTACGGCGGGTGTCACCGTTTCTAGCATCGGAGCCAGGCTAGGCAGTGTTTGGCCTTGTACTGCGATGGGTAATGCCGCATTAACCTGCAATGGTGTGATGAGGGAACTTAAGCTTAAAGAGAGAGCCGTTAAAACAAGCAAAGGTTTTTTCATCGTAACAATCCTCGTAAATAAATGCTTCATGAAAGTAATATTTGTCTTGAACAAAAAAACTTCAATAGGCTGAGTGAAAGTTATGACTTAAAAACCTTTACAAAGTTCATCATTGTGTTGCGAATTGAGTCTTCAGTACCCATTGCATGCTCCCTGATCAATCTATTGGAGGGAGCAAAAGGTTTAATTCACTTTACTGTGAATAACATCTGAAGAACGTAGGATGGTTTTCGGTTCATTTTTTAATAACCCGGTCGCCCCTTGTGCATAATCTTTAGGCGGCTGCTCAACGAGTTCTTGTTTTGGCTCGTTGTCTTTATGTTGAGCCATTTTTTTCATAAACGGATTATCTTGTTCTGGAAGATTAGGCTGTAGCTCCGTGGCTGTTTTCGCCATATGTTGATAGAGCTTGGTATAATCTTTGCCGAGTGTATCAAGCATTTCTGCGGTTTGAGCAAAATGATCAGCCAGCTCTTGGCGCTGTTGGTCCATGGCAAATTTTGCGTTATCCAGCTCTTTTTGCAGAGACTTTTGGTTTTTGTAGTTGTCAGCGGTCAAGCGTGCAATAACGACTCCGACAACCATCCCCACTATTAGGCCTACAACGGCATAAATCCAAGGCATAACGACTCCTTATTGTTGTTATTTAACATGTTTTTTACGGGTTGGTTACACATGCTGTAGTGACATGTTACTATGAGAGTGATATTCGATAAAGCAAAATGCATGTGCGCCTGATGGCAGTTTTTATTCCTTAGAGATACAGTAAGTAATCATGACACCGAAACAGCGATACGAACAAGATTTAAAACGCTCAGGATTTCAACACGATGCCGCGCAAGCTCTCGCCGTCGAGGCGTTGGATGCGCTCCATCATCAGTTATGTGAATTTATTAATCAACCGGTGGTTCGACCTTCGCGTTGGAAAAAATGGCTGGGTATTACATCACCGACGATGACCGTACCTCAGGGGCTGTATTTTTGGGGAGGCGTCGGGCGAGGGAAAACCTATCTTATGGATACCTTTTTTGATGCTTTACCGACCGAGAAGAAAATGCGCGTCCATTTCCATCGTTTTATGTATCGTGTGCATGATGAATTAAAGCAATTGGGCGAAATCAGCGATCCTCTTGAATCGGTCGCTGAAAAATTTAGCCAAGAAGCCGTCGTGATCTGCTTTGATGAATTTTTTGTCTCAGACATTACCGATGCGATGATCTTAGCCACTTTATTGCAAGGACTATTCGCTCGCGGTGTGGTTTTGGTTGCAACCTCGAATATTCCGCCAGCAGAGCTCTATCGTAATGGTTTGCAGCGGGCTCGTTTCTTACCCGCTATTGCACTGATTGAGCAGCATTGCCACATTTTGAATGTTGATAGTGGTGTGGATTATCGCTTGCGAACGCTACAGCAAGCCGAAATTTATCATTCGCCATTAGATGAACAAGCGCAGCATAATTTAGACAAGTATTACGCTCAGTTGGTGAGTAGTGATAAAGAGTGCCAGACGCAAATTGCCATCAATCATCGCCAATTAACAGTGGTCAAAGCCAGTGATGGCGTATTGTATGCGACGTTTGCTCAATTGTGCCAAACGGCTCGTAGTCAAAATGACTATATTGAACTGTCTCGTGTTTATCATACCGTCTTACTGGCTGAGGTAATTCAGATGGGACCACTCACTGAGGATGCTGCTCGTCGATTTATCGCTTTAGTGGATGAGTTTTATGAGCGTCATGTCAAACTGATTATTTCGGCGCAGGTGAAGTTAGAAGAGCTCTATGCTGGAGAGCGGTTAAGTTTTGAGTTTAAACGCTGTCAGTCAAGATTGATTGAAATGCAAAGCCATGAGTATTTGGCGAAAGCACATTTACCTTAAAAAGAGCCCAAAACGCTGCGCGATTATGTTGATTGAAATTGATGGTGACTATTCCCGATGCCGATGAACCTTCATTAATTCACTTTATGTAATGCTATTTATTGTTTATTGACTGATTTTCGAAGCGAGATAGTGATTGGCAGAGTTTTTTGTGATTTTAAGCAAAAAAAGGTGATTTTTTCCGCTCTCTTCTCTATAATCCTGCAACCCACCGTTACTGCGGCCTTTTAGGCCAGAGTGCCATCCACTCGAAGGGGTGATGTCTGGGCTCTTAGACAGTGGGAGCAAATGCTCCTTTAAGTGTAAATTTTAATTAACGGGTTATTGTTAGCATGAAAACTTTCGTTGCTAAACCAGAAACTGTAAAACGCGACTGGTACGTTGTAGACGCTGAAGGTAAAACTCTTGGCCGTCTTGCAAGTGAAATTGCATCTCGCCTACGTGGCAAACATAAAGCTGAATATACTCCACACGTTGACACTGGTGATTACATCATCGTTGTAAACGCGGAGAAAGTTACTGTAACTGGTAACAAGGCTAAAGGTAAAATCTACCACCGTCACACTGAGTTCCCTGGCGGCCTGAAATCAATCAGCTTTGAAAAGCTGATCGATCGTAAGCCAGAAATGGTTCTTGAACTAGCGGTTAAAGGTATGCTTCCACGTGGTCCTCTAGGCCGTGCTATGTACCGTAAGCTGAAAGTTTACGCTGGCGCTGAGCACAACCATGCTGCTCAACAACCAAAAGTACTAGACATCTAATTGGGGATTTCGGAAATGGCAGAGAATCAATACTACGGCACTGGCCGTCGCAAAAGCTCAGCTGCACGTGTTTTTATTAAACCAGGCAGCGGCAACATCGTAATCAACAAGCGCAGTCTTGATGAATACTTCGGTCGTCCAACTTCGCGCATGGTGGTTAAACAACCACTTGAGCTTGTTGAAATGACAGAGAAATTTGACCTATACATCACTGTTAAAGGTGGTGGTATTTCTGGTCAAGCTGGTGCTATCCGTCACGGTATCACTCGCGCTCTTATGGAGTACGATGAATCACTACGTCCTGCACTACGTGCTGCTGGCTACGTTACTCGCGACGCTCGTTGCGTTGAACGTAAGAAAGTTGGTCTACGTAAAGCACGTCGTAAACCTCAATTCTCTAAGCGTTAATCTTTTTCAAAGATTATCCTTCAGCTTCGGCTGGATTGTGGTTCGAAAAGCTCAGCATTTGCTGGGCTTTTTTGTATCGGTAATAGCGGGTTACATGGCGAGTGTTATTACGCTTAAGAAAGAACATTAGCGTGATGAGCACGAAATATGCTATTATGCCATGCTAATTTTTGATTATTCGAATCATCAATGGAGGCTAAGCCTCCATTGTTTTTATACTTGTAAGTGTGTGCTGGAGGGCTCCATGGCTGTAGCTGCCAATAAACGTTCTGTGATGACTCTATTTTCGAGTGCGTCTGATATGTATAGCCATCAGGTACGTATTGTGCTGGCTGAAAAAGGTGTCAGTGTTGAAGTTGAACTGGTTGATGAAGATAATCTGCCTGCTGAACTTATCGAACTGAATCCCTATAAGTCGGTCCCAACGCTGATTGATCGTGAGCTTGCGCTGTACGATTCAAAAATCATTATGGAATACCTAGATGAGCGTTTTCCTCATCCACCTTTGATGCCAGTTTATCCGGTCGCTCGTGGTAATAGTCGTTTAATGATCTATCGTATCGAAAGAAACTGGTATTCATTAGCGGATAAAGTGATTCGTGGTAATGCTAGCGAAGCGGAAGCGGCTCGTAATAAACTGCGTAACGACTTATTAACGCTTGCGCCGGTATTTGCCGAATACGAATACTTCATGAGCGAAGAGTTCAGCTTAATTGACTGCTATCTCGCGCCATTGCTATGGCGTTTACCAGTCTTAGGTATTGAATTAATTGGTCCTGGTTCTAAAGAATTAAAAGTCTACATGAATCGTGTATTTGAGCGTGATTCATTCTTAGCCTCTTTGACAGAAGCTGAGCGTGAGATGCGCCTGTCGCGTTAATCGGTGTGTTATGGATATTGAAAAAATGACACCTCGTCGACCTTTCATGCTACGTGCGTTTTATGATTGGTTGTTAGACAATGAATTAACACCACACCTTGTGGTTGATGCGACTCTGCAAGGGGTACGAGTACCGATGGAGTTCGTCCAAGATGGACAGCTCATCCTCAATATCGCTCCTCGCGCGGTGGGTAATTTAGAGTTAGGTGATGATGAGGTCACGTTCAGTGCTCGCTTTGGTGGACGCCCTCACTTAGTGATTGTTCCTCTTTATGCGGTGCAAGCCATTTATGCCCGTGAAAACGGGGCTGGCACCATGTTTGAACCAGAGCCGGCTTATCAGCAAACGCTGACTCAGGTGACTGAGAGTGCTATTGCTGCTCAAGACAGTGGTGCTGATGAGCAACCTACCGATACTGAACCATCAAAACCTCAAGGTAGACCAAGCCTTCGAGTGGTCAAATAACCTTCGATGATAAAATACGATAATAAAAAAAGCAGCGATGACGCTGCTTTTTTTATTGGCGCGATTTATTATTTGATTAAGCTTAATCGGCGTATTCAAACGCTTTGATGACTTGCTTAACTCCTGATACATGACGTGCAACATCAGTCGCTATTTCTGCATGTTCTTGAGTAACGTAACCGAGCAAAAATACTTCTCTATTTTCAGTGATCACTGAGACTTTCACGCCGCGCAGCTCTGATTTAGCCAACAAGGCTGATTTGACCTTGGTGGTGATCCAACTGTCATTACTGACTTGACCGACGGTTAACGGCGCTTGTATTTTGACTTGATTGTGTAAGTGGTTCACCCCTTTAAGTTGCTCGATTTGGCCAATAAATTGCTCGAGTAACTCATTGGTTTGCGATTGACCAATCAAGACTACCGTGCCTCGAAATGAGCTGGCCGTGATACGCATTTGACTACGGAAAGGCGGTTTATTACTTAACCCTGTGATTTCTAATTCAAGGTTTTTATCTTGCCATTGTTCAGTCGTTGAACGAGGATCTGTCGCAATGTTAACCGTTGCTGCCGCTCCTGCGACTAAAAAACCAGCACAGCCAGACAGCGGTAAGATAAACAGTAGGGCAAGTAGAGCGAATAAGTTGAACCGGGCGTTTTTCATGGGTTACTCTTCGTGAGCTGGAAACAACACTTGGTCAATTAAGTCACATAAACAGTGTAAAGTGACCATGTGCACTTCGTGAATACGGGCGGTGCGATGGGAAGGAATACGAATCTCGACATCATTCTCCCCAAGTAACCCTGCCATTTCTCCACCATCTTTACCCGTTAAGGCAATAATGGTCATATCGCGTGTCACCGCGGCCTCCATCGCTTTGATGATGTTTTTACTATTACCACTGGTAGATATGGCTAGCAGTACATCACCCGCTTGACCAAATGCTCGGACTTGTTTAGAGAAAATCTCTTGGTAATGGTAGTCATTGGCGACAGCGGTCAAAGTCGTATTGTCGGCGGTGAGTGCCATCGCGGGTAAGCTGGGGCGCTCAGTTTCAAAACGATTCAGTAAACAAGAGACAAACTGCTGAGCATTGGCGGCCGATCCTCCATTACCACAGCAGAGGATTTTCTGACCATTGAGTAGCGTGACGACCATCGCTTGCGCGGCATGCATAATCGCATCTGGTAAGGCCTCGGCGGCGGCGATTTGAATTTGAATACTTTCAGTAAAGCTATCTTTAATGCTATCGAGCATTGATTGATTATCCTTGGGTTATTGCGTTTTTTATCCACTCAATGTGCTGACCGTTGTCATGAATGGCCACGACATCGAAACGAAAATCGGTATTATCGACACTGAGTCCGTGCTTGAGCATCCACCAATTCGCAGCTTTGATCAAGCGAGTTTTTTTATGCGAAGTGACCATCTCGGCGGCATGGCCGTAAGATTGATTTTTACGATATTTTACTTCAACAAAGACTAAGCAAGAGCCATCGCGCATCACCAGATCAATTTCGCCAACGCGAGTGGTAAAGTTTTTTTCCAGTAAGCGTAGTGCGTGGCGGCTGAGGTAATCTGCCGCCACTTGTTCATAATGCAGTCCCGTATTTCGGCGACTAAAGAGCTCCATGCTCCGCCCAACTAATTTCACGCTGTACTATACAGTTTTGATCAATACCAAGCACACCAGTTTGGCCAGAAATGGTATATCCTTTGACGGCTTTCATCTGTGGGAGTTCCAACATCAGTTGATAGGCATCCATCCCGAGCGCTTGCAAACGACGATCGGCATTGGACGTTCGTGGCCAAAGTTCAGCCGCTTGAGTGGCAACTGGGTTACCCGACTCGATCAACAGTGGAATATCGCTATAAGTGATCCCGGTGAGATCTTCAAATTGACGACCTCCGCTGTTGCTGTTTGAATTAGAAAACAGCTTAGGAGGACGGGTATCTGGATTAATGGCGACCTCAATAAAAGGTTTGATCAACGTGAGGTCAGCAATACCCGCTGCAATGTATACCGCATCAATATCGCGTCGGCTACGAGGCTGGCTCTCTAAGCTGATACCCAATAATGAGTTCATTTGGGCAATATTCTGTTGGCTTGCTTGAAGACCGAAAACGTTGTTGATATTGCGTTGTAATTGTCGTTTGTCACCAAATAAGTTCACCGCGACCTTATTGGTACTGTATTGACGCCATTCTTGATTGAAGGCTTCAACCACACGATCGCCGTAGCTACCCTGTGGTGCTAAAATTAATGGGTATCGGTAGCCTTGACTGAACAAATACTTGGCGGCTTGAGCAACTTCTTGCTCAGGAGAGAGTGTGAGATAGCAAGTTGTACTGGACGGCTCAATCTTGTCCGGAATATTCAGCGCTAAGGTTGGGATCGCTTGGCCGCGTTTTTTCTGAAAAGCTTGTAACTTTTCGATATCGCTTTTAATCAGTGGGCCAACGACAAAATCGACCTGTTTTTCTGCCAAAATCGCATCAACATTTTCTAAGCTTTCAGTATTGGTGTCCAAAATGGTCAGGGTGGCGTTAGGATCGCGCAGAGGATCGTTCATCATTGCCATGATAAAGCCGTCACGAATCAGCTCCGCTTGCTTAGCAAAGCGACCACTGAGTGGCAGTAGTAAGGCGGTGTGAGTAGGTTGAACGAGATCTAACGCTAAAATA
This sequence comes from Vibrio sp. 2017_1457_13, assembly GCF_030851525.1. Lineage (NCBI taxonomy): Bacteria > Pseudomonadati > Pseudomonadota > Gammaproteobacteria > Vibrionales > Vibrionaceae > Vibrio > Vibrio sp. 2017_1457_13. The sequence continues at coordinate 185,598 of NZ_VHTA01000004.1, forward strand.
TCACTGATCGTTTGAGGGGTGTAACGAGCCGCAGGATGTGAGGCGTTTTCTTTTAGCCATTTTTCTAAAGTATTTTTTAATTGCGGTAAATCGCTACCGAGCGTTTTGACATAGATAGCCAGTTGTAACCAACCATCGAGAATCTCTTCATCCGCTCCAGTACTTAGCGTTGTAATGGTTGAGCTAGAGTACCCATCAAAATTCTGCCAAATTTGTTGTGCAATCATCGATTGCTGGTCAGGCGTCGAATGTTCATACAACCCAACGAGTTCTCGATTCGCGTCAAAGGCACGTTCCAGCGCGAGCAAACTGTCAGCCCTCAGCTGATAGTACTTCTGCCATTGTCGCGGGTCTAACCGCCAATCCGTAGGGAAACTGAGCCGCGATAAGACCGTTTGGTATTGCTGTTGATTAAAAGATAACTGAGCGCGAGCAAGTTGCCACTCTGCCTGTTGAGTCTCACTCAAGGTTTGTTTTGAGATACGGCGAATCAATAATTCTGCCTGTGCGGAATCATTGTCGGCAACGGCAGCTTTGAGTGCCATAATGAGCCAATCATTTTGTAAGCTGCCTTGGCTGCTATCTGCACGCATTAAATAGGTTTGTGCCGATAGCTGTGGTTTATCGGTGATCTGTACAGACGTTGGTACTGACGGTGTGGTTGAACAAGCCGCTAGCATGATTGCCAATGCAACGGGAGTGAGTAAGCGTGTTACACTGCATCTCTGATGGTTTTTCATAGCCATGGGTTCTTTCATTATTCCGTGTAAAATTGTCTCTATATTAATCGTTGAAGTGATGGTAAACAAATGACAGATAACAAAACCGTGTCCGCAGAGGGAGCAACCCTCTATATTGTCCCGACGCCAATTGGCAATCTAGGTGATATCACCCAACGTGCCCTTGATGTGCTTGCTCAGGTCGATGTTATCGCCGCTGAAGATACACGCCACACAGGTAAACTGCTTGCTCACTTCAATATCCAAACTAAAACGTTCGCTTTGCATGATCACAATGAACAGCACAAAGCTCAAGCATTAGTTGATAAATTATTATCGGGTCAGTCGATAGCGCTCGTTTCAGATGCGGGCACACCGCTGATCAGCGATCCAGGTTACCATTTAGTCAATCAATGTCGTCAAGCGGGTGTTAAAGTTGTCCCTCTTCCTGGTGCTTGTGCGGTTATTACGGCACTGAGTGCTTCTGGTTTACCTTCAGATCGGTTTAGTTTTGAAGGTTTTTTGCCGGCGAAAAGCAAAGGGCGTAAAGATAAATTTTTAGAAATAGCCAAAGTTGAGCGAACGTGTATTTTTTATGAATCACCGCATCGAATCAACGAATCGTTGCAGGACATGCTGGAAATTTTAGGTCCGGATCGCCAGGTGGTTTTGGCTCGTGAGCTGACCAAAACCTTTGAAACCATCCAAGGGTTACCACTTGGTGAGTTAATTGAATGGATTAATCAAGATGAAAACCGCAAACGCGGAGAGATGGTTCTATTGATTCATGGTGTGAGGGAAACATCGAATCAAGCGTTACCGGAAGAGGCATTAAGAAGCTTAGCTATTTTAAGTAAAGAGTTACCCTTAAAGAAAGCGGCGGCCTTGGCGGCTGAAATCTATAACGTCAAGAAAAATGCCTTGTACAAATGGGGCCTTGAAAACTTAAGTTAATGCTGGCTTTTTGAGCGGTTGCGTCGAATTATAGACGGGTTAGAGATTGTTGCTAGACAGCCTCTACGCTTATCTATAGAATCCGTGACCGGAGTTGACTGGGTAGCCGCTGCCTTATTGACGTCCCTTAACCTTGTGTTAGGGAGACTGATAAGGGGGAGGAAAGTCCGGGCTCCATAGAGCAGGGTGCCAGGTAATGCCTGGGGGGCGCAAGCCTACGACAAGTGCAACAGAGAGAAGACCGCCGATGGCCCTTTGGGGATCAGGTAAGGGTGAAAGGGTGCGGTAAGAGCGCACCGTGCGTCTGGCAACAGTTCGTAGCAAGGTAAACTCCACCCGGAGCAAGACCAAATAGGCTTCCACATAACGTTGCTCGCGTTAGGAGGCGGGTAGGTTGCTTGAGCCAGTGAGCGATTGCTGGCCTAGAGGAATGGCTACCGCCGCGCAAGCGGAACAGAACCCGGCTTATATGTCGACTCCACCTTTTCAGGCCCATCATAGCTTCGCGGTTATGATGGGTTTTTTGCTTTTTATTGACTTAGCTGATAGCAAAACCATTAAACTTAGCGCAATGTCACGTCCTGTCTATGCTTATGGGTAGCGGTCGAGTGTGAAAACGGTACACTAACTAAGCATCAATCGCGCTTTGTTCAGCGAAACGAGAATATTATGACTGAATCTTTCCAACACGTATCTGTACTGCTTCATGAATCCATCGATGGGTTAGCGATCAAACCGGATGGTATTTATATCGATGGGACTTTTGGCCGAGGTGGTCATAGCCGCACTATATTAGCTCAATTAGGTCCAGAAGGGCGCTTATACAGTATTGATCGTGATCCTCAGGCCATCGCTGAGGCGAGTAAAATTGATGATCCACGGTTTACGATTATTCATGGCCCTTTTTCTGGTATTGCAGAATACGCACAGCGTTATAACCTGCAGGGTCAGGTTGATGGCGTGTTATTTGATTTAGGGGTGTCATCACCACAACTCGATGATGCTGAACGCGGATTCAGTTTTATGAAAGATGGTCCGTTGGATATGCGTATGGACCCCAATTCAGGAGTTTCGGTCGCGCAGTGGCTATTAACCGCAGAATTGGATGATATTACTTGGGTGATTCGTGAATTTGGCGAAGATAAGCATGCAAGACGGATTGCTAAAGCGATCGTTGCTCATCGTGACAATCCAGACAACGAGCCTCTGACTCGAACCAGTCAGTTAGCGAAGTTAATTTCGGAAGCGGCACCAAAAAGTTTTAAAGAAAAAAAACACCCCGCGACCCGGACTTTTCAAGCTTTCCGTATTTACATTAACAGTGAATTAGAAGAAATTGATATTGCTTTGCAAGGAGCCGCTTCGATTTTAGCGTCGCAAGGACGTTTATCGGTGATCAGTTTCCATTCATTAGAAGATCGTATGGTTAAGCGCTTTATCCGCAAAGAGAGTAAAGGGCCCGATGTCCCACATGGTTTACCACTCACGCAAGATCAAATTAAAGCCTTAGGTAGTGCGAAGTTAAAAGCGATCGGTAAAGCGATTAAGCCAAGCGATCACGAAGTGGCGCTTAATCCGCGTTCTCGTAGCTCAGTGCTACGGATTGCAGAAAAGTTGTAATTATTCACTATGTCTGTCTCTAAGCCAAACCTTGCCAAGTTAATTGTGATTGACCTGTTTACCGTCGGTCGATGGCCTCTGTGTTTGTTATTAATGATTTTTGCCACTGCGATGGGAGTGGTATTTACCACTCATCATACTCGTCAAGCGATTGCCGAAAAAAATGAGGCCATGCAGCAACGTGACTATCTGGATAATGAGTGGCGTAATTTGATTTTAGAAGAGACAGCGCTGTCTGAGCATAGTCGAGTGCAAGATGTCGCCAGCCGTGAATTAGAGATGAAGCGTCCAGATGCTGATAAAGAAGTAGTGATTAAGCTTAAATGAGTAAACAGCCGACCAAAAAAGCGCTAGCCGCTAGCTCACCGACCAAGTCAACTCCGCCAGTTTTGATCCACTGGCGTTTATATTTATTACTCTCGTTTGTGGTGCTGATATTTGGTTTATTGATTGCTCGGCTCGCATTTATTCAAGTGATTGAACCGGACAATTTGATCCGACAAGGTGATTTACGCTCGATTCGTGCGCTGACCTTACATTCAGCACGTGGGATTATTTCTGATCGAAATGGTGAGGCGCTCGCGGTGAGCGTACCGGTCGAAGCGGTCTGGGCGGATCCGTTAGTGATTTTTAGAGAGGGTGGCTTTAACGAACTTGAACGTTGGCACGCATTAGCCGATGTGTTGGGCCTAGATAGGCAAGCCATGCTGCAAAAAATTCAAGATAACAGCACGCGACGTTTTGTTTACTTGCAGCGCCAAGTCAGTCCGGCAATGGCTAAGTACATTCGCGAGCTTAAACTGGTTGGGGTTGGCCTCAAATCAGAATCACGTCGTTACTATCCGGCAGGAGAAGTCAGTGCACATCTGATCGGCGTGACCGGGATTGATGGTCATGGTTTGGAAGGGGTTGAACGTAGCTATGATAAATGGCTGACCGGTGAGGCAGGCAAGAGCATTATCCGCAGAGATCGTTATGGTCGCGTGGTTGAAAATATTGCCCTCGAACAGCGGGAAGAAGGTAAACCCCTGCAATTGACCATTGATCAGCGTTTGCAAGCTATTGCGTTTCGTGCGGTAAAACAAGCAATGGCCGATTATCGTGCCACTTCCGCTTCCGCGGTGATGCTTGATGTAAAAACCGGAGCGGTGCTAGCGATGGTGAATGCACCCTCTTATAACCCGAATAATCGTAGCGATTGGCAAAGTTTTCAAATGCGCAATCGAGTGATTACTGATGCGTTTGAGCCAGGGTCAACCGTTAAACCGTTTGTCGTCCTTGCAGCGTTAGCGAATGGAACGGCCGATGAAAATACCATTATCGATACGGGTAATGGCATCATGCAAGTCGGTGGGAGCCGAGTGCGAGATGTTTCTCGGGTTGGAAAAGCCAGTTTGCAGGTGATTTTACAAAAGTCGAGTAATATCGGTGTGGCTAAACTGGCGTTGGATATGCCTTTAGAAGATACCTTAGATATGTATCGTGCGGTTGGGCTTGGTGAGGTTTCTGGGCTCAATCTTGTCGGAGAAAGCAGTGGTATTTTCCCTAATCGCCGCCGCTGGTCTCCTTTTGAAATTGCCACATTAGCTTATGGTTATGGTTTATCGGTGACGCCGATCCAATTGGCGCATGCCTATGCGACATTAGGCAATCTTGGTGTCTATCAGCCGATTTATCTGATTGATAGTAATCGTCAAGACTTATCTCAGCGAGTCGTAGACGAAAAATACGCCAGACAAGTATTAGAGATGCTTGAAACCGTCACTCAACCGGGAGGAACCGCGGTTCGTTCTGCCGTTCCGGGATATCGGATTGCCGCTAAATCGGGGACATCACGTAAAGCCGTCGCTGGAGGATACAGTGATGAGTATTTCGCTTACACCGCTGGTGTCGCTCCTGTCAGTAACCCTCGTATTGCTCTAGTGGTCATGGTTAATGAGCCGCAAGGGGATACTTACTATGGTGGCGCTGTTGCTGGTCCAGTGTTTGCTGAAATAATCAAAGGGGCGTTACAAATCTTAAATGTCGCACCTGATGAGAATCGTTTTCAACGCTAATGTTTATTCAAATCAAAATGAAAAAATGAAATCGACATGAAGATAACTCAAGGTTTACCCACATTGCTTGCACCATGGATGAAGATTGATGATCCGCAACTCAATTCGTTAACCATTCAGCACTTGCAGCTCGATAGTCGGAAAATACAACCAGGCGATACGTTTGTGGCGGTTGCCGGACATGCTGTTGATGGGCGACAGTTCATCGCCGATGCGTTGGCTCGTGGCGCTAATCTCGTATTAGCCCAAGCCGATGAAAAGCATCCTCATGGTACGGTGAGCGATATCGATAGCAAACCGATCATCTATTTAGCGTCGTTGGATGAGCATTTATCGGCATTAGCGGGTCGTTTCTATGCCGATCATACTAACCGAGTAATCGCCGTAACCGGAACCAATGGTAAGACGACCATCAGTCAATTAATCACTCAATGGCTCGAATTGATGGGAGAGCGTGCCGCCGTGATGGGCACCACAGGCAATGGTTTTTTAAATCAATTACAGCCAGCGCTCAATACCACTGGCAATGCATTGGAAGTACAGGCTACGTTACGTCAACTGGCGGAGCAAGGGGCCGAGTATACCGCCATGGAAGTCTCTTCTCATGGTTTGGTTCAAGGACGAGTCAAAGCTCTCCCCTTTATCGCAGGGGTTTTTTCAAACCTAAGTCGCGACCATCTTGATTACCACGGTACGATGCAAGAGTACGCCAAAGCGAAGCAATCATTATTTACTGAACATGATTGTCAGCAAGCGATCTTGAATGTTGATGATCCGGTCGGTGCACAATGGGCGACTCATCAATGGCCGGGGCTAGTTGGGGTATCATTGTATCAACAGCCGGAGACAGAACGTTGCTTATGGGCGACGTCGGTCAGCTATTCCGAGCAAGGTATTCACTTAGCCTTTGATGGCAGTTGGGGAGTAGGCCACTTACACGCCCCTTTAATCGGTGAGTTTAATGCCAGTAATCTGCTACTTTCGTTGGCCACGTTATTAAGTTTAGGGTTTAGCAAGCCAGCTTTGCTGGATACTGCGCCGCAGTTAACGCCTGTCTTAGGACGGATGGAGCTATTTAGCGCACCGGGCAAAGCGAAAGTGGTTGTCGATTATGCACATACGCCTGATGCGTTAGAGAAAGCGCTTTGCGCTTTGCGTGTTCATTGTTCGGGGCAACTGTGGGTTATTTTTGGTTGTGGTGGTGATCGTGATACCGGTAAGCGCCCAATGATGGCCGCGATCGCCGAACAATTTGCCGATGAAATCATTTTTACTGACGATAATCCGCGCAGTGAGTCTGCGCACGCTATCGTACAGGATATGCTCGCAGGATTAAGCCATGCTCAAGCGCACATTGAGCATAATCGTTATCAGGCCCTGCAGTATGCTCTGACTCATGCCAATGCCGATGATATTATTTTGTTAGCGGGCAAAGGGCATGAGGATTACCAAGTACTGGCCGATCAAACCGTTCATTATTCTGACAGAGAGTCAGCTCAACAACTTTTAGGGTTAACCGTATGATCAGCACTCAATTATCGACGATCAGCCACGTAGTACAAGGTCAATTACTGGGCGCGGATAGCATTATTTCGTCTGTTTCAACCGACACGCGTCGGATTGAGCCTGAAGGGCTTTTCATCGCTTTAGTCGGTGAACGTTTTGATGCTCATCAGTTTGCGCAGCAAGCGATAGATGCGGGCGCTAAAGCATTGCTGGTTGAGCGTGCTCTCGCGGTGGACGTTGCGCAAATCGTCGTCAGCAATACCAAACAAGCGTTAGGTCAACTGGGGTGTTGGGTTCATCAACAGTGTCAAACGCCAACCATCGCGATTACTGGAAGCTGTGGAAAAACCACGGTCAAAGAGATGGTCGCTAGTATTTTAAGTGCTAAAGGTCAGGTGTTGTATACCGCCGGTAATTTTAACAATGATATCGGTGTGCCACTCACCTTACTTCGCTCGAGCCGAGAAGATGATTTTGCAGTGATTGAATTGGGTGCCAATCATATTGGTGAAATTGCCTATACGACCCAGTTGGTTAAGCCATATGTCGCGTTAGTTAATAATGTTGCTGCAGCTCATTTGGAAGGTTTTGGCTCGATTGATGGCGTGAAACAAGCCAAAGGAGAGATTTATCAAGGTCTCGCTCCAGGGAAAACGGCACTGGTTAACTTGGATAGCCATGGCGGTGAGTTATGGAGTAAGGTACTGGCCGATAAACAAGTCAAAACCTTTTCCGTTAACCAGCAGAACGCTGACTTTTTTGCCTCGCAAATAGCGTTAAATCAAGCGGGAGAAGCCAGTTTCACCTTGCATACTCCGCAAGGTGAACAGCCCGTAACATTAGGCATTATAGGTCAACATAATGTTAGTAATGCGCTAGCTGCTAGCGCATTAGCGATGGAGATGGGCGCGAGTATACAAGAGGTAGCCGTTGGACTTGCCCAGTTATCTGCCGTGAAGGGGCGAGTTGACGTTAGCCTGTTAACACCGATGATTCGCCTGATTGACGACAGCTATAACGCAAGCGTTCCGGCCATGAAAGCGGCGATTGAACTGCTGGCCTCTTTCTCCGGTTGCCGTTGGTTAATTTTAGGTAATATGGCGGAATTAGGTACAGAAAGTCTTGCACTTCACCAACAAGTCGGTGAACATGCTGCCCCATTCCAATTTGACTATGTTTTGACGTATGGAGAGGATGCGCGAGTGATCAGCCAACAGTGTCAGGGACAGCACTTCTCAACGCATCAAGACATGCTGACGTTTATTGAGCAGCAACTCGAAGTTCGCGCTTCTCAATCTCATGTGTTGTTAGTGAAAGGAGCGAACAGTTCAGGTATGAGTAAGATTGTTGCTGCACTTAAGGAGAAATTCTCATGATTATTTGGCTTGCGGAGTTACTCCAGCCCTATTTTTCATTCTTTCGTTTGTTTGAATATTTATCCTTTCGGGCCATTGTAAGTATTTTGACCGCATTGAGTTTATCTCTTTGGATGGGACCAAGATTAATTAAGCGTCTTCAGGTGCTGCAAATTGGTCAAGTGGTTCGTAATGATGGTCCTGAGTCGCATTTTAGCAAACGTGGTACGCCAACCATGGGCGGTGTGATGATTCTAGCCTCGATCAGTATCACGGTGTTACTGTGGGCCAATTTAAGTAATCCTTATGTCTGGGCCGTATTGGCGGTACTGTTAGGTTTTGGAGTCATTGGCTTTATTGATGATTATCGTAAGGTGGTACGTAAAAATAGCGATGGTTTGATTGCGCGTTGGAAGTATTTTTGGCAATCGGTTATTGCTCTCGTGGTCGCTTTTGCTCTTTATGCCCATGGTCACGATACCGCAGCCACTCAGTTAGTTGTGCCTTTCTTCAAAGATGTGATGCCACAGCTTGGCTTACTGTATATCGTATTAACTTACTTTGTGATTGTCGGTACCAGTAACGCGGTAAATTTAACGGATGGATTAGATGGATTAGCGATTATGCCGACCATCTTAGTCGCTGCTGCTTTTGCGGTCATTGCTTGGGCAACCGGTAATGTCAATTTTGCCAATTATTTGCATATCCCCCATATTCCTTATACCTCAGAGCTGGTTGTCGTTTGTACCGCCATTGTTGGCGCAGGCCTTGGCTTTTTATGGTTTAACACTTATCCAGCGCAAGTTTTTATGGGCGATGTCGGCTCATTAGCTTTGGGTGGGGCCCTCGGTATTATCGCAGTTTTGGTCAGACAAGAGCTGTTATTGGTGATCATGGGCGGGGTATTTGTGATGGAAACCATCTCGGTTATCTTGCAGGTCGGTTCCTATAAATTGCGTGGTCAGCGTATTTTTAGAATGGCACCCATTCACCATCACTATGAATTGAAAGGCTGGCCAGAGCCGCGAGTGATTGTGCGTTTTTGGATTATTTCTATTGTGCTAGTTTTGATTGGTCTAGCGACCTTAAAAGTACGCTAATCCGTAGAGGCAAGAGTCATGGATCGTTGGCAAGACATTCAGCAAGTTGTGGTGGTTGGGCTAGGCATTACTGGCCTTTCAGTGGTCAATTATTTACGTCGCTATCACCCCGCGCTTCAGGTTAAGGTTATTGACACTCGACTCTCGCCTCCAGGTCAAGAGTCTTTGCAACCGGACGTCGCTTTGCACTGTGGTGGCTGGCATATGGACTGGCTACTCGACGCGGATTTGATTGTCACCAATCCGGGTATTGCATTGGCGACGCCTGAAATACAGCAAGCGCTTGCTGCTGGCATTCCTGTTGTTGGTGATATTGAGCTATTTGCTTGGCATGTTGATAAGCCAGTGATTGCCATTACTGGATCGAACGGTAAAAGTACGGTGACCGACTTAACTGGAGTAATGGCGAAAGCGGCGGGCGTGAAAACGGCGGTAGGGGGCAACATTGGTGTGCCCGCACTCGATCTATTAGCGGAAGCGGCTGATCTCTATGTTTTAGAGTTATCGAGCTTTCAGTTGGAAACGACGGATCATTTATCAATAGCTGCGGCGGCATTTTTAAATTTGTCCGAAGATCATATGGATCGCTACTCTGGAATGGCAGAGTATCGCCAAGCCAAGCTACGTATTTTTAATCATGCCAAAACCGCGGTGATTAATGCTGATGATCGACAAACGTCACCGGATGACTTTTCAGGGCCAATACTCAGTGTTGGTTTAGCAAATTCTGCCGATTACTCGCTAGAGATACATCAGGGTGAGGAATATTTATCGGTTAAAGGTACGCCTGTGCTGGCGGTTTCTCAACTGAGCCTTGTTGGGCGACATAATATCGCTAATGCCTTAACGGCTCTCGCACTCTTAGACGCCCTAAATATAGAGTATACCCACGCATTAGAGGCGTTAAAGTCTTACACTGGATTGACACACCGTTGCCAACTGGTTGTAGAGTATGATGGCATTCGCTGGGTCAATGATTCTAAAGCGACTAATTTAGCCAGTACCTTGGCCGCCTTATCGGGCCTTACGGTAGACGGTGATCTTTATTTGCTGGTTGGTGGCGTAGGAAAAGGTGCTGACTTCACTCCTTTGAAGCCTATTTTGGCGACGTTACCCGTTAAATTATGCTGTTTTGGTGTTGATGGGCAACAATTTATGCCATTACACCCTTCAGCGCGGTACTACCCAAGTTTATCCGCGATCCTTGAAGAGATTCATCCGCAATTGAAAGCGGGGGATATGGTCTTACTCTCTCCGGCTTGTGCCAGCTTTGATCAGTTTAACAACTTTATGGCTAGGGGAGACGCTTTCGCGGCGCTAGCTAAACACTACGCCTATACAAAAAGGTAATCTCTGTGTCCATCTCAAGCACGCTAAGCGCTTTCGTTCATTGGCTAAAAACACCGTCACCGACAGCGCTGTTTGATCGGCAGTTAGTTTGGCTTGCGTTAGGATTGATGTTGATTGGCCTTGTCATGGTAACGTCGGCTTCTTTTCCGATCAGCTCTCGTTTAACCGAGCAACCCTTTCACTTTATGTTTCGGCATGGGATTTTTTTGATTTTAGCTCTGGGGACATCGGCGATTATTTTGCAGATCCCGGTTGAGCGTTGGATGCGTTATAGCTCGGTGTTTCTTGCCCTCGCCTTTGTATTGCTGATTGTGGTTTTGGTCGCGGGTAAATCGGTTAATGGGGCCTCACGCTGGATCCCACTTGGTTTGTTTAATCTCCAGCCTGCAGAGGTGGCTAAGCTAGCGCTATTTATTTTTATGTCTAGCTATTTGGTTCGCAAACAAGATGAAGTGCGCGCCACTTTTTTTGGTGGCTTCATGAAACCGATCATGGTCTTTGCCGCGTTAGCGGTGCTGCTGCTGTTGCAACCAGATTTAGGTACAGTGATTGTCATGCTAGTTACGTTATTTGGCATGTTGTTTATTGCTGGCGCTAAATTATCTCAATTTTTGGCATTAGTCGTCGCAGGCGTGTTAGTCGTGGTTGGTTTGATTGCGGCAGAGCCTTATCGTATTCGTCGTGTTACCTCGTTTCTTGACCCGTGGGAAGACCCTTTTGGCAGTGGCTATCAGCTCACTCAATCCTTAATGGCCTTTGGTCGTGGCGAATGGTGGGGCCAAGGTCTGGGTAACTCGATTCAAAAATTAGAATATTTACCGGAAGCCCATACCGACTTTGTTTTTGCGGTAATGGGCGAAGAGTTAGGATTTGTTGGCGTTAGTTTAGTACTGATGTTGATTTTTAGTTTGGTACTTAAGGCGATGTTGATTGGTCGAAAAGCCTTTGAACATGATCAGCAATTTGGTGGTTATTTGGCGTTTGGGATTGGTATTTGGTTTGCTTTTCAAACCTTAGTTAACGTCGGCGCCGCTTCAGGCATGGTGCCTACCAAAGGGCTAACGCTACCATTGATCAGTTACGGCGGTTCAAGCTTGATTGTTATGTCCGTCGCGGTATCGATTTTATTAAGAATTGATCACGAATGTCGTTTGCAAGATAGAAGAAAAGATAGACATCATGAAGAAAAATAAACGTTTAATGGTCATGGCTGGTGGCACTGGGGGACATGTGTTCCCCGGCTTGGCGGTGGCAAAACAGCTCCAACAACAAGGTTGGGAGATTCGTTGGTTAGGTACTGCTGATCGCATGGAAGCTGAACTGGTTCCCAAGCATGGCATTGCGATTGACTTTATTCGCGTTAAAGGGTTACGCGGCCAAGGTGTATTGCGTTTACTAAAAGCGCCATGGCAAATCTTAAATGCTGTTTGCCAAGCGCGCCGTCATTTGCAAGCGTGGCAGCCTGATGCGGTATTGGGAATGGGAGGCTACGTCAGTGGACCTGGTGGGATTGCTGCTTGGTTGCTGGGTATTCCGGTGATTCTCCATGAACAAAATGCTGTCGCAGGCTTAACCAATCAATGGCTAGCGAAAATAGCCACTAAGGTATTCCAAGCTTTTCCTGGTGCGTTCAGTGATGCTTCGGTAGTGGGTAACCCTGTGCGAACGGATGTCACTCAAATTGCTGAACCAACAGAGCGCTTAGCGGAACGACAAGGTCCGATTCGGATTTTGGTCATGGGTGGAAGTCAAGGTGCACAGGTCTTAAATCAAACCCTGCCAGAGGTCATGGCAATCTTGGGTGACGGTTACCACATACGCCATCAAGCGGGTAAACATCATCATTCTGAAGTCGAGCAAGCTTACACAGATTTAGGTTGTACTCAGTTTGAGGTGACGGAATTTATTGATGATGTCGCAGATGCCTATCAATGGGCTGATTTAGTCGTTTGTCGCTCTGGTGCGTTAACCGTTTCCGAAGTGTCAGCCGCGGGAGTGGCGGCTATTTTTATTCCTTTTATGCATAAAGATCGTCAGCAAGCGCTTAATGCGGATCATCTTGTTTCAAGTGGCGCGGCGTTAATGATCGAACAACCTGAACTGACCAGCGAACGATTAGCGAGTACCATCGCCAATCTCGACCGATCACAATTGTTGACGATGGCTAAGCAAGCCAGACAAGCGGCTAAGCTGAATGCGGATAAAGTGGTTGCCGAGGCGATTATCGCCATCACTGCAGATAAACATGAGAAATGATCAATGACAATTAAACATACTCAAGACTTGGCGCAAATTCGTGCCCTTGTTCCAGAAATGCGTCGAGTAAAGTGTATTCATTTTATTGGCATTGGCGGCGCGGGAATGAGTGGCATCGCAGAAGTGCTACTCAATGAAGGCTATCATATAACTGGTTCTGATTTATCGAGTAATGCGGTGACTGAGCGTTTAGCCAACAAAGGGGCAACGATTTATCTTGGTCATCAAGCACAACATGTATCGCAAGCAAGTGTGGTTGTCGTGTCAACGGCAATTAATGAGCAAAACCCTGAAATCATTGCTGCTCGAGAAAAGCGAATTCCTGTCGTACGACGCGCAGAAATGCTCGCTGAATTAATGCGTTTTCGACACGGTATTGCTGTGGCTGGAACGCATGGCAAAACTACGACGACGGCTTTAGTCACGCAAATCTACTCTGAAGCGGGTCTGGACCCGACTTTTGTCAACGGTGGATTGGTAAAAAGTGCAGGAACTAATGCACGTTTGGGGTCGAGTCGGATATTAATTGCTGAAGCGGATGAAAGTGATGCTTCGTTTTTACATCTGCAACCGATGGTGACGATTGTTACTAATATTGAAGCTGACCATATGGATACCTATGGTGGTGATTTTGAAACCCTTAAGCAGACGTTTGTCGATTTTTTACATAATCTGCCTTTTTATGGCCAAGCGGTATTATGCATTGACGATCCGGTAGTCAGAGAGCTTATCCCTCGTATCTGTCGCCATGTGATTACTTATGGATTTTCGGAGGACGCTGATGTGCGGATTGCCGATTACCACCAACAAGGTCAGCAAGGTCATTTTACCGTGCTGCGCCAAGATAAGGCGGATCTGGCGATTACCTTAAATATTCCTGGTCGACATAATGCATTAAATGCGGCTGCCGCGATCGCCGTTGCCAGTGAAGATGATATTGACGATGATGCGATTTTACGTGCGATGGCGAGTACTCAAGGCACTGGGCGTCGTTTTGACCACTTAGGTGAGTTTGCCACAGGTAATGGCCATGTTATGTTAGTGGATGATTATGGTCATCACCCTACTGAAGTTGATGTAACCATTAAGGCTGCTCGTAATGGTTGGACAGAAAAACGTTTAGTGATGATTTTCCAACCTCATCGTTACACCCGTACGCGCGATCTGTACGATGACTTTGCTCATGTACTTGAGCAGGTCGATGTTTTACTGATGTTGGATGTCTATTCTGCAGGAGAGAAGCCGATCGCTGGAGCTGATGGACGCTCATTGTGCCGAACGATTCGCCGCCGTGGAAAAATAGATCCGATCTTTATTCCAGATAGTGCTGCATTACCTGCAGTTTTAGCCAATATTCTGCAAGATGGTGACTTAGTATTGACGCAAGGTGCGGGTGATATTGGTAAAATAGCCAAACAACTTGCTGCACTGAAATTGGATATTGAGCAGATGCAACAGTGTCTATAAGTTGCATAACTGAGCACTTATGGCAAATAAATGACCATTAAGCACCGATTTCTTTACTTGAGTATTTGATACTTTTCATCGGCTCAGTATAATTCGAGGGTTAACGTCAGTGCTTTTACCTTTATTGAGCAACGATATAGGGAATCACATTGCTAGTCGACATCAGGATCATCGGACTTTGATTAACCATGTGTTAACCGAAAGTCGTCGCTTATCCACTTCATCTCAAGTGAAACAGCATACCGCTTCAGGGTGCTTTTTCCTGATGGTGCTGCTGTTGATAGGCGCTTTGTTGTACTCAACGATCAGTTGGATGTGGGATGAGCATCGTCTGCCCCTTTCCCAATTAGTCTTGCAGGGCGATTTACATTATGTTTCGACACTCGATGTCCAGCGCGCCTTTGCTGAGTTAGACCATATTGGCACATTTATGTCGCAAGATATTGATGTTTTACAGAGCCGAGCACAAGCGATCCCTTGGGTTGCGCATGCTTCTATTCGTAAACAATGGCCAGACACCATTAAGGTTTTTTTAACCGAACATCAAGTGGCTGCGATTTGGAATGGTAATGCACTGCTCAACGATAAAGGTAAGGTTTTCAATGGCGATATCGCCGCGGTAAAACAAGAGTATGTTAAATTGTATGGCCCCGATGACAGTGGCCCGCAAGTACTCGCTGTGTGGCGACAATATAATCCACAGTTTCAAGCGTTAGGGTTAAATATTTCTTCCCTACTATTGAATGAGCGCCGTGCTTGGCAAATTATTTTGGATAATGGTATCCGCTTAGAATTAGGTAAAGAGTCATTAGATGAGCGTATTGCCCGTTTTTTCCTACTTTATAAGCGATTAGGTCAAGATGCTGAGCGAGTCAGTTATATCGATCTCAGATACGATACAGGTGCCGCAGTAGGTTGGTTCTCAGAGCAAGAGTGACAAAGAGAGTTTAAATGACGAAATCGGCCAATGATAGCATTGTAGTTGGATTAGATATTGGTACCGCAACGGTGTCCGCGTTGGTCGGTGAGATCCTACCTGACGGTCAAATTAATATCATCGGTGCGGGCAGTAGCCCATCACGAGGTATGGATAAAGGCGGCGTTAACGATCTGGAATCTGTCGTCAAATCGGTACAACGCGCCGTCGATCAAGCTGAATTAATGGCAGAATGCCAAATAAGTCACGTTTTTTTATCTATATCTGGCCGACATATTGCAAGCCGTATAGAGAAAGGCATGGGAACCATCTCTGATGAAGAAGTCTCCCAAGACGATATGGATCGAGCAATCCATACTGCCAAATCGATTAAAATTGGCGAAGAACAACGGATTTTACATGTTATTCCTCAAGAATTTACCATTGATTATCAAGAAGGGATTAAAAATCCACTAGGATTATCAGGGGTTCGTATGGAAGTGAGCGTCCACCTGATCACCTGTCACAACGATATGGCTCGAAACATTATTAAAGCCGTGGAACGTTGTGGACTGAAAGTTGAACAGTTAGTGTATTCAGGATTAGCCGCTAGTCATGCGGTGATCACCGAAGATGAGCGTGAACTTGGTGTCTGTGTGATCGATATTGGCGCCGGTACCATGGATATTGCTATCTGGACGGGTGGGGCGTTACGACATACTGAAGTGCTCTCTTATGCTGGTAATGCGGTGACGAGTGACATTGCGTTTGCTTTTGGTACGCCGGTGAGCGATGCTGAAGAGATCAAAGTAAAATATGGTTGCGCATTAAGTGAACTGGTGAGCAAGGATGATACGGTTAACGTTCCGAGTGTTGGTGGACGTCCCTCACGAAGTTTACAAAGACAAACCTTGTCGGAAGTGATAGAGCCTCGCTACACTGAGTTAATGGGGTTAGTGAATCAGATCATCGACACGGTGCAAGATAAGTTGCGCAAAGATGGTATTAAACACCATCTCGCTGCCGGAGTGGTATTGACTGGCGGTGCCGCGCAAATTGAAGGATTAGTCGACTGTGCAGAGCGAGTATTCCGTAATCAAGTTAGGGTGGGGAAACCGCTCGAAGTGAGTGGTCTAACCGATTATGTAAAAGAGCCGTATCATTCTACGGCGGTGGGTTTACTTCATTACGCAAGAGATAGCCAAATAAGTGATGATACTGATTATCAAGAGCCTAAGCGCCAATCAGTATCGAGTTTATTCAGCCGCTTGCGTAATTGGATACAAAAAGAGTTTTAACCTGATAAGCAGGAAAAACGGAGATAACACATGTTTGAACCGATGATGGAAATGTCTGACGATGCGGTAATCAAAGTCGTTGGAGTGGGTGGTGGTGGCGGTAACGCTGTAGAACACATGGTGCGTGAGTCCATCGAAGGCGTGGAATTCATCAGTATCAATACAGATGCGCAAGCACTTCGTAAAAGCAATGTCAGTACGGTTATCCAAATTGGTGGTGACATTACTAAAGGACTCGGCGCGGGTGCTAACCCGCAGGTGGGTCGTGATGCTGCTCTTGAAGATCGAGAAAGAATTAAAGAAATTCTCTCTGGCGCCGATATGGTATTTGTCGCCGCTGGTATGGGTGGTGGTACTGGAACTGGTGCTGCTCCGGTGATTGCAGAAGTGGCAAAAGAACTCGGCATTCTAACGGTTGCTGTAGTGACCAAGCCATTTAGCTTTGAAGGTAAAAAGCGCCTCGCGTTTGCGGAGCAAGGGATTGAAGAACTATCGAAACATGTTGATTCTTTAATTACCATCCCTAACGAGAAGCTGCTCAAAGTATTGGGTCGTGGTATTACCCTACTTGAAGCCTTTGCCAGCGCGAACGACGTACTTAAAAATGCCGTACAAGGCATCGCTGAGTTAATTACTCGTCCAGGTATGATTAACGTCGACTTTGCTGATGTAAGAACAGTAATGTCTGAAATGGGTCATGCCATGATGGGGAGCGGTGTGGCTAGAGGTGAAGATAGAGCAGAAGAGGCGGCAGAAATGGCCATCTCAAGTCCGCTTCTAGAAGACATCGATCTAGCAGGAGCTCGTGGCGTACTGGTTAATATTACGGCTGGCTTGGATATGCGTCTTGATGAGTTTGAAACGGTGGGTAACACGGTTAAAGCTTTTGCATCAGACAATGCGACAGTCGTGATTGGTACTTCACTTGATCCAGACATGGCCGATGAAATTCGTGTAACAGTCGTAGCAACCGGTATCGGTAACGAGAGAAAGCCAGATATCACATTGGTTGCTGGTGGTAGCAAACCGAAAACCACCGCCATTGCTCAACCACAGAACGTTGCTTCGGCGGCTAAAGTGGAAGAGAGAATGGCACAGCCTTTGCAGGAAAAGGTAGAAGTGAAAACTCAGTCAGCATCAACGACGAGTAGTGCTTCTTCTGCAGGCCAAAGTACGGCACCTAAGCCAGAAAAAGAGAGCGGTTATTTGGATATTCCGGCTTTTTTACGTCGTCAGGCTGATTAAAATAGCGCCACAATTTGACACCGTTCAAAATTTTGGTAAGATGTCGGTCGGTTTTTATCGGTCGAGCTTTGTGGCATCGAAATAGAGGCAAGTAGATGATCAGACAACGTACTCTGAAAGAAATAGTGAAAACAACTGGAGTGGGCCTTCACTCTGGTCGTAAAGTCACGCTTACTCTTCGCCCTGCTGCTGCAAACACGGGTATTATTTATCGCCGTACTGATATTAATCCACCTGTTGATTTTCCGGCTGATCCAGCATCAGTCCGAGATACTATGCTATGTACAGCATTAGTGAATGACGATGGTATTCGTATCTCAACCGTTGAGCATCTCAATGCGGCTTTGGCTGGCATGGGAATCGACAATGTTATTGTTGAAGTAGATGCTCCGGAAATTCCTATTATGGACGGCAGTGCTAGCCCGTTTGTATATTTATTGCAGCAGGCTGGTATTGAAAAACTGAATGCGCCTAAGCGTTTCATTCGTATCAAAAAGCCAATACGTTTCCAAGATGAAGACAAATGGGCAGAGTTACGTCCCCACAATGGCTTTAAAATGGATTTTGAGATCGAGTTTAATCATCCAGCGATTGATGGTGACGAGCAACATCTCGTGTTTGATTTCTCTTCACAAGGTTTTGTAAAAGAGATTTCTCGCGCTCGAACGTTTGGTTTTATGCGTGACATCGAATATTTACAATCTCAAAACCTCTGCCTCGGTGGGAGTTTTGATTGTGCTATCGTGCTTGATGATTACCGTATTCTGAACGAAGAAGGTTTGCGTTTTGCTAACGAATTTGTCACCCATAAAGTGTTGGATGCCATTGGTGATCTTTACATGTGTGGCCATGCGATTGTCGGTGAGTTCAGAGCTTACAAATCAGGACATGGTCTAAATAACCAGTTACTTCGTGCGCTATTGGCTGACCAAGAAGCGTGGGAATGGGCAACATTCGAAGAAGAAGCAGGATCTCCGGTTGCTTTCGCTGAGCCGAATATGGTTATCGCATAAACGACGAATAAATAAAAAAGCCAGACTCAGTCTGGCTTTTTTATTTATTCGTCGTTTACTCATCTTGAACAGTATCCTACCTGTTTTATGGTTATCTAAAGCGGCAATCTATTAGAAGAGCGGCGGTAATAAGTTGCCTCTAGGGGACTTAATCACATTTTGCCGCTTGAGATTGGAATCACGATGACAATGTTAATGGCGTTTAGTTGCCATAACAGACTTCGTTCTGATTAAGTAAAATGGTATCTTACGCCTTTGGTACTATGACCATCGATGATTATCGAGAAAAATCCTTACACTGAGTATGACTTAATTGGCTTAGTGTCTTGAAAATAAACATCTTCAGCACAATATCCAAGGGACATGATTTATCTCAGTATCCTTAGTTGAAGATAGAGAGAGACTGGAAATATTTAAAGCAGATCGGGACGATCCAAGTAAAGAGAGATACATAAAAAATGATAACTAAGCTACTGACAAAGGTGGTTGGCAGTCGCAACGACCGAACCTTGCGCCGTTTAAGAAAAATTGTTAAAGAGATCAATAACTTTGAACCTGCATTTACGGCGCTTTCTGATGATGAGCTAAAAGCGAAAACTATCGAGTTTCGTCAGCGTATTGAGCAGGG
The DNA here is from genome assembly GCF_030851525.1 of Vibrio sp. 2017_1457_13. Classification (NCBI taxonomy): domain Bacteria; kingdom Pseudomonadati; phylum Pseudomonadota; class Gammaproteobacteria; order Vibrionales; family Vibrionaceae; genus Vibrio; species Vibrio sp. 2017_1457_13. Next base: position 205,082 of record NZ_VHTA01000004.1, read on the forward strand.
AGAATCGTTAGATCAACTGTTACCCGAAGCCTTTGCTACGGTACGTGAAGCCTCTAAGCGTGTGTTTGGCATGCGTCATTTCGATGTGCAATTAATTGGTGGTATGGTACTCAATGCTGGTCAAATCGCCGAAATGCGTACTGGTGAAGGTAAAACACTCACCGCAACATTACCCGCTTATCTTAATGCGTTAGCGGGTAAGGGCGTACATATCGTTACCGTCAATGACTACTTAGCTAAACGTGATGCGGAAACCAACCGTGCTTTATTTGAGTTTTTGGGCATGACCGTTGGGATTAACGTTCCGAATATGCCACCTCATGAGAAAAAACAAGCCTATCTTGCCGATATTCTTTACGGCACCAACAATGAATTCGGTTTTGACTACTTGCGCGATAACATGGCTTTCCGTATGGAAGACCGAGTTCAACGTGAACGCTTTTTTGCGGTAGTGGATGAGGTGGACTCGATCTTAATCGATGAGGCGCGTACGCCATTGATCATCTCTGGTCCTGCTGAAGATAGCTCTGAATTATATACACGAATTAATACACTGATTCCTAATCTCCAACAGCAAGATAAAGAAGACTCTGAAGATTATCGTGGTGATGGTCACTATACCGTGGATGAAAAATCCAAGCAGGTTTATCTGACCGAAACTGGACAGGAGTTTGTTGAGGAGTTGTTAATTCGTAATGGCTTAATGGAAGAAGGGGATACCTTATATTCTCCGACCAATATTAGCTTATTGCATCATGTGAATGCGGCACTGCGCGCACATGTCTTATTTGAGAAAAACGTCGATTATATTGTTACCGATGATGGTGAAGTGGTTATTGTTGATGAGCATACCGGACGAACGATGCCAGGACGTCGTTGGTCTGATGGCTTACATCAAGCCGTTGAAGCGAAAGAAGGGGTCAAAATTCAAAATGAGAACCAAACCTTAGCCTCGATTACTTTCCAGAACTACTTCCGTCTCTATGAAAAATTATCTGGTATGACGGGAACTGCTGACACAGAAGCTTTCGAGTTTCAGTCGATTTATGGTTTGGAAACGGTGGTTATTCCAACCAATAAACCAATGGTTCGTGACGATATGCCGGATGTAGTGTATCGCACCGAAGCAGAAAAGTTTGCCGCTATCATTGAAGATATTAAATATCGAGTAGAAAAGGGTCAGCCGGTACTGGTTGGTACGGTCTCGATTGAAAAATCAGAGCTACTTTCTAATGCACTGAAAAAAGCCAAGATCAAGCACAACGTGCTGAATGCGAAGTTTCATGAGAAAGAAGCAGAAATTGTTGCCGATGCAGGTAAACCTGGCGCGGTCACCATTGCAACCAACATGGCGGGGCGAGGTACGGATATTGTCCTCGGTGGGAGTTGGCAAGCACAGGTTGAGATGTTAGATAACCCAACTCAAGAGCAGATTGATCAAATCAAGGCTGAGTGGAAGAAAGTACATGATCAAGTCTTAGCCTCCGGCGGTTTACATATTATTGGTACCGAGCGTCATGAATCTCGTCGTATTGATAACCAGTTGCGTGGTCGTTCTGGGCGTCAAGGTGATGCGGGTTCTTCGCGTTTCTATCTCTCAATGGAAGACAGTTTGCTGCGCATCTTTACTTCAGATCGTATGGCGAGCTTAATTCAGAGTGGCATGGATGAAGGCGAAGCGATTGAAAGTAAAATGCTCTCTCGCTCAATTGAAAAGGCGCAACGTAAAGTTGAAGGTCGTAACTTTGATATACGTAAACAGCTACTGGAATACGATGACGTAGCCAATGATCAGCGTAAAGTGGTTTATGAGCTTCGTGATGAGCTAATGAAAGTCGATGATATCAGTGACATGATTGAACACAATCGTGTTGATGTATTTAACTCGGTGATTGATACCTACATCCCACCACAATCGTTAGAAGAAATGTGGGATATCGAAGGTTTGCAAGAGCGCTTGAAAAATGACTTTGATCTTTCTCTACCGATTCAAACTTGGTTAGATGAAGATGATAAGCTTTATGAAGAAGCGTTGCGTGAACGGATTCTGGAACAAGCGGCTACCGTGTACAAAGAGAAAGAGCAAGCGGTTGGCGTTTCAGTCATGCGTAACTTTGAAAAATCAGTCATGTTGCAAACACTGGACACGTTATGGAAAGAGCATCTCGCAGCTATGGACCATCTACGTCAAGGGATCCATTTACGTGGTTATGCGCAGAAAAACCCAAAACAGGAATATAAGCGTGAATCGTTTGAACTGTTTGAAGGTTTGCTTGATTCGCTAAAATCCGATGTGATTGCTATTTTGTCGAAAGTTCGCGTGCAACAGCAAGATGAAGTGGAACGTATGGAAGCTCAACGTATTGCTCAAGCAGAAGAAGTTGCTCGTCGTGCTCAAGCGCAACATGCAAGTAGCGATAACCAAAACAAAGACGATGGGCATCATCCGATGGTGCGTGAAGAGCGTAAAGTGGGACGTAACGAACCTTGTCCTTGTGGCAGTGGTAAAAAATACAAACAGTGCCACGGTAAAATTGATTAATTTTATTTAATCCAGTAAAAAGAGTCGCTTAGGCGACTCTTTTTTTAAATCTATATCGTATGGGAAAACGCATGAAACGCATTCATATCGTTGCTGGGATTATTGTTAATTCTGAAGGCTCACAGATTTATATAACGAAACGTCCTGATGATAAACATCAAGGTGGTTTATGGGAGTTTCCCGGAGGAAAGGTTGAAGCCGGTGAAAGTATCGAGCAAGCCTTAGGTCGTGAATTGCATGAAGAGATTGGTATCACAGTTACCGAGCAGGCCTTGTTTGAACACCTTGAGTTTGATTACCCTGATAAAGCCTTAATGTTCGATTTTATGCTGGTGACCCATTTCGAGGGACAGCCTTTTGGTAAAGAAGGTCAACAAGGTAAATGGGTAGCGATCAATGAATTAGCTTGCCATTCCTTCCCTGAAGCTAATGTGGGGATTGTTGAGCGAGTGATGAAAGAGTTACTCTAAGTGCTAGCCAGCATCGAAGATAGTTGTTAGTTTAAGGGCAATGGATAAATCGTCTATCGCGAACCATGGAATGAGAAATGGAGAAAGAAGCAATGATAAGAATTGCGATTGCAGGTGCAGCTGGTCGTATGGGACGCAATCTCGTCAAGGCAAGTTATTATAACCCCAATACTATCGTCGGTGCAGGTTCTGAGCGTCCAGAATCTTCACTCGTCGGTGTTGATATTGGAGAGTTGTGTGGAGAAGGACGCTTTGATGTTGCTTTAGTTGATAACTTAGAGCAAGCCGTGAATGATTTCGATGTGATCATTGATTTTACTGCTCCCTCTAGTACGTTAGCCAATATTGAACTGTGCGAAAAACACCATAAAAAATTAGTCATTGGTACAACTGGATTTGATGAGTCTCAGTTAGCGCAAATTAAGCTTGCCGCGCAACAGGTCTCAATAGTCATGGCTCCGAACTACAGCGTTGGGGTTAACTTGGTGTTTAAGTTATTGGAAAAAGCGGCCCAAGTGATGGGGGATTATTGCGATATCGAGATCATTGAAGCTCATCATCGCTATAAAGTGGATGCTCCCTCTGGAACGGCGATTGGTATGGGAGAAGCGATTGCTCACGCGATGGGAAATAATCTCAGTGATGTTGCGGTTTATGCACGTGAAGGGATCACTGGCGAGAGGGCTCGTCATGAAATCGGTTTTGCCACAATTCGTGCCGGAGATATTGTCGGTGAACATACAGCAATGTTTGCCGATATCGGTGAGCGAGTAGAAATCACTCATAAAGCGACCGATCGCATGACCTTTGCTAATGGGGCCGTCAAAGCGGCTATCTGGTTAGCCGATAAGCCCGCTGGACTTTATTCGATGACCGATGTGCTCAATTTGAATGAGCTTTAATTACATAATTATGCGCTAACTTAGGTTGGCGCATTTTTTTTACCCAAGTTAAACGCCCGTGTTTCCCTTTTTCTAAAAGCCTTTTTATTGATTGTTAGTGTCTAAAAATGAAGGTTTTGATTGGTTTTTGTTTTGTAGGCTCCATTTTTGTTTGTTTTGTCCTTTGTTTATCGTTTGCTTTTGTTTTTGGTTTTTTAGTGATTTTTTATACGGCGTATTTTCCACGGTTTTTATTTATTTCATCATTATTAGCCATAAAGTGGAGAGAAAAGTGTTGTTTTGATGGCTTTGGTGTTGGTTTTGTTGGCAAGCTGATAAATAAAAATTTAATTTATCAACGATTGTTGACAGGGGTTAGTGTGAACTTTAGAATACCGCCAATTTGTCTAATATAGCCTCAAGCAACGTATCGCTGCGAACAGGAAGGCAGATTTGCGATTTAATTTATATTTAATGCATTTTTATTCTGGAGGTTGTCTTGAGTAAACCAGCACTGTTGGTCCTAGAAGATGGGACAGTGTTCCACGGAGTGTCCATTGGGGCAGAGGGTTTTTCCGTTGGTGAAGTTGTTTTTAATACTTCGATGACGGGGTACCAAGAAATTCTCACTGATCCTTCCTATTCTCAACAAATTGTTACTCTCACTTATCCCCACATTGGTAATACCGGAACCAACTCTGAAGACGAAGAATCCTCTTCTATTCATGCACAAGGCCTTGTGATTCGCGATCTCCCTCTTATCGCCTCTAACTTCCGTAATCTACTTTCTCTTTCTGACTATCTTAAATCACAAAATATTCTCGGTATTGCGGATATTGATACGCGTAAACTGACACGCATTTTACGTGAAAAAGGTGCGCAAAATGGCTGCATTATGGCTGGTGAGCATTGTGATGAAGCGTTCGCGTTAGCGAAAGCGAAAGATTTCCCTGGCTTAAAAGGAATGGATCTTGCGAAAGAGGTTACAACACAAGAAGCGTATGCATGGCAACAAGGTTCGTGGACGTTGGAAGGTGGACTTCCTGAAGCAAAAGACCACAGCGAACTGCCTTATCACGTCGTTGCCTACGATTTCGGAGCCAAGCGTAACATCCTGCGTATGCTGGTTGACCGAGGATGCCGCTTAACCGTTGTTCCGGCTCAAACTTCAGCCGAAGAGGTATTGGCACTGAAGCCTGATGGTGTTTTCTTATCCAATGGCCCTGGTGACCCAGCTCCGTGTACTTATGCAATTGAAGCCACTAAAGTGTTCTTAGAGAAGGGATTACCGGTATTTGGGATCTGTTTAGGACACCAAATTCTAGCCTTGGCTTCTGGTGCGCAGACAGTAAAAATGAAATTTGGCCACCATGGTGCCAACCATCCAGTTAAAGACTTACAGCGTGACGTAGTGATGATTACTGCACAAAATCATGGCTTTGCTGTCGATGAAGCAAGCTTACCAGATACGCTGCGCGCAACACACAAATCACTGTTTGATGGTTCTTTACAAGGCATTCATCGTATTGATAAACCTGCGTTTAGCTTCCAAGGTCACCCAGAAGCAAGCCCTGGTCCCCACGATGCCGCACCTCTTTTCGATCATTTCATTGAATTAATTAAACAGCACACAGCCTAATTCGGAGTAGTAGACGATGCCAAAACGTACTGACATTAACAGTATTCTAATTTTAGGTGCAGGCCCGATTGTGATTGGTCAGGCTTGTGAGTTTGACTACTCTGGTGCCCAAGCCTGTAAAGCTTTGCGTGAAGAAGGCTATCGAGTGATTCTCGTCAACTCGAACCCGGCGACGATCATGACTGATCCAGAGATGGCCGATGCGACTTACATTGAGCCTATTCACTGGGAAGTGGTACGTAAAATCATTGAAAAAGAGCGCCCAGACGCGGTATTACCAACCATGGGTGGTCAAACTGCATTGAATTGTGCGCTGGAGCTAGAAAAACACGGCGTATTAGCTGAATTCGGCGTAGAAATGATTGGCGCAACCGCTGATGCGATTGATAAAGCCGAAGACCGCTCTCGTTTTGATAAAGCAATGAAATCGATCGGCTTAGCTTGTCCTCGTGCTGATACGGCAAAAACGATGGAAGAAGCTTACCGCGTTCAAGAGATGGTCGGCTTTCCTTGTATTATTCGCCCTTCTTTTACCATGGGTGGAACGGGCGGTGGTATTGCGTACAATAAAGAAGAGTTTGAAGAAATTTGTCGCCGTGGCCTCGACTTATCGCCAACCAACGAGCTGTTGATTGATGAATCACTGATCGGTTGGAAAGAGTACGAAATGGAAGTGGTGCGTGATAAAAACGATAACTGCATCATCGTTTGTGCGATTGAAAACTTTGACCCAATGGGCATTCACACGGGTGACTCGATCACAGTAGCACCAGCGCAAACGCTAACTGACAAAGAATATCAGATCATGCGTAACGCATCGCTAGCCGTACTGCGTGAAATTGGTGTAGAAACGGGTGGTTCGAACGTACAGTTTGGTATCAACCCGAAAGATGGCCGCATGGTGATCATCGAGATGAACCCACGTGTTTCTCGCTCTTCGGCTTTGGCTTCAAAAGCCACCGGTTTCCCAATTGCTAAAGTAGCGGCTAAATTGGCGGTTGGCTTTACGCTTGATGAGCTGATGAACGACATCACTGGCGGTGCGACCCCAGCGTCGTTTGAACCAACTATTGATTATGTTGTGACGAAAATCCCTCGCTTTAACTTTGAAAAATTCGCTGGTGCTAATGATCGCTTAACCACACAGATGAAGTCGGTCGGTGAAGTGATGGCGATTGGTCGTAACCAACAAGAATCGCTGCAAAAAGCATTGCGTGGCTTAGAAGTTGGTGTGAATGGCTTAGATGAAATGGTCGATCTTGATGCACCTGACGCATTGACCAAAATTCGCCATGAACTGAAAGAAGCGGGCGCTGAGCGTATTTGGTATATCGCCGATGCATTTCGTGCCGGTTTATCGGTCGATGGAGTGTTTAACTTGACCAATATCGACCGCTGGTTCTTGGTGCAAATTGAAGAACTGGTCAAGATGGAACAAGACGTCAAAGCGGGCGGTTTTGCTGGGCTAAACGCCGATGTACTGCGTAAAATGAAACGCAAAGGTTTTGCAGATGCGCGTCTCTCGGCTTTATTAGGCGTGGCTGAAAGTGAAATTCGTCGCTTGCGCGATCAATACAACATTCATCCGGTCTACAAACGAGTTGACACCTGCGCAGCGGAATTCTCATCCGATACTGCGTACATGTACTCAACCTATGATGAAGAGTGTGAAGCGCAGCCGACCGACAGAGAAAAAATCATGGTGCTCGGTGGTGGTCCAAACCGTATCGGTCAAGGTATCGAATTTGATTACTGCTGTGTTCATGCTTCACTTGCACTGCGTGAAGATGGTTATGAAACCATCATGGTTAACTGTAACCCTGAAACTGTATCTACTGACTACGATACCTCAGATCGCCTCTACTTTGAGCCAGTAACACTGGAAGATGTGTTAGCCATTGTTCGCGTCGAAAAACCGAAAGGGGTTATTGTCCAATATGGCGGCCAAACGCCATTAAAACTGGCGCGCGCCTTGGAAGCGGCCGGAGTGCCGATTATCGGTACTAGCCCAGATGCCATTGACCGCGCGGAAGATCGTGAACGCTTCCAGCAAGCGGTAGAGCGTTTAGGGTTGCTGCAACCAGAAAACGCAACAGTGACCACAATGGAACAGGCGATTGAAAAATCAAGAGAGATTGGCTTCCCGTTGGTAGTGCGTCCTTCTTATGTGCTTGGTGGTCGGGCGATGGAAATCGTCTATGATGAGCAAGATCTGCGTCGTTACTTTAACGAAGCGGTCAGCGTATCGAATGAGTCACCGGTTCTGCTCGATCGCTTTTTAGACGATGCGGTTGAAGTCGATATCGATGCGATTTGTGATGGCGAGCGAGTCGTGATTGGCGGCATCATGGAGCACATTGAACAGGCGGGTGTTCACTCCGGTGATTCTGCTTGTTCACTGCCGGCTTACACCCTAAGCCAAGAAATCCAAGATGTGATGCGTGAACAAGTTGAGAAGTTAGCCTTTGAATTGGGCGTGCGTGGTTTGATGAACACCCAATTTGCGGTGAAAGATAATCAAGTTTACCTGATTGAAGTTAACCCTCGCGCTGCACGAACGGTTCCGTTTGTATCCAAAGCTACCGGCGCACCGCTGGCAAAAATTGCCGCACGTGTTATGGCTGGTCAGTCACTTGAGTCGCAAGGCTTTACCAAAGAGATCATTCCTCCTTATTATTCGGTCAAAGAAGTCGTGTTGCCCTTTAATAAGTTTCCTGGTGTTGACCCATTGCTTGGCCCTGAAATGCGCTCCACTGGCGAAGTGATGGGTGTTGGAGCAACGTTTGCTGAAGCTTACGCTAAAGCAGAGCTCGGCTGTGGTAATGTGTATCCTGATGGTGGTCGTGCGTTATTGTCGGTACGTGAAGAAGATAAAGAGCGCGTGGTCGATTTAGCTTCTAAGTTGATCAAACTTGGCTATCAGCTAGATGCAACTCATGGTACGGCGGTGATTCTCGGTGAAGCAGGGATTAACCCTCGCCTAGTTAATAAGGTGCATGAAGGGCGTCCGCATATCTTGGATCGAATCAAAAACAATGAGTACACCTATATCGTCAATACCGCGGCAGGTCGTCAAGCGATTGAAGATTCAAAGGTATTGCGCCGTGGTGCTCTAGCTGAAAAAGTTAACTACACCACGACGTTAAATGCGGCATTTGCAACCTGTATGTCACATACCGCTGACGCGAAAGCATCGGTCATCTCTGTGCAAGAGTTACACGAGCAAGTCAAAGCCAGCTTAGCCTAATAACAATTAAGGTAAGTCGTTAAGGCTTATCAGACAACCTCATTGCCCGCTGAATTAAGCGGGCTTTTTTATCAGCTACAATACCCAGAGATCTCCCAAGCTTATATCGATGAATAAATGGAATAGGTTGTTGTCTTGTGTTTCGCTGTTTTGATATTTTGAGTAGTGATACTGTTAAGCTTTGTCATTCAAGATGTTGATTAGAAATGGAACTTTCACTGGAAGTATTGGGTCTGCTGTTTTTAGTGGCGGGCGTTGCGGGATTTATTGATGCCATGGCTGGTGGTGGTGGTTTGCTAACGTTACCAGCCTTGCTGGCGGCTGGGGTTCCTCCGACTCAAGCCTTGGCGACCAATAAACTGCAAAGCTCCTTTGGAAGCTTTTCGGCCACTTTCTATTTTGTCCGCCAAGGCTTAGTGAGTCTAAAAGCGATGCGCCTGGCGATTGCGTGTACTTTTGTCGGTGCGGCACTTGGCGCAGAAGCGGTGCAATATATTGATGCCTCTTTGTTGACCAGTTTAATACCCGTGTTATTGATTGCCATCTCGCTCTATTTCCTACTTGCTCCAGCAACAAAAAATCATACCGGTTCCGCTCCCTTATCGGAAACGGCTTTTGCTTTCACGGTCGGGTTTGGGGTTGGGTTTTATGATGGCTTTTTTGGCCCCGGTACAGGTTCAATCTTTACCGTCTGTTTTGTCGCTTTAGGCCATTTTGGATTGGTGGAAGCCACCGCGCGCACTAAAGTACTCAATTTCACTTCCAACATTGCCGCGTTGACCTTCTTCTTAATCGCTGGTTTACCGATTTGGCAGATAGGTTTAACCATGGCGGTCGGCGGGTTTATCGGTGCTCGCATGGGGGCAAAAGTGGTGATCAGCCAAGGTCAGCGTTGGATCCGCCCGCTAGTGATCACCATGTCTATGTTGATGGCGTTAAAACTGCTTTGGGAACAGCATCATGCAGCGCTGTTATCAATGCTTGGACTCTAATGCTGCGATAGCGGCTGGCGCGCAGACAAATATGAATTGGCCGAGTCAGATCGGTAAGTTCAGCGAAATCAAAGCAGTGCTCGGGCTCAATTTTTAGAGTGCTGACAATCGAACGTGGTACTAGGGCTGGTAACATACCGCCGAGTGCGAGCTGCGCAGCGGCGGTGTAAGAGTCCATCTCCATCGCGGGTCGAATACCTTGTTTGTGCAGCATGGCCGCTTGGTAGGTATTGGCGGGATTGGCTAAATCATTAGTGATCAGCTCGCTTGGCAGTGAGAACAGAGGTGCTTGGCTAATCACGGTAAATGGCTCATCGCCTAAATGAAAAGTCAGCAAACCGTGATTGGCGGGCAGATACCCCGCACAAAAGCCCAAGGTGGCTTTGCCAGACTGAACATTTTCGACAATTCGCGGTGTGTGGTTGGTGGTGATCACCCAATGTGGGTCGTGTTTTCGATGTTGCCCCATAGTCTGGCCAAGATAACCCGCGACTAAAGTCTCTGAGCAATCCATGCGCAGCAGCGTATTGTCTTCCAATGTTTTCTGCTCGAAAATTAAACCATGCAACTCATTAAACGTAGGGCCAATGCTGGCAATTAATTGCTCGGCATCTGCAGTCAATTTGATGTGTCGGCCCGCGGGAACAATCAGTTTTTTGCCGAGTTTTTTTTCTAAGTTAGCAATGCGCTTACTGACTGCCGATTGGCTGATATAGAGTTGGCTACCGGTACGGCTCATGGTTTTTTCTTTGCTGAGCACCAGTAAGGTTTCAATGCCTTCGAGTAACATAGGTTGATGACAAATGGGAATAGATGTCGCTAATGGTAACCTTGAACCATCGCGGTGTCGTCTACTAAAGTCACAAAGCTTGCGTATGGAGCATCACCAGCCATGATGACTGGTGATGGAGGGATTATTTAGTCAATGCAAAAGTCGGCAGTGATAAGTGCCAACGAATGGCGCATAAGCGGATGACGAGAGTTGAAATCACCCCGCATAGGAAAGCGCTCGAACTGTTATAATCTAAAGCGAGTGCGGTGGTATGTACCATGCCGCCGACAATACAGGCGGTGGCATAGACTTCACTTCTTAATACCATCGGGATCTCACGAGCAAGCACATCACGGATGATGCCACCACCGCAGCCGGTGATTACCCCCATAATGATGGCGATTAACGCTGATTCTTGGAAGATCAGTGCTTTTTCAACCCCAATAGCGACAAATACAGCTAGGCCAACCGCATCACAGACGGGCAGTATCCACCAAGCGACTCGTTTAGGGCGACGGACAATCAACATGGTTAATAAGCAGGTCGCGAAGATCACCCATAAATAAGTGGTCTCAGTGATCCAAAAAACCGGCGTCGCGCCTAGCGCCATATCGCGAATGGTTCCACCACCAATGGCAGTGACACTGGCTAGAACCACCGCACCGAAAGGGTCCATCTTTAATCGCCCCGCAAGTAGTACGCCTGAAATCGCAAACACCGCAGTGCCAAACATATCAATCAAGTAGAGCAGTGAAGTATCCAAAGTTGAGTCGCTCGCTTAACATTCCCTGTTAATTTGGGATGAGTGAATGGGAGCACATTGTATGCAACTTTTGCTGTTTTAGTTAATACTTTTCTATTTGGGCAAAATAATTGCAAACTTGCTCAATGGCGAGCAGTGATCTTGGGGTTTGGCGGTTGAGCCAATCAGCATTAAGGCTAGTAATCTGTCCTTTTTTTACCGCGGGAATTTGGTTTTTCCAGCGCTGCCACATAGTGCCTTGAGCCATCGCTTGTTCTGAAGTAAAGATGACTTCTGGTTTGGCGAGTAGCACCTGTTCAATACTGACTTGAGGGTAGGGGGACGGGCTATGTTGGAAAATATTCACCCCCCCACAAAAAGCGAAAATCTCACTTGGCCAACTGCCTTGCGCTAAGGTGATGATGGGCTTCTCACTTAATTGATAAAAATAATGCACATTATCAAGGTGAGCGTATTTCTGTCCGAGTTGAGCAAGCTGCTGACGAAACTGATTGGCCGCTTGCATGCCTCTTGTTGGATCGCTGGCGTATTGACTGAGTTTCTCTATATCATCTGCAATATCAGTCAGTGTTTTAGGATGAGAATAAAACAAAGGAATGCCTAAACGAGCCAATTTTTCCACTTCACGCATGGCATTGCCTTCAGGCCAAACGATCACCAAGTCAGGTTGTAAGGTCAGAATCCGTTCAATATTGATCCCTTGATAATTGGCGACTCGAGGTAGAGTTTTGGCGGATTCAGGATAATCACTATAGTCACTGACCGCGATCAGCTTATCCCCTAGTCCGGCCGCGAAAACCAGCTCGGTGGCATGGGGAGCTAAGCTAATGATCCTTTCCGCAGCAGAAAGAGTGCAAAAAGGCCAAGAGAGCAGAAGTAAGAGAAAGAATCGGTGTGGCATGTTTATACGCCTTGATAAACGAGCAGTAACATAACGCTTTGTAAAATAAGCCAAAGCCATAATCTACGGGTAAGTAGTTGGCGTAACTGAGCTAAATGAAGGCTTGCTGGCACTATGCGCCCGCCAATTTTGGCGCGCACCGCTTTTTGCTGACCATAGATCGCTGGCCCGCCCAATGCTAAGTGTAATTTATTACCGACTGCACACAGTAGCCATCCCGGCCCCGGTAACGGCCAAGAGCGACTTTGGTTGAGCGTTTGCGTCAAATTATATTTAACATTATCGCCCATCAGGATCAGTAAACTAAATAAACGCAGAGGAATAAGATCGAGTAACGCGACAGCGCGAATGATCGGTAAACCAAACGGCTGAAATTGAGTACGAGAAGGAGACCAACAACGGGCCAATTCGACCATTAAACGATAAATAAATGCGCCGATCCCCCCGAGTAATCCATACCAAAAAAGAACCCCAATCAGGTTACGGCCAATACCCATAGTGATGGTTTCGACACTGGCTTTACCTAAACCGACCGGGGAAAGCGTCGCCGTTTCACGATTAACAAACGGCACCAATAAACGGCGAGCTAACGGTTTATCCGGTTGTGCCAGTGCTTGACTCATCTGCTGGCTAAGTTTATCTGCACTGCGCCAATCGAGAGCTAACAGCAATAGCGCTAATTCAAACAGTTGTGGATGCCAAACCAAAGGCTGCAAAGCAACGCACAGCATAATGGTAGGGATAATCATCAGCAGCCAAGCCAGCGTGCCGGAAATTAAGCTTTGTTGGTAATTGCTCGGTTTATTAACTTTGTCAGCCAATATTTCGGCAAATTTATGCCATAAGGTAATCGGATGGGCAGCGTGAGGTATCGGCAATAGCCAATGAAATAACAAAGCGCCCCACATTACGAGTAGGGCACCATTGGCATAAAAGGGTTTGAATAATTCATCCATGAACAACAGGCTACTTTAGTAGTTCAACCATTTTTAGCACCATCGCTGAAGAGCTTTGCGCGGCTAGCGGCAAAAACTCATCAAAAGAGAGCGGTGAAGCTTTATCAGCGACATCAGAGATGGCTCGTACCACGACAAAAGGTACACCAAATTGATGGCAGGTTTGGGCAATCGCCGCCGCTTCCATTTCGACCGCTACTGCGGTTGGGAAATGTTGACGGATAAAGTTTTGTTTTTCTTCGCTGCAGACAAAGGCATCACCAGTGCAAATTAGGCCACGAACCGCATGTTTGTTGTCCATGGTTTGCAGAGCTTGTTCAGCGATTGACATGAGTTTCTCATCTGCTTGAAATGAAGCGGGCTGACCAGCCATTTGCCCGATTTCGTAACCAAAAGCGGTTACATCGGCGTCATGATGACGGACTTCAGTAGAGATCACTACATCGCCCATGGTTAAACTAGGATCAAAACCACCAGCTGAACCCGTGTTGATGACCACATCTGGTTGATATTGATTAAGCAATAATGCGGTGCCAACCGCCGCAGATACTTTACCGATCCCAGATTGAAGCAAGATAACCTCAACACCATGCAGCTTACCGCTGTAATAGGTGCAGCCACCTTGACTGACTTCTTGGCGTTGTTCGAGAGCGTCTTTTAAGATGGCGACTTCTTGTTGCATCGCGCCGATGATGCCAATTTTCATGTCATGTCTCTTTTCATTGGATAAAAATCACTGCAGTTTATCATGCTCGGCTAGGTTTGATCGAGATGAAGCAGAAAGGTAAACCGCTGAATAGACTATTGTAGCAAACCAGCAGCCGTCATTTTATCACGTAGTGTTTCAACTCGACGGCGATTAACGCCAAAATCGCTATAGCCAACTCGAGACTCTGAACGAACTTTTAACTGATCATGCTGCAGTTTAAGTTCCAAGTCATCGACAAAGCGTAATACACGTGTAGTGCATTCCACTCGTAAGTAATTCTCTTCTTTTTCAACGACTTCAGCGCCGGGTAAGGTTAATGCAATACGTTCAATTTGGCTAAGGGTCACTCCTGGGCGCAGGATAAACGGTGCCACAGAAAATTTTTCTCTCGACTCTTCCGTCGAGACACAGTTGGGTTTATTCCCACAAAGGTCGGTTGTTCGGTCGGTCATATTCGATGCAACGCCTCGGCTACAAGCAATGATAAGGAGTGATAACCCAATAATAATGAATGGCTTCACGACATTTTCCTATAGCGAATAAAATTTGAGCATAGCTGATATTTGTCGCTGAGGATAACCAATTATACGATTGATTGACGATCTTTGATTTATTAAGGTCATGATTTTTCTAGTTTGACGACTAAGGCCGTTAAGGTTGAGTAATGAGACGATGTTTTTAGCAATAAAAAAGGCTAACACAAGGTGTTAGCCGTTTAAGATATCCCTTTCCTACCTGCAACGCTAAGTTGTTTGGGTATAGATAAAGCGCTTACGCCGATAACATTAAAGAATCATTGATCGATTCAAGATGCGTGTTGCCCATCAAGTAAGCATCAATCGCTCTGGCTGATTCACGACCTTCATTGATGCAGCGTACAACCAGTGATTGGCCAGTGCGCATGTCGCCAGCAGCAAAGACCCCTTTTTGATTGGTGGCAAAATTATCCGTTGCCACGTTACCGCGATCATCAAGTTTTATCGCTAATTGCGCGAGTACACCATGTGGTTCTGGATGTAAAAAGCCCATCGCGAGAAACGCCATATCACAAGCTATCACTCGCTCAGTGCCAGCCACTTCGCGAAACTCAGGGCGTTGTCCTGGTGCTGCCTCTTGCCAAACAATATCGGCAATTCGTAGCCCAGTCACTTGACCTTGCTCGTTGCCAATAAATTCTTTGGTCAGAATATTCCAATGTCTTTCGCAGCCTTCTTCATGGGAGGTCGATGTGCGTAAAATCATCGGATACTGTGGCCATGGCATATTGGCTGGACGTTTTTCTGGTGGCATTGGCATGATCTCGACTTGCGTAATGCTTGCCGCGCCATGACGATTGGACGTACCGACACAGTCTGAACCGGTATCGCCACCACCAATGACCACCACATGTTTGCCTTTGGCATGAATCTCTTCACCTTTAAGATCCATATTGTTAGCGCGGCGATTATTTTGTCCAAGGAACTGCATCGCAAAGTAAACGCCTTGCAAATCACGTCCCGGGATCGGTAAATCACGTGGTACGGTGGAGCCGCCAGTCAGCAAAATCGCATCGAACTCTTGGCGTAGCTGTTGCGCGTTAATATCAACCCCCACATGAGCATTAACCACAAATTCAACCCCAGCTTGAGCCATAAGATCGAGTTTGCGATCAATCACGGCCATGCTGAGTTTAAAATCAGGGATCCCGAAACGCAGCAAACCGCCAACTTTTTCATCCCGCTCAAACACAGTCACCTGATGTCCAGCGCTATTTAATTGCTCAGCTGCGGCTAATCCCGCCGGCCCAGAGCCGATAATAGCCACTTTTTTGCCTGTACGAGCACGAGGGGTTTTGGGCTTGGCATAGCCTTCTTGATAAGCACGTTCAACAATGGTTTTCTCAATATTACAAATGGTGATGGGATCTTGATTAATACCAAGCACGCATGAGGTTTCACAAGGCGCTGGGCATACTCGACCAGTAAACTCAGGGAAGTTATTGGTCGAGCTTAAGATTTGCCAGGCTTCTTGCCAACTATCGCGATAAACCGCATCATTAAATTCTGGAATGATGTTACCAATCGGGCAGCCGCTATGACAAAACGGCACCCCACAATCCATACAGCGAGCTGCTTGTTGGTTAATTTTGTGACCAAATTCTTTATTGAGCACAAACTCATGATTGTGTTTAATTCGCTCTGCAGGGTCGATTTTTTTTGGCAGTTCTCGACCAAACTCTAAAAATCCAGTTGCTTTACCCATTATACAGCCTCCGCTTTTTCCATTGCCGCTGCGGCTTCCTTACGTTTTTCAAGTACGGCTTTATAGTCACGAGGCATGACTTTCATCATTGTCGCTAAGCTTTGCTCAAAATTGTTGAGGAATGTTTGTGCCACTTCACTTCCTGTGAATTGAACGTGTTTAGTCAGCATATCTTTTAACAGCGCTTTATCTTCCGCTTCGATAGGGTCGAGATCGACCAGCTCAGGATTGAGTTTTTGTGAAAAATCACCGGCTTTATCCCACACGTAAGCGATACCGCCACTCATGCCTGCGGCAAAGTTACGTCCGGTTGAACCAAGGATCACCGCAATACCGCCCGTCATATACTCACAGCCATGATCGCCGACACCTTCTACGACCACTTTAGCGCCAGAGTTACGCACGCAGAAGCGTTCGCCCGCTAAGCCTCGAATATAAGACTCACCAGAGGTAGCGCCATAGAAACAGACGTTACCAACCACGATATTATCTTCGGCAATTAAGCTGGCATTGCGGTTAGGATAGAGTACTAACGTACCGCCTGATAAGCCTTTACCCCAATAGTCGTTGGCATCACCTTCGACTTCAAAATGGACTCCTTTGGTCAAGAAAGCGCCAAAGGATTGCCCAGCACTACCGTTAAATTTAACCGTCATAGGCTGAGGTAGCCCTTGATCTTGGTAGACTTTACAAATTTCGTTCGACAGCATGGTGCCAGTACTGCGATCGGTATTGATGATCGGCAGGTTGGCATTAACCGCTAAGCCTTGTTCAAGCGCAGGTTTCGCTAACTGGATTAATTGACGGTCGAGGACATGCTCCAAGTTATGGTTTTGTGCGCTTTGGCAATAAATACCATCACCTTCACGGGCTGGCTCAAGATAGAGTAGGGGAGAAAGGTCGAGGTTCTTATACTTCCAGTGGCCCACATCATCACGTAATTTGAGTTTTTGCGCTTGCCCTACCATCTCATCAATGGTGCGAAAACCAAGCTCAGCCATGATTTCCCGTAGGCCTTGTGCCATATATTGGAAGAAGGTAACCACATCTTCCACGCGGCCATCAAAGCGTTCACGTAAGGTTTTGTTTTGAGTTGCGATACCGACTGGGCAGGTGTTTTTATGACACTTACGCATCATGATACAACCTTCCACGACTAAGGCGGCGGTAGCAACGCCCCATTCTTCGGCACCAAGTAAGGTGGCGATAGCGATATCGCGTGGGGTTTTCATCTGCCCATCCGCTTGCACCACGATGCGGTTACGTAAACCGTTTTTAAGTAGTGTCTGATGAGTTTCAGCCAGACCAAGTTCCCAAGGTAGGCCGGTATGGCGAATCGATGAAATAGGCGACGCGCCGGTGCCGCCGTCATGGCCTGCAATCAGCACTACATCCGCTTTCGCTTTAGCAACACCAGAAGCGATAGTGCCCACGCCGGCTTCAGAGACCAGTTTAACGTTGACTCGCCCTTTACGGTTGGCGTTTTTCAAGTCAAAAATCAGCTGCGCCAAATCTTCAATGGAGTAGATGTCGTGATGCGGTGGCGGCGAAATTAAGCCGACCCCTGGCGTTGAGTGACGAGTTGCGCCAATCCAATCATCGACTTTATCTCCTGGTAGCTGGCCGCCTTCACCCGGCTTGGCTCCTTGTGCCATTTTGATCTGAATTTCGTCGCAGTTGGTCAAATAGTAAGAGGTAACCCCAAAGCGTCCAGAGGCGACTTGCTTGATGGCTGAGCGTTCCCAATCGCCATTCTCTTTACGAACGAAACGCGCGGGATCTTCACCCCCTTCACCAGAATTGGAACGTGCGCCCAGGCGGTTCATGGCGACTGCTAATGTTGAGTGCGCCTCATGAGAAATCGATCCGAACGACATTGCGCCAGTGGCAAAGCGTTTCACAATACTCGACACCGGCTCGACGTCTTCAATCGCAACTGAACCCGCTGGATTTTTAATAAAATCTAGCTGACTACGCAGGGTCACCGCTTTATCCCCTTGGCTATCGACAGCAGCAGCATACTGCTTGAACTGTTGATAATCTTTATTACGGGTAGAGTGTTGCAGTAAATGGATGGTTTCTGGGTTAAACAGGTGTTTTTCACCACGCTGTTTCCACTGATAGACACCGCCGACATCGAGCATTTGTAACGGGATTTCACGAATCGGATAGCCAATACGGTGACGAACCACCACTTCTTTGGCGATATCGTCTAACGTTAGGCCCTGAATACGAGTAACAGTACCAGTAAAGTATTTGTCTACCACCGATTTACTGATCCCTAAGGCTTCAAAGATTTGTGCTCCATGGTAGGACTGTAAAGTTGAGATGCCCATTTTTGAGAAAATTTTCAATAGGCCAGCATTGATCCCTTTACGATAGTTTTCGAAGTATTTATTCACCTCAACGTCAGTATCCAGCTTATTGCGACGCTGCAAATCGACAATGGTTTCGACCACTAAATACGGGTTCACCGCATTGGCACCATAGCCGACTAAGGTAGCAAAATGGTGAGTTTCGCGCGCATCCCCAGTTTCAACCACAATACCGCACTTAGAGCGTAGTCCTTTACGGATCAGATGATGATGGACAGCGCCGACAGCCAGCATCGCTGGAATCGCGGCATGGTTAGAATTTACCGCGCGGTCAGTAAGGAGAATGATGGAATAGCCATCGATCACCGCATCTTCAGCGTATTGGCAGATGCGTTTGAGTGCTCGCTCAAGTTTGCCTGGCTCTTCACTGGCTTGAAAAACAATATCCAGTGTTTTAGCTTGCAGGTGCTCATTATCAATCGCGCGCAGTTTTTCTAATTCGGCATTAGAAATCACCGGTGATTCTAGCTCGACTTTACGACAATGAACCGGAGATTCAGCGAGTAGGTTTTGATCACGACCAATATAGGTATTGAGCGACATGACCATCCGTTCGCGGATCGGATCGATCGGCGGGTTGGTTACCTGCGCAAACAACTGTTTAAAGTAGTTTGATAGATGCTGAGACTGATGCGACAGCACCGCCACTGGCCAGTCGGCTCCCATTGAGCCAAGAGGCTCATAGCCGGTTTCCGCTAAGGTAAAGATAATGTCGTTGACTTCTTCACTGCTGACCCCAAACGCTTGCTGACGATGGAGCAGACGCTCCGGTGACGGTTGGCTGTGAACGTTATCGGCCTCAGGCAACTTTTTTAGGCTCAGTAAGTTATCTTCTACCCATTTTTCATAAGGCTGCGCGTTAGCGATGCCATCTTTGACTTCTTCATCAGAGATGATTCGCCCTTGTTCAAGGTCGGCGACAAAAATGCGTCCGGGTTGTAAGCGACCACGATATTCGACATTAGCGGGATCGATTTCTACCACACCAGATTCAGAGGCCATGATCAAAAAATCGTCTTTAGTGACGGTATAACGAGAGGGGCGTAGGCCGTTTCTATCTAAGGTTGCGCCTACTTGTACGCCATCGGTAAAGCACACTGAGGCTGGGCCATCCCATGGTTCCATGATATTGGCATGATATTGATAAAAGGCACGACGCTTGGGATCCATGGTTTTATTTTCTTGCCACGCTTCGGGGATCATCATCATCAATGCGTGCGGCAGAGTTCGGCCCGATAGCACCAATAACTCTAACACCATATCAAAGTTAGCAGAGTCTGACGCGCCTTCCTGACAAACCGGCAGCAGCATATCAATTTCTGTTTGGGTAAAGAGATTGGATTGTAAAATAGCTTCGCGTGCTTTCATCCAGTTCAAGTTACCGCGTACGGTATTGATTTCGCCGTTATGGGCAATGTAACGAAACGGCTGCGCTAAACGCCATCTTGGGAAGGTATTGGTGGAAAAACGTGAATGCACCAGAGCCAAGGCGGTAACCATGGTTGGGTTTTGTAAATCGAGAAAATATTGCGGAACTTGCTCAGTGGTTAACTGACCTTTATAAACCAGCGTTTTATAGGAGAGCGAGTTGATATAAAAATCATCGCCAATATTAGAAACGCTTTCGAGACAAACGCGAACGGTATAGTTACGCAGAACGTAGAGTTTGCGTTCCAATTCTTGCGGC
Organism: Vibrio sp. 2017_1457_13; assembly: GCF_030851525.1. Lineage (NCBI taxonomy): Bacteria > Pseudomonadati > Pseudomonadota > Gammaproteobacteria > Vibrionales > Vibrionaceae > Vibrio > Vibrio sp. 2017_1457_13. The sequence continues at coordinate 225,257 of NZ_VHTA01000004.1, forward strand.
GTACTTCCTGGACCGGCTGAGATGAAAACATGTTCAAAATAAGGCTCAGTACTGAGTGGATCGGCACCGAGCATGCTGTTGTCGGTTGGCAGTTTACGATAACCGAGGACATCAAGATCAAGGCGCTTAGCATTACGCTCTAAAATATCACGACATTGAGCGCGTTTGTGCTCATCCCTTGGAAACAAGACGACGCCGACGCCGTATTGGTCAAATGACGGTAGTTTAATTCCCAGTTTTACCGCTTCCTCTAAGAGGAATTCGTGAGGTTTCTGCAGTAAAATACCCGCTCCGTCACCGCTACAGGGGTCACAACCTTGTCCGCCACGATGTTCCATGCGCGCTAGCATATCTAGGGCTTGAGTCACGACATGGTGTGATTTACGGTTTTTGAGGTGAGCAACAAAACCGATGCCGCAAGCGTCATGCTCGAGTTCTGGCGTATACAGACCTTGCGAACTTTGTTCTCTATTAACCATAGATACATCCTTCCAGTTCAGTTGGACACAAGCAAGCCAAGGCAAGCCCCAGCACTGCATCTATCCTTATTGTTATCCATTTAAATCGATCTATGCTGACCGACTCGCATCCCTTCCGTCTCTCACAGGAAATATATAGTGTGAGAAAAACAATCCTTAGTGATATTCCTCTGTTTAACCACATTTTATAGTGGTTTATATAGGTAGGAATGGAATATCGCCGACGTTTCTTGAGCTTATTTGTAATAAAACAAACAAAAATCATCATGAAACTGTAACTATCCTACAATTTTGTTAGCCGTAAATGCAATGAAAAACTCGGTCTTTTTTGCGCCTTTTTCTCAGTCTCTGCATAATCAGCGCAACATTTTTCAAACAAAGTTAGCTAAATGCAGATTTAATGAATGTTTATTGATTTTGCACCACGCGGTATCTATCTCATACGCTTACTATTTATTCCTTTCGATGTAATTTAATTACATAGATCGAAGTGAGAGTTATTTGTATTCACAGCTTGGGTATTCGTTATGCAACTGCATCAATTAGTAAACACATTAGGGCAAGATCTTCAACGCCGCTATGGTGAGAAAGTCCATAAACTGACGTTGCATGGTGGCTTTAGTTGTCCTAATCGAGATGGCACCATTGGTCGAGGCGGATGCACATTTTGTAATGTTGCCTCTTTTGTAGATGAACATACCCAAAAGCAAAGTATTGCTGATCAGCTAAAAGAAAGAGCGGGTGAAGTTCAGCGTGCCAATAAATACTTAGCTTATTTCCAAGCCTATACCAGCACTTATGCCGAAGTTCAGGTGTTAAAAGCCATGTATCAACAAGCGTTGCAAAGTGCCAATATTGTCGGTTTGTGTGTGGGCACTCGCCCTGATTGCGTCCCGGATGCGGTATTGGAACTGTTGCATGATTATGTGCAGCAAGGGTTTGAAGTTTGGTTAGAGTTGGGTTTGCAGACCGCAAACAATAGTACTTTAAAGCGCATTAATCGCGGTCATGATTTTGATTGTTATCAATCGATCGCTCAAAGAGCAAGAGCGCTTGGTATTAAAATCTGTACTCATTTAATCGTTGGGCTACCTAAAGAAACGGCAAGCGATAATGTGGCGACATTACAGCAAGTCGTTGAAGTGGGAACAGATGGTATCAAGTTGCATGGTTTGCATATTGTTGATGGGAGTACGATGGCCAAAGCGTGGCGGGCAGGGAAGTTAGTTGCGCCAACATTAGAAGAGTACGTCACGATTGCCAGCCACCTCATTCGCTTAACGCCACCTGAAGTGGTTTATCATCGAGTCTCTTCTGCCGCTCGCCGTCCTACGTTGTTGGCTCCTCTCTGGTGTGAGAATCGTTGGCTGGCGATGACTGAGATTGGCCGGCGATTAGCAAAAGATGGCGCGCAAGGTTCATTAATTGGGCGTCCTTTCCAATACATTAATCCGACCAACAAAAAATAAGCCGCTCACTTTTAAACGCAATTTACTGCGTTATGCTAGGCAAACTCTTAGAATAGTTGCAGATCCTGATTTGAGAAGCTGGTATCTTTATCCTTTAAGTCTTTTTAATCACAGGCTTTTTATCTGAAAGCGCTGTTGGATTAGCGCTGAGCCGCAGTTTTGAAACTCACTTAGCGTCACGGCCATTATCTATGCGGAACCTGCAATGAAACCGATAAAAAACTTAGCTCAATACTATGTCGATCTACTTGTTAAATTGGGTATTTTACGTTTTTCAATTTTACTGGCTTTAGCGTTGGTTGCCTTAGCGGTGGTAGTCCAAGTCGGAATTACGCTGGTTTTGAAAGGTTTTGTCGATGACATTGATATTGTACGTTCGGTATTTTTTGGACTATTGATCACCCCGTGGGCGGTATATTTCTTATCAGTCGTGGTCGATCAGTTGGAAGAGTCTCGACAACGTCTCTCTAAGTTAGTCTCCAAGCTCAAAGATATGCGCTCGCGAGATCAAGAACTTAACCAACAGTTACAGCAGAATATTGTCAAACTCAATCAGGAGATAGAAGAGCGAATTAAAGCCGAAGAAGCCCGTGAAGAGGCGATGGTTGATTTGGAAAACGAAGTGTATCAACGAGAGAAAACGCAGTTGGAATTGGCCGAACGTACCGCACTATTACGCTCGTTCATCGATGCCTCACCGGACTTAATTTATTACCGTAATGCGAAAGGTGAATTTTCCGGCTGTAACCGAGCAATGGAAGAGCTAACCGGGAAACGGGAAAGTCAATTAGTCGGTCTGACACCTTGGGATGTGTATCGTAAGGAGATTGCTCAATCGATAGTTGAAACCGATCAGCAAGTATTTAAGAATAATCAAGCCATTACCTATGAGCAATGGCTTGAATATCCCGATGGACGTAAACACTTCTTTGAACTGCGTAAAGTGCCTTTTTATAGTAAAGAGGGCCGTCATCTAGGTTTAGTGGGTTTTGGACGAGACATTACTGAACGTAAGCGTCATCAAGAATCGCTAGAAAAAGCCAGCCGTGATAAAACCACCTTTATTTCGACCATCAGTCATGAATTACGCACGCCACTCAATGGTATTGTCGGTTTAAGTCGAATGTTACTTGATACCCAACTAACGGATGAACAGCGTAAGCATATGCAAACCATTCAAGTCAGTGCGATTACGCTGGGTCATATTTTTAACGATATTATTGATATGGATAAATTCGACCGACGTAAGTTAGAGCTGTTACCCGCCCCTTTAAACTTTGTCGAATTTGTCGCCGAGCTAGAGAGCCTGTCTGCTTTAATGGCAGAGCAAAAAGGACTGCGTTTTGATTTGGAGCGTTTAACCGAGCTGCCGACTTGGATTGAAGTCGATGCAACACGCTTGCGTCAAGTGCTGTGGAATTTAATGAGTAACGCCATGAAGTTCACCAAAGAAGGTGGCGTAGTGATGAGTGTCAGTGCGGATATTCATCCAGGTTCTGCTGACATCACCATGGAAATAGAAGATACCGGTATTGGCATCCCTGAAGATGAATTAGATAAGATCTTTGCCATGTATTACCAGGTTAAATCTGGCAAAGATAACCTCCATGCTGTAGGAACGGGCATTGGTCTTGCGGTTTCGCGCCAATTAATTAATTTAATGGCTGGTGATATCGAGGTAAGCAGCGAAGAGGGCTTCGGCAGTACCTTTACGGTGACTATCCGAGTGCCCTTAGTGAGTCCTCCTGATAAGCCGCAATTAAGCCTAACTCCACAAAAAAGTTTACGTATCTTTATGGTGGAAGATATTGAGCTTAATGTCACGGTTGCTCGCTCACTGTTAGAGAGCTTAGGCCATCAGGTTACGGTCGCTATGACCGGTGAAGAAGCTAAACAACGATTTATGCCCGATCAGTTTGATTTGGTTTTCTTAGATATCCAACTGCCGGATATGACCGGGTTTGATGTGGCGCAGTTTTATCGAGAGACTTACTCCTCATTACCACCACTCGTTGCGTTGACCGCCAATGTCTTGAAAGATAAGCAGCAGTATCAAACCCAAGGATTAGATGATGCGATAAGTAAGCCGCTTTCGGTGCAAGCGGTGCAAGCGGTGATCAGTAAAGTCATTGCTCAGCAGCCATTTCAGGCCGAGGCTACGAATATCCCTGATGTTGATCCTGCAGAGCCTTGCTATCAAGAGTTATGTGGTCGTTTGCTCGATCTCGACATGTTAAATTCTTATCTCGATATTGTTGGGCCTCAACCCATGTTAGAAAGCGTTGAGATGCTTGAAAAAATGATGCCGAGTTATTTAGAGGTCTTGGATTCTAATATGGTGGCGAAAGATCAAGCTGGCATTGTCTCTGAGGCTCATAAAATTAAAGGTGCAGCAGGCTCAATCGGCTTAAAACGAATTCAAAGTGTTGCACAAAAAGCTCAGTCTCCGGATGCGCCAGCATGGTGGGAAAATATTACCGATTGGGTCGATGAAATAAAAAATGAATACCGTAATGATATTCAAGTGTTAAAACAGTGGTTAGAGCAAAGGAGATAACATGAAAAAATATGGCTTAATGATACTCACTTTTTTATTGTCAGCGTGTGCAGCGTCGCCGCAAGTCAATTGGCAGGCAAGTAATGCGGCATTATTTTCTCAGACCGCTATTCAGCTAAAAAGTAATTTATGGACCGATCGGATGCCCAAAATAGCCTTAACTGAGGGGGCCACTGAACTCGATTTCACCGACAATTTAAACGGTACTCTAGTGCTAGAAACTTCAGGTCAATTGCCAGCAGATTTAACCCTGTTTCAATTAGTGTTCAGACAAGGAGATGAGATCTGGTCGCTTGAGGGCTCTGAGTTAGAACTTCGCACACCAAGTGAAAATAATTGGGAAGTGGTATTTAACAGCACGCTATCGGTGGATATTAACCGTTCAGTGAGTGTAGCGTTGGGGATACGAGACAGTTTGGGTGAGACGTGGTTAGTCGAGCATCAAGTCTCGATTGATAAAGTCTATTAACGAATACCTAGGGTCTGTTGACTTTAAAGTCGACTTTAAAACTAGCGGTCTTTCGCTTCGAACATCTCGTCATCTATACATATGGCGATTGATACATGTCTCGCTTAACGGCTGCTCTAAAAAATTCGCGAGCACCTGTAGACCCAGTGATTTCGGTATGATGACCATAAAAAAGCCTCGATCATCTGTCGAGGCTTTTTTAATCACATACTCGCTTACTCAGTGATATCGCCACAGAAGCGATAGCCTTCACCATGAATGGTCGCGATGATTTCTGGTGTACCAGAGATCGATTCAAAATGCTTACGAATACGACGGATGGTAACGTCAACGGTGCGATCATGAGGCTTAAGTTCACGACCGGTCATTTTCTTCAATAGATCGGCACGAGTTTGAATTTTCCCCGGATTCTCACAGAAATGAAGCAGAGCACGGAATTCTGAACGTGGCAGCTTGTAACCTTCACCATGTGGGCTGATCAAAGAACGACTATTGATATCCAATACCCAGCCATTAAATTGATACTTTTCAACCGAACGCTTTTCTTCGTGAGCAACGTTGGCATTCATTGAACGGCTCAATAAGTTACGCGCACGAATGGTCAATTCACGAGGGTTAAAAGGTTTGGTGATGTAATCGTCAGCACCAATTTCAAGGCCTAGAATTTTATCAACTTCATTATCACGGCCGGTTAAAAACATTAACGCAACATCAGCTTGTTCACGAAGCTCACGAGCAAGCAGTAAGCCGTTTTTACCCGGTAGGTTAATGTCCATGATGACTAAGTTAATGGGATTATCCGACAGTATTTGGTGCATCTCTTCACCGTTACTGGCTTCAAAAACAGCGTATCCCTCTGCTTCAAAAATACTTTTTAATGTGTTGCGAGTGACTTGCTCGTCTTCAACGATAAGAATCTGCGGGGTTTGCATTTGGCGGTACCTAAACTTGTGAAAAAATTGTACTAATAGAACTTATTCTAGGCAAAAACATAACATACAAGAAACTTTATGTTGATAATAAATCAAAGTATCTTGAAAAATCACCTCAACTGCCGCCGTCCTTGGTGTATTTGCTATAAAGATCCATCACCTTTCACTTCTATTAGCCTTTGAGCGGATTCTATAATGTTAACAGCATGCTAACAACGCCCAAATGTTAATTCCAATCACTTTGTTGATTTATATCAAGAGTTGCAATGTAACAGATATGAATAGTAATAACGAGATGTAAAAAGAGATGATCAATGAAAACCTATGGTACGCTTACACTCAAGTCACGCTGCTGTTCCCAACAAGGAGTATTGAAGGGAATTTTGCGATTATTACCGCATGGAACCCACGAAGTGTTCGCTTGTCAGAAGATGAGAATCGGCGAAATAATCGACGTTTACAGCAAACTTTAATCGGCTATGATTTGACCGATGTTATCGTTGGTAATGATGATTTTAGTTGGTATGAAGAGAGTTTTGCGGTCGTGATGCCTCTCGCTGACGCGGTGGTTTTAGCTGGCCAGTTTGCGCAAAATGCGCTTTATTACGTACAAGATGGACAACTTATTTTGCAATCTTGCCTTGATCATCAACGATTCGATTTAGGGTCATTATCAAGCAAAATCACATCACCTTAAACCGAGTCATGTAACAGATTTACTTATTCCTTGCGATTTGAAACGGTAGCGGTGGGTGTGAGTACTCGATCAGCAAGTTGATTATTATTGGCGCTGATTAAGACACATACACTTACTCGCGATGTTACCACTTCTTGTCGTTGGGCGATTAGAATCATGGAGGAACAATGAACGATATAACACCGGATCTGTGTGATAAGTACCCATCACAAGTTACGCTACTTAATCTACCACTACAAAATTTTGGCATGCGTAGTGCATTTTGGGGAGAGATAGTCACTGTACGTTGCTATCATGATAACTCAAAAGTCAAAGAGATTCTCAGTCAACCAGGTAAAGGTAAAGTTTTGGTTGTTGATGGTAATGGTTCTTGCCAAAAAGCCTTAATGGGCGATCAAGTTGCGATCATGGCAATTGAAAACGGCTGGGAAGGTGTGATCATTAATGGTGCCATCCGCGATGTCGTGGCGATGTCACAAATGGATTTAGGGATTAAAGCGTTAGGTACCTCGCCCTTTAAAACTGACAAGCGTGGTGCAGGAGAGGTCAATGTGACTCTAACTTTGCACAACCAAATGGTTCAACCTGGGGATTATCTGTATGCCGATTGGAATGGTATTTTACTCTCTGAGCAATCGCTAACGTTGGCTTAAAACCGAAAGCCGATACCGAACTCAATACCCTGTTGCCATTCTTGATAGTCAAGGGTGGCGTGTAAATCTAAGTTTTCCGATAGACGTAGGCGACTTGATAGCTCTGCTGAAAAGGCGTCATAGCGACGTTTTTGGTCATCGTATTTTGTCGATGAATAAAGGGTACTCTTAACCGAGATTCGCTCGTTAACTTTGTAACTCACACCGCTTAAAAAGCCATTACTAGCGCCATTGATTGAGGCGCTTGATGAGTTAATCCTCGCACCGACATAAAGATCAACGTTACGAAAGACATTGTAAGCGTAGCCACTATCAATTACCCAACTATCGAAAGTTTGGCTATTGGGGTCACTGTAGAGAAAAACGGTGTGCGCAGAGCGGGAGGGCTCAGAAGGTAAGGAGGGGAGCGTTACCGCGTGGGCGCTTAATGCTAGCCATAAGCCAGATAGAGCGATCAGTATGCGCATGGTATCCTCCTTGTTACCGAGCTTTGTTTCACGTTGAACACTATTTAAGCATAAAATTCCCCGCTTTGCAGAGAGAAATTATCTTGAATTTATCTCTATGATTAATGGATGGGTGATAAAGCTCGGTTTTGTTTATCTTTATTGAGCGAATGATTATTTAAAATGCATAGAATGTTAAACTTTTTATTGACTCTGCAACAAGAAATAAGGTAAACGTAGATAAACGCCCACAGAAAGTGATTTATCATCGTGATGACATTGTTCAGCCTAGTAATGACCACCACCATTATTACCACCGACACTACGCATGTTGGGGCGGGCTGCTGAGCGTAAAATTTCACAAGAAAAAGGCCTGTATCCCCACCGATACAGGCCTTTTTTTATACCTATTATTTTGACGAGTTTGGAGAAAGGGATGCGAGTATTAAAATTTGGAGGTTCATCATTAGCGGATGCTGAACGTCTATTGAGAGCGGCCGATATTATCGTTAACAATGCTCAACAAGAAGACGTGGCCATTGTGCTTTCAGCACCGGGTAAAACCACCAATAAGCTAGTGGCGATTATCGATACGGCGTTACGTCATGGTGATGTTGAAAGGCAAGTGCTTGAACTGGAACAGTCATTCCAACGTTTGTTTAATGATATTCAAGCTCAGCTCCCCAAGATAGACGGCGCTGCTTATCATCGACAAGTAGATCAATCTATGACTCAACTACGTCAGTTTGTGCATGGTATTCATCTGTTAGGCATGTGTCCTGATAATGTGAATGCGCGGATCATCAGTAAAGGTGAGCGTATTTCTATACAGCTAATGAAAGCGGTCATCCAAGCCAAAGGTTTAGCGGTCAATTTAATTGATCCAGTTCAGTATCTCATCGCTAAAGGTGATTATCTGGAAGCCATGGTCGATGTTGAACTTTCGACACAAAACTTTTTACAGTCCCCATTACCCAAGCAACATGTCCATATCATGCCTGGTTTCACCGCAGGTAATAAAAAAGGTGAGCTGGTTTGTTTAGGGCGTAATGGATCGGATTATTCTGCGGCAGTATTGGCGGCGTGTTTACGCGCAGAATGTTGTGAAATCTGGACCGACGTTGATGGTGTGTATAACTGTGACCCTCGTTTGGTTGCTGATGCTCGCTTACTCAAGTCGCTTAGCTATCAAGAAGCAATGGAGTTGTCTTATTTTGGTGCTTCGGTGTTGCACCCCAAAACTATCGCCCCAATCGCTCAATTCCATATCCCATGTTTGATCAAAAACAGCTTTAATCCGCAAGGGGCGGGGACATTAATTGGTCAAGATACGGGTGAAGATCAACTGGCGATCAAAGGCATCACGACCTTGAATCATTTGACCATGGTTAACGTATCCGGACCGGGTATGAAGGGCATGGTTGGTATGGCGAGTCGTGTATTCGGTGCAATGTCTACTGCTGGGGTATCCATTGTCTTGATCACTCAGTCGTCTTCTGAATACAGCATTAGCTTTTGTATTGAAGCCCAAGATAAACGGTTAGCTCAACAAGCATTAGCCGAAGCATTTGAGTTGGAACTAAAAGAAGGCTTGTTGGAGCCGGTTGAGTTTATGAACGATTTGTCGATCATTACATTGGTTGGTGATGGCATGCGCACCTCACGTGGCGTGGCGGCGCAGTTTTTTGCTTCGTTAACCGAAGCACATGTCAACATTGTTGCCATTGCTCAAGGCTCTTCCGAACGAGCGATTTCTGCAGTGATCCCAGAAGATAAAGTCTCACCTGCCATTAAAGCGTGTCATGAAAACTTGTTTAACTCAAAACATTTTCTTGATGTGTTTGTGGTTGGCATCGGTGGTGTTGGCGGTGAACTGGTGGATCAAATTTATCGTCAACAAACCAAACTTGCTGCCAAAGGTATCGTGATCCGCGTCTGTGGTTTAGCGAATAGTAAAGGGTTATTACTCGATGCTGACGGCCTGCCATTAGAGCATTGGCGAGACAGAATGAGCGCCGCGACGGAGGCTTTCTCTTTAGCCAATTTAACCGCTCTGGTTCAACGCAATCATATTATTAATCCAGTATTAGTCGATTGTACGTCTAGCGAAGTGATTGCTAGTCAATATGCCGATTTTCTTGCCGCAGGCTTTCATGTGGTGACGCCTAATAAAAAAGCCAATACAGGTAGCATGGCTTACTATCAGCAATTACGTAATGTAGCTCGTCAGTCGCGCCGTAAATTAATGTATGAAACTACCGTCGGTGCTGGTCTACCGGTTATTGAAAATTTACAAAACTTGATTGCCGCAGGGGATGAACTTGAGCAATTTAACGGTATTTTATCCGGTTCTCTCTCGTTTATTTTTGGTAAATTGGATGAGGGACTGACTTTTAGTCAGGCGACGTTATTAGCCAAAGAGAAAGGCTTTACTGAGCCGGATCCCCGAGATGATTTGTCTGGGATTGATGTAGCGCGTAAGTTACTAATTTTGGCTCGTGAATCTGGTTTAGCGCTTGAACTGAATGATGTCGAGGTTGAGCCAGCTTTACCACCGGGTTTTGATACTTCAGGCAGTGTCGAAGCGTTTATTGCTCGTTTACCCCAAGCTGACCACTATTTTGCACAGTTAGTTGATCAAGCGCGTCAGCAAGGCCATGTACTTCGCTACGTAGCAGAAATTTGCGCTGGGCGTTGTCAAGTTCGTCTCGCAATGGTTGATGAAAACGACCCGATGTTTAAGGTCAAAGATGGTGAGAATGCACTGGCATTTTACAGCCGTTATTATCAGCCGATCCCGTTGGTACTTCGTGGCTATGGTGCTGGTACTGAGGTCACAGCTGCGGGTGTTTTTGCCGATGTGATGCGGACATTAGGCTGGAAGTTAGGGGTTTAAGCGATGAGTTCAAGTGATATGAGTGTAGTAGTTTACGCGCCAGCCTCGATTGGGAATGTGAGCGTCGGTTTTGATGTTCTGGGTGCCGCCGTCTCTCCGATTGATGGCAGTTTATTAGGCGACCGAGTGTGCGTTCAAGCGGGAAGCCTGCCTTTTGAACTCAAAACCGCGGGGCGCTTTGTCGATAAACTGCCTAGCGATCCTGAGCAAAATATTGTTTATGACTGTTGGACGGTATTTGTTCGTGAATTAACCATCAAGCAGATCGCCGTAAAGCCTCTCGTGATGACCCTAGAGAAAAACATGCCGATTGGATCTGGACTTGGTTCTAGCGCTTGTTCAATTGTTGCCGCGCTCGATGCCTTAAATCGCTTTCATGGCCAACCATTGAACGAGACTGAATTACTGGCATTAATGGGGGAAATGGAAGGAAAAATCTCCGGTGGCATTCATTATGATAATGTCGCACCATGCTACTTAGGTGGCTTGCAGTTGATGATTGAGGAGCAAGGCATAATCAGCCAACCTGTACCGGGTTTTGATCAGTGGTTTTGGGTCATGGCTTACCCTGGGATCAAAGTTTCAACCGCTGAAGCTCGGGCTATTTTACCCGCTCAATATCGTCGTCAAGATGTGATTGCTCATGGCCGTCATCTGGCTGGCTTTATCCATGCCTGCCATACTCAGCAACCGGAATTGGCTGCCACGATGATCAAAGATGTGATTGCTGAGCCATATCGTGAAAAACTGTTACCTGGTTTTAGCCAAGCCCGCGAGTATGCCAAATCTGCCGGGGCTCTGGTCACGGGGATCTCAGGTAGCGGGCCAACTTTATTTAGTATTTGTCAGCAGCAAGACGTTGCCGAGCGCGTTGCGAAGTGGCTTGAAAAAAATTATTTACAAAATGAACAAGGATTCGTGCATATTTGTCGTCTAGACAAGCAAGGATCACAAGTAACAGGAAGTCAATTATGAAGCTGTACAACATCAAAGAAAATGATCAACAAGTCTCTTTTGCCCAAGCCGTTCGCCAAGGCTTAGGTCGTAATCAGGGGTTGTTTTTCCCTGCTGAGTTACCTAAATTTAGTGATATTGACGCGCTATTAGATGAAGATTTTATCTCGCGTAGCAGTAAGATTTTATCTGCGTTAATTGGTGATGAACTGGCCGCGGAAAAAGTGACTGAGATGGTCAATCAGGCGTTCCAATTTCCCGCGCCGATTAAAGCGATCAACCAAGGTATTTATGCATTAGAGCTTTTTCATGGACCGACGCTAGCGTTTAAAGATTTTGGTGGCCGCTTCATGGCTCAATCTCTCGCGGCGGTCTCTGATGGTGGTAAAATTACTATTCTCACTGCGACATCCGGTGATACAGGAGCGGCTGTTGCCCATGCTTTTTATGGTATGCCTAACATTAATGTGGTGATTTTGTACCCGAAAGGAAAAATTAGTCCGTTACAAGAAAAGCTATTTTGTACCCTAGGCGGCAACATTCATACCATTGCGGTAAACGGTGACTTTGATGCTTGCCAAGCACTAGTCAAGCAAGCCTTTGATGATGCCGATCTGCGTCAGCAAATCGGCCTTAATTCAGCCAACTCGATTAATATTAGTCGCTTAATGGCGCAAATTTGTTATTACTTTGAAGCGGTTGCTCAGCTTAGTAAAGCGGAGCGAGAAAACTTAGTCATCAGTGTCCCTAGCGGCAATTTTGGTAACTTGACGGCTGGCTTATTTGCTAAAGCCATGGGGTTACCGGTCAAACGTTTTATCGCCGCAACTAATGCCAATGATACCGTGCCACGTTATCTTGAGACGGGAAAATGGGATCCGAAACCAACCGTCGCCACCACCGCCAATGCGATGGATGTGAGTCAGCCGAACAACTGGCCACGTATTGAAGAGCTATGTCGATTACAAAGCTGGGGTTTAGATACGTTAGGTAAAGGCTCAGTCTCGGATAATGAAAGCGCTCAAGCGGTACAAGAACTCAATGAGCTTGGCTATTTGTGTGAGCCACATGGCGCGATTGGTTATCGCCTCTTAACTCAGCAATTACAACCAGGTGAAACCGGGTTATTTTTATGTACCGCGCATCCTGCGAAGTTTAAAGAAGTGGTCGATGATATTTTAGGTAGCGATATTGATCTTCCTGCCCCGCTTGCTAAACATGCCGTGATGACTTTGCTTTCTGAACAGCTTGATGCGGATTTTGCGCAATTGAAAGCGCGCTTAGTGGCTTTGTAATATTGAGTTTACGCTTGAACTGTCATGCGAAGTCGTGTCGGAATAAATAGAAAACGGCGTCTATAGTCATAAACGCCGTTTTTATATTCAGGGTTATCATATCAAGATAACCACTCAACTCACGATTATAGTGATTCAGTAAAAGTACGTGCAATCACATCGCGTTGTTGTTCGGTCGTCAGTGAGTTAAAACGCACCGCATAACCAGAAACACGAATGGTTAATTGTGGGTATTTTTCTGGGTTAGCGACGGCATCTTCTAACGTTTCACGTTTTAGTACGTTAACGTTTAGGTGTTGACCACCTTCAATACGAGGAGTGGTTTCAACAGCCACTTCACGACTTTCATAATCGCCAAATTCGCTCAGCGCAACGACTTGGTCTGCTTCATAGCCTTTGACTGCCGCAACGCAGCGTGCTTGATTGGTTTGGCTATCGATCAGCCAGATAGAATTAAGCAGGTCGTCATTGGCGGCTTTAGTGATTTGGATACCTTGGATCATTACTGTCTCCTTGCCCACTGAATGTGGCATTATTGGTGTTAATTTTCAATACGTGTTGAGCTGGGTATTATATAGCTTATATCCCCACTTTAAGTATTGATTTGGGTCAAAAAACATCAATGTTGCTTGTTTTTGAATCGGCTGTAGAATTGATCTCAATCAATAAGTCGATAATAAACAATGAGTTCATTTATTTTTTGAATGTTTAAAATAAATTTTAATCTTGTTTTCTTGTAAAATTACTACATTTTTAGGTGTGTTTTTAGCCTGTATTACGTAGCATCAGACAGTTATCTAAATAAAACTGAAAGTAAAAAAGTGACTCAATGACAAGTACGATAGAACCTTCAAAAACCAAATATTTTGGTGCTCATGTCTCTGCTGCTGGTGGTGTTGATCAAGCGCCGATCCGCGCTCACCAAATAGGAGCGAATGCTTTTGCCTTATTTACTAAAAATCAGCGCCAATGGGCGGCTAAGCCTTTAGATATCGAGACGATAAAAGTGTTTAAAGCCAATTGCGCACGATTAGGTTTTAACCATGACCACATTTTGCCGCATGATTCTTATTTGATTAATTTAGGCGCACCAGAGGCGGATAAGCTTGCCAAATCAAGAGCGGCGTTTATTGATGAGATGCAACGTTGCCGACAATTAGGATTATCGCTACTCAATTTTCATCCGGGTAGTCATTTGAAGCAAATCTCTGAAAGTGAATGCCTTCGTTATATTGCTCAATCGATAAACTTAGCTCATCAGGCCGTTCCTGACGTTGTTGCGGTGATTGAAAACACGGCCGGTCAGGGGAGCAATTTAGGTTGGCGTTTTGAGCAGCTTGCCGAAATCATCGAACAAGTGGATGATCAATCGAGAGTCGGTGTTTGCCTTGATACATGTCATACCTTTGCCGCGGGTTATGATTTACGAACTAAAGCCGATTGTGAGCAGACTTTCGCACTTTTTGATCAGATCGTTGGTATGCATTATTTGCGTGCCATGCATATTAATGATTCAAAATCCCCCTTGGGTAGCCGAGTCGATCGTCATCACTCATTAGGGCAAGGTGAGATTGGATGGGCATGCTTTGAGTATATCGCTCAAGATAGCCGATTTAATGGTATCCCTTTGATTTTAGAAACGATTGATCCTGATATCTGGGCGCAAGAAATTCAAACACTACGGGATTATCATCACCAAGCGTTGTCGGTTTGATTAATCTAGTCGATCTGCCTATCTGCAATCGGAGGTCGTTTGAGTATACAATGGGCTGACTATTCATATTATAGGGCTTTTTTATGGGGCAATCATTGACTTGGCATGAGGTTATTGGTCATGAAAAACAGCAAGGCTATTTTAAAAATACGCTAGCCTTTGTTGAACAAGAAAGACGGTCTGGAAAGGTAATTTATCCTCCGGCAACAGAGGTTTTTAACGCTTTTCGTTTAACGGAATTTCATGATGTTAAGGTAGTGATTCTTGGTCAGGATCCTTACCATGGGCCAAACCAAGCTCATGGTCTTTGTTTTTCGGTGTTACCACAAGTTAAGACGCCGCCTTCATTAGTGAATATATATAAAGAGCTGGCACAAGATATCAGAGGGTTTAGCATCCCGACCCATGGCTACCTAAAAAGTTGGGCCGATCAAGGCGTTCTTCTACTCAATACGGTATTAACTGTCGAGCAGGGTAAGGCTCACTCTCATGCCAACAGTGGCTGGGAAATGTTTACTGATCGTGTTATTGAAGCATTAAATCAACACGGACAAGGGATTGTTTTTTTATTATGGGGAGCTCATGCACAAAAAAAAGGCAAGATGATCGATCGTCAGCGTCATCATGTTTTAGAGGCCCCGCATCCTTCCCCCCTCTCTGCCCATCGTGGTTTTTTAGGCTGCAAACACTTTTCAATGACGAATCAATTGCTTGAACAGCAAGGTAAGCAAGCTATCGATTGGCAACCGAAATTGGATGTCTGAGAGCGCGAGATCTTGAAGGGTTGGCTGTTTTTTGAGCTATACTGAACAATCAAACCAAAGAATACGATTGGTTTACGATCTGTCAGGGAGGCTCATCATGATGTTAGAAAGGATCCGTCGCGAACATGAGTACATGGCTCGTCTACTCACCATACTGCGCGAAAAGTTACAGTTGCTCAATACAGAGCAGCTGATCAACTATAGTCTGATTAAAGAAATTGTTGATTATTTAGGCTCTCATTCTCAATCTGTTCATCACCCGAAAGAGAATGTGCTTTATCACTACTATCAGCAGAACTACCCCACGACTCCGATGGTCGAAAACTTGGAGCAAGAACATGAGTTGCTGGCTGAGCAGACGCAAGCATTTTTGTTGATCGTAGAAATGATTTTGCAAGATGCTGTCGTGCCTCAAGATGTCTTTGTCGAAAAATTGACCGATTTTATTGAACAGCAGCAGCGTCACCTAGAGTTAGAAGAGCAGTCGGTTTTTCCATTGATTGAAGATGCTTTTAGTATTTCAGATTGGCAGCAGGTTGAATCTATCTGGAGTGGCCACGAAGATGATCCTGTCTTTGGCGAAACCATCGCTGATCGATTCACCCAGTTGGCTCGGCGAGTCAGGAAAAGTGAGTCAGAGTGCATTTAGATAATAAGATGACCATCAATAATAAGGCGCACCGAATAGCTCAGTGCGCCTTATTACATAGTTACAGTTTTATGCTGTCGAGATCCAAGCAGACATCCATATCAAGTAGCTCTTTCTCTAAGCGTTTTTTATCCCGTATTGCTTCAATTTCTCTCCACATTCGTTTCACTGGTTTACTGCGGCTAGCGCGAATCTTGGTCATTTCCATGTCTAGTAGTTGATCAAAGTGCAAGTCATCCATAAGCAAGCCTCATTGTCATAAGTCATTCTCCCTCTCCACTGCATACCGCCATAGCTTCGCTGATGAGATACTCGTTCATTAAAGAGCACAACGGACGGCATCTATCGCAGGTATCCTGTGGGTTGGGTCTACATCGTAAACATCATGCTAGATATTCCCTTCCTACTTGAAGTTACAGCACTTAAGTTAAGATCTTACATCAACCAGCTTGTTTTATGATGTAAGTCCGCGCTGCATCTCATTGCGATTTGGGTATAGCATATGAAACTTAATCTTAGCCATGATTCATTTCTCATTTATGACTTTTTATCGATTGAACGGCTTTTTTTTCGTTGTTCTTTCACATTTTTGAACTTTTTTCTGTACAAAAAATACGCAATCGATTCGCGCAAACGTTTTTATTGCCAGAAAAACCTTGTTAATAAAACGTTACATTTAACGCTGGCAATTGACTGCTTGATGATTTATTGCTCGCTTGGTTGTGTTTTATGACATTTTACTGACAAAAAATTCAGTCATGCACTGTGATAGCTAGATTCTCAGCCAATGAGATTAGGATTATGCAACATGAGGTTTGTGCGGTTTTTTTATTCTGTTTTGTTAGTGTTTTGTTTGTTTTTTATTGGTTTATTTGGGGTTTAATGGTCGCGTTTGTGTTAATAAATGGTGACTTTATAGTAAAAAATAACATAAAGATGAGTTATGTTGCATATTGATTTTTGCTGGTTGAGGTAGCATTATCCGCCCGTCAAAAAATTTACTGCATTATTTTAACGACCTAAAAAGTGTTGAATCACGCTTAATGGCTCCCGTAATACGAATTATTTTCTGGGATGCTCATTCACCTTTTCGTGCTGATCGGCTGGTCAACTCAACACACATTCTAAGAGAGGTTCTTGTGACAGACTTAATTAATTTAATGAACGACCTGCTTTGGGGATCGATTCTGGTTTATCTTTTAGTCGGGGTAGGGATTTATTTCACGGTCCGTTTAGGATTTATCCAGTTTCGTCATTTCGGTCATATGTTCAGTGTATTGAGAAACAGCCGAAAATCAGACCAATCTGGTATCTCTTCTTTCCAAGCCTTATGCACCAGCTTAGCGGCTCGTGTTGGTACCGGTAATATGGCGGGGGTTGCGGTCGCTTTGACATTAGGTGGTCCTGGTGCCATTTTTTGGATGTGGATGACGGCGATGCTTGGTATGGCGACGTCTTTCGCGGAAAGTACTCTAGCTCAGCTGTATAAAACCCGTGATAGAGATGGAAACTATCGTGGTGGTCCCGCTTATTACATGGAAAAAGGCTTAGGCATGCGTTGGATGGGCGTGCTGTTTTCTATCTTCCTTATCATCGCTTTCGGTTTAGTGTTCAATGCAGTGCAAGCCAATTCGATTTCCAGTGCGATGCACACCGCTTTTGGTTTTGATCCGCTTTATGTTGGCATCGCGATTGTTTTAATCTCTTCGTTTGTGATTTTTGGTGGAATTCGTAAGATCGCACGTACCGCTGAGTTGATTGTACCGATCATGGCCTTGGCCTATATTTTGATTGCTATGGTCGTGGTGATCCTAAACATCGAAAAGTTACCGTCAGTACTAAGCTTAGTGTTTAGAAGCGCGTTTGGTTTAGAGCAAGCGGCGGCAGGTGGCTTAGGCTATGCGATTGCTCAAGCAATGATTCATGGTGTTAAACGCGGGTTATTTTCGAACGAAGCGGGCATGGGCTCGGCACCTAACGCGGCAGCTTCTGCCACGCCTTATCCTCCGCATCCAGCCTCACAAGGATACGTACAGATGCTTGGGGTTTTCGTTGATACGATTGTCATCTGTTCGGCGACCGTTGCGATCATTCTTATGTCTGGAGAGTATGTTCCTCACGGTGAAATTACCGGTATTGAGCTTACCCAGCGTGCACTGAGTTCACAAGTTGGTGATTGGGGAAGTATTTTTATTGCCTTAGCGATTTTCTTCTTCGCCTTTACCTCCATTATTGCCAATTACTCTTATGCTGAAACCAACCTGATTTTCCTTGAGCATAATAATAAAAAAGGCTTGGTGGTTTTTCGAATGATCGTGCTGGGCATGGTGATGTTCGGTTCGCTTGCGACATTACCTACCGTTTGGTCGATGGCTGATGTTACGATGGGCTTGATGGCGATTGTCAACTTAATTGCGATTTTGCTGCTCTCAGGAACGGTGGTTAAATTGGCGAAAGACTACAACCGTCAACTGAAAGCCGGTAAGTTACCAACCTTTGATGCCAACGATTACCCAGAGCTGAAATCTCAGTTAGAAGATGGTATTTGGGACAGCAAAAGCAAATAATCGCCGAGGATGACCTGTTATGAGGGGTCATCTTTGCTGGTAGCCAGTTAAGCCTATCGTTAGGCTCAATGGATAAGATAGAAAAAGCCATGCAGACAATGTGTGGCTTTTTTTGTTAATCTAACGGCTCAACTCTCTAAGTAAAACGATATTAGGATAGAACAATGCTGATTGTGGTTTCTCCTGCTAAAACTCTGGATTATGAATCGCCTTTACCAAGTCAAGAGCACACTCAACCGGAACTGATCGAGCACTCCAAGCTGCTGATTGACGTCTGTCGTCAATTAACTCCCGACGATATTTCAGCATTAATGAAAGTCAGTGATACGATTGCTGGATTAAACGTCGCTCGTTTTGCACAGTGGAGTGAGCAGTTTAGCTTAGACAACGCCCGCCAAGCGATTTTCGCTTTTAAAGGTGATGTATATACCGGTCTTGATGCGCAAAGCTTATCTGAAGAGAGTTTGCGTTTTGCTCAGCAGCATCTACGGATGTTATCAGGCTTATATGGTTTACTTAAGCCGCTCGATTTAATGCAGCCTTATCGTTTAGAAATGGGCACCAAATTAGCCAATCCTCGTGGTAGTAATTTGTATCAATTTTGGGGTTCTATCATTACTGAAAAGCTCAATCAGGCGATTGAGGTACAAGGCGATAATGTGCTGATCAATTTGGCCTCGAACGAATATTTTAAAGCGGTGAAAATCAATCAGCTTGATGCACAAGTGATCACGCCAATTTTTAAAGACGCCAAAAACGGACAATATAAAGTGATCAGTTTTTATGCTAAAAAAGCTCGCGGCATGATGGCGCGTTATATTATTGATAATCAAGTCACCTCGGTTGAAGAGCTGACCCATTTCACCATCGCTGGCTATTACTTTGTACCTCAAGAGTCGAGCCCTACCGAGCTGGTCTTTAAGCGTGAAGAGCAATAACGCCACGATGATCTTGTGGAATAATAGATGGCATTAACCACAGACGCTGGAGAGGGAAAAACCATGTGGCAATGGCTAAAACAGACACTGGCTCGCTACGATGCATGGTGTCAACAGATGGGGTTAACGCCCGAACAAAAGCGCAGTTGTGTGGCTTATCGAGCGGATCCAGCGCGTCGTACTGAGCGTGATGGTTCATCCGATTCGCGCGCTTAAGGTATGGTACTGTGCAATTATTTGATACCCACTGTCACTTGGACTTACCTGTTTTTGAATCGACATTAGCCAGCGACTTAGCTCAAGCTAAAACGCAAGGCGTTGAGCGTTTTCTCATTCCATCGACAAGTCCGGAGAGCTGGGCGAGAATTGAGCAGTTAGTGTCACGCGACTCAGATTGTATTTTCTATGCGCTTGGCATTCACCCTCATTTTATTCCTTTATCAACTCCTGCCCAATTATTACAACAATTAGAGCATAAGCTTTCGGTTGCTCAGCACGCCTGTGTGGCGATTGGCGAATGTGGTTTGGATGCGCTGATTGATCAACCCGCAGAGCGTCAAGAAGCACTCCTGATTGGACAGCTTTCCATCGCTCAAGCTTTTCAGAAGCCAGTCATTCTTCATAGTCGTAAAACCCATCAGCGGCTCATACAGATGATAAAGCAGATGAAATTTACCCAAGGTGGTGTTTTACACGCGTTTTCAGGCAGTAGGCAAGAGGCGAAGCAGTTTATTGATTTAGGGTTTAAATTAGGCGTAGGCGGTGTGATTACTTATCCAAGAGCCAATAAAACGCGTCAAGCTATTGCTTCGGTATCGATTGAAGACTTAGTGCTTGAAACCGATGCACCGGATATGCCGCTATTGGGCTATCAAGGTCAAGCTAATTGTCCTTTACGACTGCCTTTGGTGCTGCGGGAGTTGGCCAGGTTACATCAAACAGAGCCTGAGCAGATTGCGCCCATTATTTGGCAAACCAGCCATAGGTTGTTTGGTCTTTCTACCGCCGATGAGCGTGATGAGAGTAACAAATAAGTTTATCAATAGTGATTCGTGTCACATAAGTGTGTGAATGGATTATTAATCTTATAAGAAAGTGTGAGGAAGGCATTATTTTATTGTGGTTGAGATAAGTATAATCGCTTCGCTTTTGAGCTCTATTTTGCCACACGCCAACACCTAATTAACTTCTAACTTATAAGGAAGCCATAAACTATGAGCCTGTTTATGAGCCTAATCGGAATGGTTGTATTACTGGGAATCGCAGTATTACTCTCATCAAACCGTAAAGCTATCAATATCAGAACCGTGGGTGGTGCTTTTGCTATCCAATTTTCCCTTGGCGCATTCATTTTGTATGTACCATGGGGTCAAGAACTCCTTCGTGGTCTCTCTGACGCAGTGTCGAATGTTATCAACTATGGTAATAACGGTACTGAGTTTATGTTTGGTGGCCTAGTTTCTGGTAAAATGTTTGAAGTATTTGGTGGCGGAGGCTTCATCTTTGCTTTTCGCGTACTACCAACACTTATTTTCTTCTCTGCATTAATCTCAGTTCTGTATTACCTCGGCGTTATGCAATGGGTTATCCGAATTTTAGGTGGTGCGTTACAGAAAGCATTAGGCACTTCTCGCGCAGAATCAATGTCAGCGGCTGCGAACATTTTCGTTGGTCAAACCGAAGCACCACTTGTGGTACGTCCGTTTGTACCTAAGATGACACAATCTGAACTGTTTGCGGTGATGTGTGGTGGTCTAGCTTCTATTGCTGGTGGTGTTCTAGCGGGTTACGCATCAATGGGCGTGCCAATTGAATACTTAGTTGCGGCATCATTCATGGCGGCACCAGGTGGTCTACTGTTTGCTAAAATCATCATGCCTGAAACCGATAAACCGGTTGATCAAATCGAAGGTATCGAAGCGGCTGAAGCTGATAAACCAGCTAACGTGATTGATGCGGCGGCAGGCGGTGCTTCAGCTGGTCTGCAACTAGCACTAAACGTTGGTGCGATGTTGATTGCTTTCATCGGTTTGATCGCTCTTATCAACGGTATGCTTGGTGGTATCGGTGGTTGGTTCGGTATGCCAGAGCTGACACTAGAGATGATTCTAGGTCTTGTTTTTGCTCCTCTTGCATTCCTATTGGGTGTGCCATGGGCGGAAGCGACTATCGCTGGTGAGTTTATCGGTCTAAAAACCGTTGCTAACGAATTCGTAGCTTACTCTCAATTTGCACCGTACCTAAGTGATGCAGCACCAGTTGTACTGACTGAGAAAACCAAAGCGATCATCTCCTTTGCATTGTGTGGTTTTGCTAACTTATCTTC
This sequence comes from Vibrio sp. 2017_1457_13, assembly GCF_030851525.1. NCBI lineage: Bacteria > Pseudomonadati > Pseudomonadota > Gammaproteobacteria > Vibrionales > Vibrionaceae > Vibrio > Vibrio sp. 2017_1457_13. Next base: position 247,062 of record NZ_VHTA01000004.1, read on the forward strand.
AATTGCGATTTTGTTGGGTGGTTTAGGTAGCTTGGCTCCTTCACGCCGTGGTGATATCGCTCGTATGGGTATCAAGGCTGTGGTTGCTGGTACGCTATCTAACTTGATGGCAGCAACCATTGCTGGCCTATTCCTTTCTTTCTAATTTAGTAAAGAAAACGATATAGACGCCATTTAACACAACCCCGTAGCAAGAGATTGCTGCGGGGTTTTTCTGTTTTGTTGACCAAGAAAACACAGTTCCTTGTCTTTCACACGATAAGGTTCGCTAAGAAAGTTTAATAAATGAATTGTCCATGATGGATGATAACGATTATTTTGAGATACAAACCGTTTGCTCTGAGTGTTGTGCTAGGGTTTTGTTGCGAAGAGTTATACTGTAGATCACAGCTTGTTCGCCTTTATATGCCCCGAATATTGTGACAATAAAACGAGTGATGGATTCACGGTTTTTATTATCGAACAAGGGTGAAGCAGAGCATCAGAGCGATCGATTGTAATGGAAGCTTGTGGCATAACCATCAACTTCCAACAAGTGGTTGCTTGAGCAATATTGTGTACCGCAATCACAGACGGTTGTGCCATGAAGCTTATTGGCATTGTGCGGTGACAGGGATAGCAATTGGTGCAAAACACCGAGTCTTCAAGGAACCAAGTCCGTTCATTTTGTGACTATGTCGAGTGACGTCTTACTCACTAGTCAATGAATTGAATATATTGATCGGAGATAGAAATGAGCGATTTAAAAGCCGCAGCGCTACGCGCACTGAAATTGATGGATTTAACCACATTAAATGATGACGATACGGACGCCAAAGTGATCCAGCTCTGTCATGATGCAAAAAGCCCAGTAGGTAATACGGCGGCGATCTGTATCTACCCACGTTTTATTCCTATTGCTAAGAAGACCCTTCGTGAGCAAGGAACTCCAGAGATTCGTATTGCCACGGTCACCAATTTCCCACACGGTAATGATGATATTGACATCGCGGTGGCTGAAACCAAAGCCGCGGTTGCTTATGGTGCTGATGAGGTTGACGTCGTATTCCCATACCGAGCTTTGATTGCTGGCAATGAACAAGTCGGTTTTGAACTGGTTAAGCAGTGCAAACAAGCTTGCGGTGATATTTTACTGAAAGTCATCATCGAAACGGGTGAGTTAAAACAAGAAGCCTTAATCAAGAAAGCTTCACAAATCAGTATCGAAGCGGGTGCGGATTTTATTAAAACCTCAACCGGTAAAGTGCCTGTCAATGCGACACCTGAGTATGCGCGCATGATGCTTGAAGTGATCCGTGATTTAGGCGTTGCGAAACAGGTAGGTTTTAAACCTGCCGGTGGCGTACGTACCGCAGAAGATGCTGCGCAATATTTAGCCATGGCGGATGACATTCTTGGCCAAGGTTGGGCTGATAGCCGCCATTATCGCTTCGGCGCTTCGAGTCTGTTAACTAACTTATTAAATGCGTTAGAGGTGACCGATCAACAAGCCGATCCTAGCGCTTATTAATCATTAACGAGCAAGTAAGTAGTGCTAAGCATTACTTACTTTGTTTTTCCCTCGATAATTTCAGCATCTGCAAAGTACTAAGCAGAAGACTTCATACAGCGAAGTGTGAGTCCAATTAACAATGGTGCTAACCATTAAGGCATGCGATTTTAAAGAGGGCCTGAAAGATGAGCAAAAGCATCTAGGAGGCTTATATGTCTACATCTAATGTATTTTTACCACAAGAAATTATTCGTAGAAAACGCGATGGTGAAGTTTTAACGCGCGATGAAATTTATTTTTTCATCCAAGGTGTGGCTGATAATAGCGTTTCAGAAGGGCAAATTGCTGCCTTTGCGATGGCCATTTATTTTCAAGAAATGACCATGCCAGAGCGTATCGCATTGACTTGTGCGATGCGTGACTCGGGAATGGTTATCGACTGGGCGCACATGAATTTTGATGGCCCGATCGTGGATAAACACTCTACCGGTGGCGTTGGCGATGTGACGTCATTAATGCTCGGCCCTATGGTGGCCGCTTGTGGTGGCTACGTTCCTATGATCTCTGGGCGAGGCTTGGGGCACACCGGCGGTACGCTAGATAAGCTAGAAGCGATCCCCGGCTACAACATTATGCCCAGTAATGAGCTGTTTGGTGAGGTGACCAAACACGCTGGCGTGGCGATCATTGGTCAAACCGGCAATTTAGCACCAGCGGATAAGCGGGTATATGCGACCCGTGATATCACCGCCACGGTGGACAATATCTCGTTGATTACCGCATCGATTTTATCGAAAAAGCTCGCAGCAGGCCTAGATGCTTTAGTGATGGACGTCAAAGTCGGTTCAGGCGCATTTATGCCAACCTATCAAGCGTCTGAAGAGTTAGCGAAATCGATTGTTGCGGTGGCGAACGGTGCTGGCACCAATACCACGGCTATTTTAACCGATATGAATCAAGTATTGGCTTCATCAGCCGGTAATGCTCTCGAGGTTCGTGAAGCGGTTCGTTTCTTAACCGGTGAATATCGCAACCCGCGTTTATTAGAAGTGACCATGGCCTCGTGCATCGAGATGTTATTGTTAGCCAAATTAGCCAAAGATCCTCAAGAAGCGCGCACTAAATTACAAACCGTGCTCGATAACGGTCAAGCGGCAGAGCGGTTTGGTAAAATGGTCGCAGGACTGGGTGGCCCTAATGACTTTGTTGAACACTACGACCGTTATTTAGAAAAAGCCGAGGTGGTAAAACCCGTTTATGCGCAGCAAGCCGGCGTAGTTTCTGCCATGGACACGCGCGCGATTGGTATGGCGGTCGTCAGTATGGGCGGCGGACGCCGAGTGGCGACCGATACGATTGACTATGCGGTCGGATTTGATCAATTCATTCGTTTAGGTGAAATAGCTGATAGCAATAAACCACTGGCGGTGATTCATGCCCGCAATGAAGAACAGTGGGAGATTGCTGCGAAAGCACTTCAACAAGCCGTTAAGATTGGCGGCAATTATCAAGAAACTCCGGAAATCTATCGTCAAATTCGACCTGAAGATGTGTAACTCCGGTGAGGAAAAGTAATGAAAAGAGCATTTGTTTTAGTATTAGATTCATTTGGTATTGGCGCCGCTCCAGACGCTGAAAAGTTTGGTGATGTTGGCGCTGATACCTTAGGTCACATTGCACAGCAGTGCCAACAAGGTAAAGCGGATAATGCGGATCGCCAAGGGCCTTTACATTTGCCTAATCTTTCTAAGTTAGGCTTAGCAATGGCGCACAAAGAAGCCACAGGACAATTTGCGCCAGGCTTAGATCAAAACGCAGATATTATTGGCGCTTACGGACACGCTGCTGAACTTTCTTCTGGTAAAGATACACCATCGGGACACTGGGAAATTGCTGGTGTACCAGTGCTATTTGAATGGGGCTATTTCAGTGACAAAGAAAACAGTTTTCCTACTGAGCTAACCGACCGCATTTTAAAGCGTGCCGGTTTGGATGGTTTCCTTGGCAATTGTCATGCCTCTGGTACTCAAGTGCTTGATGATTTGGGTGAAGAGCATATGGCGACAGGTAAGCCAATTTTCTACACGTCAGCGGATTCAGTGTTTCAGATTGCCTGTCATGAAGAGACTTTCGGCTTAGACCGCCTGCTTGAACTGTGCCAGATTGCTCGTGAAGAGTTAGAAGATTATAACATTGGTCGAGTGATCGCCCGTCCATTTACCGGTCCTGGTAAAGGACAATTTGCTCGTACTGGTAACCGCCGTGATTTATCTTTAGAGCCACCTGCAACTACCGTATTGCAAAAACTGCTTGAAGAGCGACAAGGTGAAGTGGTTTCGATTGGTAAGATAGCTGATATTTATGCTAACTGTGGGATCAGTAAAAAAGTGAAAGCCAACGGCATTCCTGCCTTGTTTGATGCGACATTAGATCAAATTGAACAAGCGGGTGATAACACGATAGTCTTCACTAACTTTGTTGATTTTGACTCTGCTTACGGTCACCGCCGAGATGTCGCCGGTTACGCGGCAGCATTAGAGTATTTTGATCAGCGTCTGCCTGAAATTCTAGAGCAGATGCAAGAGCAAGATGTACTGATTTTAACCGCTGACCATGGCTGCGATCCTACTTGGCCTGGCACCGATCATACACGCGAATTCATTCCAGTGATCGTTTATGGTCAAAAAGTAGCGCCGGGTAGCCTTGGCCGCCGTGAAACCTTTGCTGATATTGGTCAGAGTTTAGCGAGTTATTTTGCGACCTCACCAATGGATTACGGAAAATCATTTTTGTAACATCACCTGCAGTGCTGGAATAGAAGACTGTATTTTATGATTGGTCTTGCTATTAGCAAGGCTAAGCCTATTGTTCAATTGTGTTGCTCGACTGACTGAGCAACACAATCACCAAGATGAAGAGGAAAAGACATGGCAACTCCACACATTAATGCTCAACTGGGTGATTTCGCTGACGTTGTATTGATGCCAGGTGATCCACTACGCGCTAAATACATCGCAGAGACTTTTTTAGATGATGTCGTACAGGTATGTGATGTGCGTAACATGTTCGGCTACACAGGCAGCTATAAGGGTCGTAAAGTTTCAGTGATGGGCCACGGTATGGGTATTCCCTCATGCTCGATTTATGTGACTGAACTCATCAAAGATTACGGTGTGAAAAAGATCATTCGTGTCGGTAGCTGTGGCGCTGTGAATGAAGAGATCAAATTACGCGATGTTGTGATTGGTATGGGCGCTTGCACGGATTCAAAAGTGAATCGTATCCGCTTTAAAGATCATGATTTTGCTGCGATTGCTGATTATAAAATGGTTAAAGCGGCAGAAGAAGCGGCGAAAGCTCGTGGTGTTGATGTGAAAGTCGGTAACCTGTTCTCGGCTGAACTATTTTACACTCCAGATCCAAGCATGTTCGATGTGATGGATAAATATGGCATCCTTGGCGTTGAGATGGAAGCGGCTGGTATCTATGGCGTTGCCGCTGAATACGGCGCAAAAGCACTGGCTATCTGCACGGTTTCTGATCATATTAAAACCGGTGAGCAAACCACCTCTGAAGAGCGTCAAAATACCTTTAATGAAATGATTGAAATTGCGTTAGATTCCATTTTAATTGGTGATCAAGCCGGGTATTAATTAATCTTGATTTTGACGCCCGTTATACCGCTTCGATAGAGACAGTTAAACGTTATATTCTGCGTCATTTGTCCCGATGAGTTAAGTCTATCTTTACTCATCGGGATCTTCGCGCTTTGGTGATTGTGATCGTTTAATCGCTAAACGTGCTTAAGCAGCACATTTTCTACTTTCTGCTCTTTCGGTCTAAATTGACGACGCAACAAGAGAGTGATCAAAACCCCACCAGTAAAGCTCATCAATAACATTAAATACATGTATCGATCGCTTTTTCGATAGTGATGATCAGAAATTGCCGTTACTCGGCCCGTTTCAAACGTTAAGCGAACAAAACCAATAACGCTGCCATCATACAAGACTGGCTCAACCAGTTGTTGACGGCCAATACTGGCCGTTTGTAGTGGTGTATCTAGCCCTAATATCTCTCGAACACTGAGTGCTCCGTCACTTGCGGCTAGCTTAACGCCTTCAGCATCATAGATTGTCGCATCAAACACTAAACGTTCTTGAGCAAGTTGATTGGTGAGTGCCAGTAATCGCTCTTGATCTTGTTCTGCGAGCATGCTGCTGGCCGACAGGGAGGCTTGATTGATTAACACTTTCGTTAAGGTTTCTAATTGATTGGCTTGAATGCGCTCATTGCCTTTACTGATCACAACGCTATTTTGAATCGTGAACACCGACATGCCCATCAATAGCACAACGGTTAAGCTGCGCACGACGACACGAAATGAAAACAGTGAGCTATCCATAGATCGTAAACCTAAAAAATGACATTTCGCTCATATTGAGACTTGCGTTTTTAAATTGCAATAGGGTAACGTCAGGGAATCATAGTTAAGGAAGCGAAACATGGATGCTGTAAAACCCCTCTCAATTAGAAAACATACGACGCTGCTGAATCGCTACCCAGAAACGCGAGAGAGTAGCGCTCTTGATAAGGCCCACGCTAATTGGATTATTTTTGCTCAGCCACTGACTCCTGCTCATTTTATGGATATTGAGCAATGGAGTGGTCAAGGATTAGTGATAGTCGATACATGGAAAGTCGGCAATTATGATGTCGCTTTAATGGCGGGAGAGCTCGACGCTGCGCTAGAACCTATTCTACAACAATTACACTTGGATTATGCTCGAATCGATGAAGTGCCTGATCTGTCCAAACCCGGCTTGATCGTCTTGGATATGGACTCCACAGCGATTCAAATTGAGTGTATTGATGAAATTGCCAAATTAGCGGGGGTGGGTGATGAGGTCGCTCAGGTAACGGAGCGAGCCATGCAAGGTGAGCTGGATTTCGAGCAGAGTTTACGTCAGCGAGTCGCGAAGCTTAAAGGCGCAGATGCGGCAATCCTTGAAAAGGTACGCAACGATTTACCCTTGATGCCTGAATTGCCGGAGTTACTCACCACCCTACAAACGATGGGCTGGAAAACCGCGATAGCCTCCGGTGGCTTTACCTATTTTTCGGATCACCTGCAACAGTTGTTATCGCTAGATTATGCGCAGTCCAATCAATTAGAAATCATCAATAATCAACTGAGTGGCGAAGTTAAGGGCGAGATTGTAGGAGCGCAAACTAAAGCAGAGATTGTTTTAAAACTTGCTCAGCAGTTTGAGATTGAATTGCATAATACCGTTGCAGTAGGAGATGGGGCGAATGACTTAGTGATGATGGAGGTGGCCGGACTCGGGATTGCCTATCATGCGAAACCCAAAGTAGAAGCGAAAGCACAAACGGCGGTACGTTTTGCAAGCTTAGGTGGTGTATTGTGTATTCTTTCGGCGGGTCTGATTAGACAGCAAAAGATCAGTTGGAAAAGTCAGCCTTAAGTGCAGAGTGGGAATCTATTTTTACTATGAGTGATGGATTCCCACTCACGCTTTGCTGAGAGAGCAGGGGTTCTGACTTAGTCCGTGAGTTCCAGTCGAGTGATCACCTCTTGCGTGATATCGGTTAATTCGCAATAACCGACAATCGCACTGAGTTCTTTTTCTAAGGCTTTGGCATCGTTTAAGCTAACTAATAGTAATTGATTGAGATCTTCGCGCAGTAAGGTGGTCATCGGTTCAAATACCGGCGAGCTAGAAATACGTAATGCATAAAACTCGCCCGTTTCTCTTGCTCTACGAATAAATTGAATGCGTTCTTTGATACTACTAAATTCACTTTTCAAACAAGATTCTACCGACTGAATACGGTCAGCAAACTTGACCACTGCAATATAGATTTCATGATGCTGAGGTTCGGCACCATCAATCCGTCTCATCGGCGAAGCGAGTAGAGTATTGGTATGATTTTTAAAGATAGGTTCAAGGGAAAAACAACCATCTTGTCCGAGTTTAGCCAATAACATGAGGTGAGCGGGTAGTGGAAAATTAACGCCAATCACTCGTGGTCGCAAATTCGCGCCAGGTTTATCAACGAAAATCGGTGAACAAACCATTTTGTCTAACAACAGATCATGCAAGCCCTCTAAGAGAGAGGGGCTCGGTAACTGCTCTTTTTGCGGTAACAATTTGTCTTGATTATGCTCGATAAGAGAATTAAAAAACGCAATGCTTTTGATGGTTGCGGATGTCTCTTCAATCTTTAATTGTAAACGTCGCCCTTCAGGACTAATCCGAACCACTTGATAAGGTAGGGCATCCAAGGGTAACTTTTCATCGTAGCGTTGTAGTTCAGTAAAATTCACCTGCAGTTTATCACCAGCTTTGAGTGCCACTGGAGCATTAAGAATCAGATTTAATCCACGTTTAGAGAGATCAACACTCAATCCTTCCCCTAATACTTGCTGTTGATCTTTTAGCTGTAAGGGCGTTCGAAAGCGGTAGCGAAGTTCTTTACGTCGAGAGCAAGCATCAAAATACACTCCTAACGGTTGACCGATCACTTGGCGGCTATGACGAAAAGGATTCAACTCACTGCCAGGTAGAGGGGGTTTTGCTACCAGTAGATAATCTTGTGCTGAACTGATATCGGCAATTTCTTGTAAAATCCCACAATGCGTTAGCTGACTGGAGTGCTCTAATAATTCTTCGGAATGGTTGGCTAGCTCGGCTCGCTCTTCGGCTGACAATTCAAAAACCGATAAACGGAACGCTTTCCAACTGTCTTTTTTTGCGCCAATATGCCAGAACAGTTTTCGTTGCTCTGCTGAGGCTTCGGGCATGAACATCGAGAAAAACAACGTTTTATCCTGATACTCATGTTTAAACGAGTACAGTACGTTACTGCAATTTTTCACGCCCGGTTGTGTGAGCAGCCCCATCCGTTCAGCATTAAATAAGCTGCCCAAACTCTGCTGATTTCGTTCATCATGCCAGTATTGCCAAATAGGACGATTGTTTTCCGTCAGCAGTACCAATTTCAGTTGGTTGCCACTAAAAAACAGCGGTAAATGGCCTGTGTGTTTGAGATAGACGTGCTCATAGCCACGGGTGCGAGCGCGAATGATTTTATCTTGGTTATCGTGACGGTTTTTCTTAATATTACTAGCTAGTGACTCGGCAATCACGTTATCGATTAATGTCGTCTCAGTAATACGTAATGCCCGCAAGTATTTCACCGCATTGTTTTCATAGGAATCATCAATAGCCAGTATGCGGTATTCAATCGGTTGATTTAAGCCAGGAATATCGAGCGATTTTTCCAGTTCAGTAAATTGTGCTTTAAACGTTTGTCCAGATTTATAGTTAAATGCCGCGGGTACTTTAAATTTTGCGCCTGAAGGAGAGAGATCCAGTGTTACTGCATGAATGGTTTGATTATTAAGAGTGATCAAGACTTGGCTATTTAGGCTGAGGCGATTTTCTTTGCGTTTTAAATCATAGCCCAGTTTAATGATCTCAGCTTGGAAGCTTTTGGATGCTTTATTAGTGGCTTGATCGGTTTTGGTGTTATCCCGTTGGCTGATTCGCGCTTTGCAAACCGTTTCCCAAACCCCTTCAGTATAACCAGAAAACTTTTTTACCCCTTTTTGGTAATCATTTAATGCAATATCATCTAACCAGTGTTTAAAACCGTCGATTTCATATTCTCGACACTCAGTATCAACTCGGCTGCGTAAATCAATGGTTTTTTTACACGGCGCCATCAGTCGATTGAGTTCCATTTTTATCAATAGTTTAGCAGAGGCAGGCTGCCCATCCGTGATCTGAGAGAGGATGAACTCAAAGTCCGGAGAGCGATAGACCGGAATGAGTTTTTCAGTGAAAGAGAGAATGTCAGATTGCTGCATACTTTTCTGTTAAAGTTAGGTTCTTGAATGATATCGGCATCATGCAGTTAATCTTTAACGATAACCGAAGTAAAATGTAGGCACAGTTGTCCGTTTCGTTAAGATAGCGCAAGCGGCTAAGTTACCATTTTTAATTAAGTATTGAGGATTCATGGTTAAAGCAAAACGAGCCTATGTATGTAATGAGTGTGGGGCAGATTTTCCGCGCTGGCAAGGTCAATGTAATGCATGTGGGGCTTGGAACACCATTTCTGAAGTTCGTTTAGCCGCTTCCCCTCAAGTTGCTCGCCATGAACGATTATCCGGTTATGCGGGAAATGCTACGCAAACGAGTGTACAAACGTTAGCCGAAATCAACTTACAAGAAGTGCCTCGTTTTAGCAGTGGCTTTAAAGAGTTTGACCGAGTACTAGGCGGAGGTGTGGTACCAGGGGCTGCTATTCTGATTGGCGGCAGCCCTGGGGCTGGTAAATCGACGTTACTTCTGCAGACCATGTGTTTGCTTTCTGCGCAGATGCCAACTTTATACGTCACTGGAGAAGAGTCATTACAGCAAGTTGCGATGCGTGCCGCTCGTTTAGGGTTACCCAAAGAACACCTGAAAATGCTTTCCGAAACTAACGTCGATCGTATTTGCCAAATTGCCGAGCAAGAGCAACCGAGAATAATGGTTATCGACTCGATTCAAGTTATGCACGTCGCCGATGTGCAATCCTCTCCGGGCAGTGTCGCTCAGGTTCGCGAATCGGCGACGGCCTTAACTCGCTATGCCAAACAAAATAATGTTGCGGTGTTTATCGTTGGTCATGTGACCAAAGACGGTACTCTTGCTGGTCCTAAAGTGCTTGAGCATATTATTGACTGTTCGGTGTTGCTTGATGGGGGCGCTGATAGTCGTTTTCGTACCCTTCGTAGTCATAAAAACCGTTTTGGTGCGGTGAACGAACTGGGTGTGTTTGCAATGACTGGACAGGGACTAAAAGAGGTCAGTAACCCTTCGGCGATATTCCTGTCGCGTGGTGAAGAAGCGACCTCAGGCAGTTCGGTTATGGTGGTTTGGGAAGGTACCCGTCCGCTTTTAGTCGAAATTCAAGCATTGGTCGATTACTCTCAATTGGCCAATCCACGTCGTGTTGCGGTTGGCTTAGAGCAAAATAGGCTCTCTTTGTTACTGGCTGTATTGCATAAGCATGGTGGTTTGCAAATGGCCGACCAAGATGTCTTTGTCAATGTCGTTGGCGGCGTAAAAGTTACCGAAACCAGTGCAGACCTCGCCCTGTTAATGGCCCTACTGTCTAGCTTTCGTGATAAGCCGTTACCTAAAGATGTGGTGGTTTTTGGCGAAGTGGGATTAGCTGGGGAAATTCGTCCGGTGCCGAGTGGGCAAGAGCGTCTTAACGAGGCGCTCAAACATGGATTTAGCCGCGCAATTGTTCCAATGGCCAATATGCCCAAGGGCGGGATTTCTGGTATGCAAATTCATGGCGTGCGAAAACTTTCCGAAGCGATTGCCGCTTTTGATGAGCTGTGATAGCAAAATAAACAATGCGTATGTGTTTTTCGAAAGATTAGGTGTGATGAAACGGAGAGTTTTGTCGATATTTGCTCGCGTCTTGTGTGGGCATCACCTATATTTCATCAGCAACAGGTAGTCCTTGACTATTTTTTTTCAGCAAGCGATCGCAGGGGTATCAGTCTTGACAGATTATGCTATACTCTGCGCGCACTTTATACCTTATTAACAGAGTAAGACAATGGCAGATTTATCAAAATACAGAAATATTGGTATTTTCGCGCACGTTGATGCGGGTAAAACCACTACCACGGAGCGTATCCTTAAGCTGACTGGTAAAATCCATAAAATGGGCGACAGCCACGATGGTACTACAACCATGGACTTCATGGATCAAGAAGCTGAACGTGGTATCACAATCCAGTCTGCTGCGACTACCTGTTTCTGGAAAGACCACCGTTTTAACATCATCGATACTCCTGGGCACGTTGACTTTACAGTTGAAGTATACCGTTCTCTAAAAGTTCTTGACGGCGGTATCGGTGTATTCTGTGGTTCAGGCGGTGTTGAACCTCAATCAGAAACCAACTGGCGTTACGCGAACGATTCAGAAGTATCTCGTCTGATTTTCGTCAACAAGCTTGACCGCATGGGCGCAGACTTCTTCCGCGTTGTTGGCCAAATCAAAAATGTACTTGGCGCTACACCACTAGTCATGACACTACCAATCGGTCGTGAAGATGAGTTCACAGGTGTTGTTGACGTACTGAGCCAAAAAGCGTACATCTGGGATGACTCAGGTCTTCCAGAGAACTACGAAGTAACGGATATCCCAGCTGATTTAGTTGACCAAGCGGAAGAATACCGTGAAATGTTGATTGAAGCGGCTGTTGAACAAGACGACGAGCTAATGATGGCTTACATGGAAGGTGAAGAGCCTTCTCTAGAAGACATCAAACGTTGTATCCGTAAAGGTACTCGTGAACTTGCTTTCTTCCCAACTTACTGTGGTTCTGCATACAAAAACAAAGGTATGCAACTTATCCTTGATGCGGTTGTAGATTACCTACCAAACCCAACAGAAGTTCATGAACAAGAGCTAACTGATCCAGATACTGGTGAAGCCACTGGCGAAGTCGCTAAAGTTTCTGTTGATGAACCATTCCGTGCTCTTGCGTTTAAGATCATGGATGACCGTTTTGGTGCATTAACCTTCGTTCGTGTTTACTCAGGTAAACTGAAGAAAGGCGATACCATTTTGAACAGTGCGACAGGTAAAACTGAACGTATTGGCCGCATGGTAGAAATGCACGCTGATGACCGTAATGAAATCGACTCTGCGCAAGCGGGTGACATCATTGCTATCGTTGGTATGAAGAACGTGAAAACTGGTCATACCCTGTGTGATCCTAAACACGAATGTACTCTTGAGCCAATGATCTTCCCAATCCCAGTTATCTCTATCGCGGTTGCGCCTAAAGATAAAGGTGGTTCTGAGAAGTTAGGTGTTGCACTTGGTAAAATGGTTTCTGAAGATCCATCATTCCAAGTTGAGTCAGACGAAGAGACTGGCGAAACTATCCTGAAAGGGATGGGTGAACTTCACCTAGATATCAAAGTAGATATCCTTAAGCGTACGCACGGTATCGATCTTATTGTTGGTGCTCCTCAAGTTGCTTACCGTGAAACAATCACGAAAGCTGTTGAAGATAGCTACACGCATAAGAAACAGTCTGGTGGTTCTGGTCAGTTTGGTAAGATCGATTACCGTATCAAACCAGGCGAGCCAAACTCAGGCTTCAAATTCACTTCAACTGTTGTTGGTGGTAACGTTCCTAAGGAATTCTGGCCAGCGATTGAGAAAGGTTTTGCAGGTATGATGCAAGAAGGTGTTCTTGCTGGTTTCCCAACCTTAGACGTCGAAGTTGAACTGTTTGATGGTGGCTTCCACGCCGTTGACTCATCTGCAATTGCATTTGAAATCGCAGCGAAAGGTGCATTCCGTCAATCAATGCCTAAAGCTGGCCCACAACTTCTTGAGCCAATCATGAAAGTTGACGTGTTCACTCCAGACGATCACGTTGGTGACGTTATCGGTGACTTGAACCGTCGTCGTGGTATGATCAAAGACCAAGAAGCTGGTGTGACTGGTGTTCGTGTTAAAGCGGATATCCCACTATCTGAAATGTTTGGTTATATCGGTTCTCTACGTACAATGACATCTGGTCGTGGTCAGTTCTCTATGGAGTTCTCACACTATGCACCATGTCCAGCTAACGTAGCAGAAACCGTTATTGCTGAAGCTAAAGCGAAAAAAGAGAAGAAATAATTCTTCACTTTAAGCGCTAAAAACGCCCCGAACAGTGAATGCTGTTCGGGGCGTTTTGTTTATGGTTTTTATATTATAAAGGGTAAGAAATAAGTGAAGAACTAAAATACCCCCAACCATAACTAATGGTGCTGGGGGCAAAGTCTTCAGAGATAAGATGAGGGATTGGAATCTCTTATTCTCGTTTTTCACTGGCCTAAAAGGGAGAATATCGTGATTATTCTTCCCAAACGACGAGTTTGTCTTTAGGCCAATTCTGGCCTACGTCATGATATTTTTGCTCTAAGACATGACGCTTTATCTTTAGTGTTGGCGTAAGAATACCATTATCGATGCTCCACGGATCTTTGATCATCAATACGCCTTTTATCTGCTCATGAGATTCGAGTTTAGTATTCATTTTTTCGATAACGCGTTTCGTCGTGCGTTCATAACGCTCTCGATCAAAATCAGAGAAATTATGCGGTACAACCAAAAGTATCGGCGCTGGCAGCCCTAAGCCAATTAAACACAGCATTTCTACTCGGCTGTATTCATACAATTTTTTCTCAATGGGGACGGGAGAAACAAACTTACCCTTGGCTGTTTTAAACGTATCTTTGATTCGTCCTTGGATCGTAAGATAACCATCAGAGTCAATTGAACCTAAATCTCCAGTGTGTAACCAACCTTGAGCATCAAAAGCGTCTTTGGAAGCAATGTCATTTTTGTAGTACCCAGAAAATACCCCTTTACTATGAACGAGTATCTCACCGTCATCGGTAATTTTTAAGCGAACTCCTGGTCCAGCATGGCCAACCGTTCCTATTTTATCGGCCCGGAAGGGGTAATTGATCGTACTGTAGGCAAATGATTCGGTCATTCCCCATGCTTCAGTAATATTTAAGCCAAGGCTGTGGTACCACTCTAACAAGGCAGGAGAGACTGGGGCTGAGCCACAACCAAGGACTCGTGCTTGATCTAACCCTAAACCATCCGCTAATTTGCGTTTAATTAAGCTATTTATAAAAGGGATTTTGAGCAGAATATTCAGCTTTTTCTGCGGAAGCTTGTCTTGAATACGCTGTTGGAACAAAGTCCATAGCCTTGGTACTGAGATAAACAACGTTGGGCGATGCATTTTCACATCTTCAATAAACGTATCAAGTGACTCAGGAAAAGCGGTTAAAACACCACCTTGAATTGACGTGCCAAGAATGTAAACACGTTCGGTGATGTGTGCGAGAGGCAAATAAGAAAACAGGCGATCATCTTTTTGAATACCGATTTGAGCAATCAATTGTTGTACTGCCCAAGCAAAAGCACCGTAGGTTAGCATGGCACCTTTTGGTACGCCTGAGGTTCCTGAGGTATAAACAATCGACATCAGTTTATCATCATAATGTTCAGGCCGTTCTTCACTTGGGGGATACTGAGCAATTAAGTCTAGATATTGATGGTGGCACGCTGGTGCTGAAGCGTAAGGTAGAGCGATACTGATCAGCTCTGGCATTTTAGCTAAAACTTGGGCGGTGGCTTTACTGTCGTCTAATTTACCGACAATGATTATTTTACTTTCACTATGACTCGCACAATATTCAATGGTGTCAGCGCCGGCAGTAGGGAAAATGGGCACACTGACATAGTCACCGAGCATGATTGCTAAATCACATATAAACCACTCGGCGCAGTTTTTTGATATAAGCGCCACTTTATCACCAGGTTCAGCCCCTAAGGCGCGTAGTGCTGAAACGAGACGTAGTGCTTGATCAGCGACTTGAGCGAAGGTGTATTCAACAAACTGCCGATTAATAATTTGTTTCAAGTAAACGTCGTTGGGGCGAGTTTGCGCCCAAGTTAAGATCATTTCATTAGGGGGGGGGAGAGCGCACTTAGTTTGACTTAGATTTGTTAACGGATTCATTCTCTAACTCCATGTATGAGGCAATGGCTATTCTATTTATGTTAAAATTTTGTAAATAGTAGCATGGCTATAGGAGTGATGAAGGTTAATTAACTCACATTTGTTAATGACAACAGAGTGATACCTCACAAAAATTACTCAAATTAAGAAGCTGGGGGTTCTCTATCTTTCGGATCGAGTTCTGGATAAGTCTCGCTAACCCGCTTTAAATAATCTTGATGATAACGCAGCGCGTTAACGCAGTGTTTATCTAGCTTACCGGATACGACCATTTTTTCTAGTTCCAACAAGGCAAATGGAACAGACCAAGCTTGTTTGTAGGGGCGATGGCTCGTTAGTGCATCGAAAATATTTGCGACAGCAATAATACGAGCGGAGATAGGAATGGCTTCTTGGGTTAAGCCATAAGGATAACCACTGCCATCAAGAAATTCATGGTGGTAGGCAACAATCTCTTTGAGTACGGCGATACTTGGATGTTCTGGTGAGCCAATGTCATCAATAATATCGTTGATGATCTCAATGCCTTTTTCGATGTGTTGATTGAGCTGCTGCCTTTCATCTTGACCGAGTGAGCAAGGTTTATTCAGTAATTCTGCCGGAATGGCCAGTTTGCCAATATCATGGCATTTAGAAAACTGGCTAATATTCTCTATTACTTCATCATCCAATTGGTAGACCGATGCTACTTCTAGAGCTATGACACGCGCATAACGACTAATTCGTTCTTTATGTTCTTTTGAATCTAACCAGTGTTCAGGTGATTTAGCGTTAATGGCTTTGGTTGCATTGAGCAGCGATTGAACCAAATCGTATTCTGAACTGACGACAAAACGTACAATATCGATAAACGATTTGAGTTGTGCGTATTTTTCTGGACTAAAGGTATTTTTTTGTTTTGAATTTAAAAAAATAAAACCAATGAACGTTTGATCATGGTAAACCGGTAAGGTCATTGAGGATTGAAAACCTTGTTCAAATAACCATTGGCTATGTGGAGTGGTATGATTAACTTCGACTGAAATATCATTGAGATAGCGAACTTCAGCAGATTGTGCACACGCTTTTAAACTTGGCAGATTATCGAGCGAGAGTGAGTAATGGAGTAGCTCACTCCCTTGATTATCACTATGAGCATAAGTTTTTAACTCGTTGCTCTCTTCATCGAATAGAGCGAAGGAGATACGAGCGATATTTGGCTCTACCGTTAGCATCCGTTGATGGATATCGGTTAACTGTTGGTTGAGTGTGCCCACTTTAGCAAAGAAGCTGGGTTTTTCTCCTTCATGGTGCGTGTTCATGCGCCCTCCTTGCGGTGGTGTCATCATCGTCTCTAGTAAGTCTAGGCGATCCCTTAGAATTCACCTTGTTTGATGTGCAAAAAATCACTTCTTTTTGTTACAAAACGCCACGAATAAGTGCCGTTAACAAATAGAACATGACTAAACCAAGAATGGGCCACTTCATAATTTTAAGTAACCATAAACCGATCAGTAGTAAAGCAACGTCCCAAGCGTTGAATACTGCACTGATAAACACTGGTTGATAAAGAGCAGCGAGTAATAATCCGACTACAGATGCGTTGACTCCGGTGAGAGCACCTGAAACGGAGGGAATATTAGCAAGATTTTGCCAGTGTTTGAGCACGCCTAAAAGCAGTAAAAATCCCGGTAAAAAGACGCCGATGGTAGCGATGATGGCACCGGTGATCGGCGATGCGGGTAGCAAGTAGTAACCCAGATACGTTGCTAGTGTAAACATTGGCCCCGGTACCGCTTGAGCGGCGGCATAACCAGTAAGGAAAGTATCGCTGCTTATTTGATCGGCTAACAAATTTTGCAACAGAGGCATGACGACATGGCCGCCACCAAATACTAAGCTACCAGCATGAAAAAATTGTTCGAATAACATTAAACTCGCACTGGAGCTGACTAGCCATGGTAGGCCAAATAAAATCGCTACAAATAAAACTAAAGGCCACCACGTTGGACGAAATGGGGTCAACGTGGTTGTAGGATGAGGATTTTTTAGCCACTTAATGCCGATGATGGCAGCAAGGATTATGACCAAGATTTGCGCTAAGATACCGGGAAAACACAACAAAATGACCGCACTAAACAGACCTAAGCTGGCGGTAGTTTTTGTTCGGCAAAAGTTTTGATACATCCCCCATGTTGCCTCGGCAACGACCACGACAGCGAGCAGTTTTAATCCATGGATCAGTAGTGCATATTGTGATGTATCAAGCCAATAGCGGCTGAAAGTGGCGAGTAATACCATTAGTATGATCGAAGGGAGAGTAAAGCCAATAAAGGCTAAACCAGCGCCCAGTAATCCGCCTCTCTGATAGCCGATCGCGAAGCCAACTTGACTTGAACCTGGGCCGGGTAAAAACTGACTTAAAGCGACGATCTGTCCATATTGTTGATCGCTCATCCACTTCAATTTTTCAACAAACGTGTGTCGAAAGTAGCCAATATGCGCCGCTGGGCCGCCAAAACTTATCCAACCGAGCGTAAAAAAGCGTATGAATATTTCCCACATTTTGTTCATCGTCCCAAGCGCGAATTGAATATTTAACGAACCTGAGCAATCAGTTGATCGATGTGTTCAAGGTCAGTGGCGTTGACACCGGCTAAGTTGCCATATTTAGGCATGGACCGATCATTTTCCCATGGTGCTTGCCAGCCTAAGGTATGTTCGACAAAATGGCGAGCAAACGCCTCAGAAACTTCCAAACACCCGGCGAGCACGGTATCAACGTAAGTTTGGACAATCGGACTGCGTGGACAAGGGGGCTGATATTGTTCGGTGACATAGACCCAAATCGCTTGATCGGTTTTAAGAGGATGCTGACAGTCTATGTGTTGATGAGAAAGTGCGATACGTTGATATCCACGTTCTCGGCGATCAAATTCAGCCAATCCAGCCTCATCGATTTCGAGCAGTACGCCATTCACTTGGCCTTGTCCCGGGTTAACCACTAAAGGTGAAATCAGATAGCTATCATCCACTTTTCCCCAATAACGCACTAAACCATGAACAATCGCTGGAATCGCTTGTCCGGTTTGGCCTGTCAGTTGACGCGAAGCTGAGTTCATTAAGCTTCCGTAACCGAAAATATACATAGTGAGTCCCCATTTAATTGGTTAAAAAACGCAAACGGCGCAATATCCAAAATTCCATCACAAAAATAGCAAGCAGACCAGCACAAAAGACCCCAAAAGCGATAGGAGAGTCGGTGCCTGGTATACCCCCGACATTGACCCCAAGTAAGCCAGTCAGGAATGTCGCAGGTAGAAAAATTGCCGTAATGACTGAAAATAAGTAAGTGTTTTGATTCATTTTTTCAGCGTGATACTGACGCAATTCCCCTTTAATAATATCCAACTCACTCAGGAAAAAATCTAAGGTTTCATTAATCCGAGTAATGGTATTTACGCTATGTCGTAAGTTTAATTGCTTATGATTTGCCATCAATAGATTGGAGTTTTGATAATCCTCAAGCGCGTATTGCTGAGGTTTAATAAAGCGTTTGATTTTTAACAGTGCTTTATGGGTTTGGATTAAGGGATCGCTTAATTCGGTCTCACTTTCGAATCTAGTGATTTTCTCTTCGACGCTATCAAGATAGTCATCAATGTTTTTGCTTAAGCCATCAATAATAGTGACCAACACATCAGCAAGACTTTTCGGTCCATTGCCTTGTTGTAGAGCATTGCTAATTAAGTTGATGGTTTTTGAAGAAATTTTACGGCTGCTGATTAAAGCACCATGATAATAAAGAATACGCACACTGAGCATATCAGAAGGGTCGGCATTATCATTCAGGTTAACCCCTCGTAGAATCAGCAGAAAATGCTGTTCGTCGTACTGTTCAAATAGAGGTCGAGTATCTTCGGCGAGTAAACTATCGACGATAGAGAGAGGAATAGCATTATCGATTAGCCATTCACGCAACCCAGCTTTATCTCGTTGGCAGTGGTACCAGTGGTCCGCTTCAATTTTTTGGGGATGCAGAGAGAGTTGTATCGTAGGAGTTGTGGCAAAAGACCAATGATCGAGAAGAAAATCCATTGAGAATCCTTGTCCTTGATAAAATAAACCCAAGTGATGAGTTATCTACATCACTTGGGGAAAAGTGTTCATCGAATCAGAATAAACTAAAAACCACGCATCTGAATACGGCGTAAGAACTCTGTCATGATACGATCGTAGAGCAGATCGCCGAGAATCGCATCTTCAACTTGATGATCAATGCTCGGGTTATCATTGACTTCAATCACATAAACCTGTCCATCGATCTCTTTAAGATCGACGCCATACAGACCACTACCGATCAAGTTTGCCGCTTTTACCGCCACATCCACCACCGATTTAGGCACCTGCTTTAAATCGAAGGTTTCAAACCCACCCGATGAGACTCGGCCACTGCTGTGGTGCTGATAAATTTGCCAGTGTCCACGACTCATCATGTATTTACAGGCATAAATCGCTTGGCGGTTCATGACGCCAATTCGCCAATCAAAATCAGTCGGCATAAAAGCTTGAGCTAGGATCAGCGCACTTTTGCTAAATAGCGCATTGGCTTCTTTTTCAAGCTCTTGTTCATTACGAACCTTGACTACCCCACGAGAAAAAGCGCCATCGGGGATTTTCAGCACCATAGGGAAATCCAGTTGTCCCATCAAGTAGCTTTTCCAATCGTTATCAAATCCTTGTACGATAACACTCTTAGGCGCAGGAACTTTATTACGTTGCAGTAACTCGGTCAAAAATACCTTATTGGTACATTTCATGATCGATTCTGAATCATCCATCACGATCAGGCCCATTTTCTCCGCTGTTTTCGCAAAGCGATAGGTGTAGTTGCTAATATTAGTGGTGGCGCGAATGAATAGGCCATCAAACTCGCCCAAACGCGACAAATCATCAGGGGAGATCAATTCTAAGTTCATACCTAAGCGATTGGCGGCGCGGCGAAAACGCTTCAATGCAGAAGGATCGGAAGGCGGCATTTTCTCCTCTTCATCGACCAACATCGCGATATCGTAGCGATACTTCTTCTCTTGTTTCGGTCTGCGCCAGATTTTACTTGAGAACAGCTCTAATGACTCAATGAAGAAATCTTGTTCACTGTCTTGCAGATCTTGAAAAGGGAATGGTGCAATACTGTGAATTTGCCATTGTCCCTGAATTTTGGTCATTTTCAGTTCAATTACTGGCACCATAAACTGTTCGAACAGGCGCTGAGCCAGTTTTTCTAGACCAGCTTCTGGTGTGCGTCCAAAGTAGATTTTACAGTGGATAGAGTCGATATTTTTGCACAGCTTGTTAAGTTTTAAGAGTCCAGAGGACAGTAAAAACGGCTGGTTAATATCGTTAATTGCCATCACGCGTGGGATCACTCGATGTCCACGGGCTTCAGCTAACAGAGAGCAGTAATATCCCGTACTCATGTAATCATAATCGCGACAAAGGTTCACCACCTGTACGCTGCGCTGTGAAGCTTTCCAGTCAGCATCTAAATATTGATCAACGCTGACGACTTGTTCTGAAGGGAAATACTGTTGCCAGTCACTGGCCTGATCGGTCACGATTAAAAGGTTTGCCATCGCTATATTCTTCCTAAATCAATAGGTCTATTATTGAGTCACAATCTTGCCAACCACTCTTTTCATCCTGTAAGGACGTCGTATGGACTTTCGTCTTGCGAAAAGTACTGATCTCGCTGCGCTTAATGCGTTAGAACAACAGCTGTTTGATGGAGATAAAATTTCTCCTCGTCAAATGAAGCGTTTTTTACATTCTAGCCATTCGGTGATTTTTGTCGCCGATTCCGGTACGGAGTTAGCTGGATATGCATTGCTACTATTTCATCAAGGTACACAGCTCTCAAGGTTGTATTCGATTGCCGTAAAACCTGATTTCAGAGGACGGAGGATTGCTCAAACGTTAGTTGAACAATGCGAGCGTGCTGCTCTTGATCAAGGTTTCACTACATTACGGCTAGAAGTTCGTGAAGACAATATAACAGCAATAAAATTATATGAAAAAATGGGTTATCGCACTTTGAAGTGTTTGATCCACTATTACGACGATTTATGTGATGGTCGTCGGATGCAAAAACGTTTGACTCCTCATGGACCTAAAATTTTGCTACCGATGCCCCTTTATGTACAAACCACACCCTTCACCTGTGGTGCCGCTTGCTTATTGATGAGTTTCTCTTGTTTACGACCCTCTTTTGAACTGAGTCGCACCCAAGAGCTTCAGTTATGGCGAGAAGCGACGACGATTTTCATGGCGGCGGGGCACGGTGGCTGTAGTGGCCAAGGCCTAGCGTTAGCAGCAGCGAAACGAGGTTTTCATGTCGAGTTATGGAGCCAATCACAAAGTACCCCTTTCATTGATAGTGTCCGAGACCTCAATAAAAAACAGGTGATTGAGTTAGTGCATCTGGATTTTTGTGAGCAACTGGCTCATCAAGATGTGGCGATGATTGATGCTCCACCCACTCAGGATCAACTTGAAGCGTGGGTGACGCAAGGGGCTTGCGTACTATTGTTGATTAGCACCTATCGATTTGATGGTAAAAAAGAACCTCACTGGATCATTTTAAGTGGCATGAGTGAAAAGTTTTTCTTTTTCCACGATCCTCATGCGGAATCTGAACAGCATGCGATGGCTTCGGCGTATGTTCCGGTTGGTAAAAAAGCCCTGTCTCAGATCATCGGTTTTGGTAAGCAAAAGCAAACCGCTTGTGTGGTGATTAGCCCAGCCAATGTTGCCCGTTAATTCGGTTCATAAGCGAACAATAGTACAATAACAAAGGCTAGCTGACGCTAGCCTTTGTTTTGATAATCGAACGGGTTAAGCCGTTGAACTCATTGGATGAGACTTAGTTATTGCTATGCAACTCACTGTTTAGCTCAACCGCTGATTTATTGGCTAAACACTCGATTTGACCAGTGATCGAATTACGGCGGAATAACAGGTCAGAGACACCTGCTAGCTCGCGTGCTTTGATGATCTCAACTTCTTGACCTTGGTTATCGAGCATGCGGACTTTGGTGCCAGCAGTGACATACAACCCTGACTCTACCGTGCAGCGATCGCCAAGTGGGAAACCAAGACCGGCGTTGGCGCCAAGTAGTGAGTTCTCCCCAATCGAAACCACCACTTTGCCGCCGCCAGATAAGGTGCCCATGATTGACGCACCACCACCAATATCAGAGCCATTGCCGACAACAACCCCAGCGGAAATTCGTCCTTCCACCATGCTGATGCCTGTGGTACCCGCATTAAAGTTGATAAAACCTTCATGCATGACAGTCGTCCCTTCGCCAACATGTGCGCCAAGGCGAACGCGAGCAGTATCAGCAATACGTACACCCGTTGGGACAATGTAATCAACCATTTTCGGAAACTTATCGACACAATCGACGCTCAATTGACGTCCGGCAAGGCGAGCTTCGATTTGACGCTCGGCAAGCTCTGGTAAATCAATCGGGCCTTCATTGGTCCAAGCAATGTTATGCAATAGACCAAAAATACCATCCAGTACTGTGCCGTGTGGTTGCACGAGACGATGAGAGATAAGCTGTAGTTTTAAAAAGCCTTCAGCGATTGAGCTTGGTTGTTGATCGGTAGCGAGCACCACCAAAATCAGTGGTTGAGTAGACAGCGCGGCTTTGCTGGCAAAAGCGGCATTGTCCGCTTGACCATGAGTCGCAAAGGCATGAGCCAGTTGACTGCATTGCTCTGGTAAGATCTCAACTACTTGATTCCCCGATTGATAATTGCAAATATCAGCCAATACTTTGATTAAATCATCACTGGGATTTAGAACTGGATGAGGGAAAAATGCCTCAATGATTTTTCCGTCACGATTGAGTGTGGCCGTACCAAAGCCTAGGGCAAAATTCGCCATTATGAGTTCTCCATTTTGGTGGTGTCAATTTCGTGGTCAATGACCGTAAGATGATTGTTATCTTAAAGAGAGTTTTATTCAGAGGAAAGGTGCAATACGTTATCCGTCCATCGAACGATATCGTCTGTCTTTTTAGCGATAGATATCCTTTCTAGGATAAAAAACCGCTGCTAGGCAGCGGTCAGAGTCAGTTAAGCAGCATCGTCGACAGAGTCATCACTCTCGACCGCTTTCGGTTTTTTCGGTGGCGTAGGCTTGCGCTTGGCACCGAGCGCGACCAGCACGTCTTCTTTGTTCTGTGCCAAGAACAGCGCTAACTCTTCTTGTTTACTTTCATCTTCAATCAGAGCGCTTTTACCTAATAATTCGAACAGCTCATCTGCCATATCGAGCATTTTGTCATAAGCATCAGCTTCGGCTTTCGAGGTAAAAGTCATTTTCTCTTCTCCGTTGCGCTCCACCACGTACTTAACGATGACGGCCATGGTTCATCCTCTATGTTGTGCTAAATAATTACTGGCTTTTTATACAGTTTTTATTCAATAAAGTCTAGATGAAGCCACCAAACTGAGAGGCTAGGCATTGGATTGATGACAAAAGGCGATAAAGCTTTTCAACAGCGGACTTTGGTACTTTTCTTTATGCACCAACACCCAAAAACGCCGTTGCATATCGAGAGGGACAGTCAGTTGCTTGATTCGCCCATCTTGTAACGCGCAGTGGGCCGCCAGCTGTGACAAACAACCGAGGCCTAATCCAGCTGAGACACTGTTAATCAATGCTTCGGTGGTATTGAGCTCAAAACTCTCTTGCCATTGCTCAATGCGCGGCGCAACGACGCGCATAAAAAATTCTCGAGACCCCGAACCGGCCTCTCTTAGCACCCACTGGCTCTGTTCAAAATCGCTGAGCGTTAACGTTGATTTTTTGGCGAGCGGATGATCAGGGGCGCAGATAATACACATTTCATCTTGACCAAATTGACGCGAAATCAATTGAGGATGCAAGGTTTTGCCCTCGATTAAAGCAACGTCTAACTCATAATCGACCAGTTTTTGACAAATCAGTGCTGAATTAGAAATAAATAGGCTTTGTGCATGATGATCGTATTGTGAGCGAAAGGCGCTAATTAAATAAGGCGCTAACTGGTTACCAATCGTATCACTGGCTCCAATTCGTAATTGCCCAGCGAGGGTATTTTGCTGATCAAACAGATGATGCAGATCTTTGGCGCGTCCCAGCAATTCATCGGCCAAAGGCAATAGTTTTTGTCCTTCTTGATTAAGGATTAACCGGTTGTTGACTCGATCAAACAGCGCATGTCCTAAGTGTTTCTCCAATTCCGCTAAAGCTGAACTCACCGCTGCTTTAGAGAGAAACAGAGCGTCTGCGGCTTCGGTTAGCGTTTTGTGTTGGGTGATGGTCATAAACACATTGAGTTGTTTGAGCGAAATCGGGCTGGCCATAGGTTGTTTAGTTTTATCGAACGCGGGTTATAAATAATCAGATATATTCAAACATTAAGCAAGGGTATCATGCGCGTATTGCGATAATAAGCCGTGTTGAGGTGAGTATGATTCAAGCAGCAAAAACAAAAGTGATGGGAGCGCCCACTCCCATGGCAGGATTGGCATTAGGTATTGCCAGTTTAGGTTGGAGCTGGGAAAACCTTGCCAATTTACAAGGCTACGGTCAGTGGCTTGGCGCTGCGCTAGCCAGTGTGTTATTGATTGTTTTAGCGTTTAAGTTTCTCTTGCATAATCATTTACTCCGCCAAGATTTGGCGCACCCAGTGGTGGGCAGCGTCGTGCCGACTTTTGCCATGGCGTGTATGGTGGTGTCTCATTCGGTAGGCCAATTTTCACCATTTTTCGGTGATGGACTGTGGTTACTGGCGGTGTTGCTGCATGTCATTTTCTTGGTGAGCTTTGTTTATCATCGTGCTAAAGCGTTTGAACTGCATCATATGGTGCCGAGTTGGTTCGTGCCACCCGTGGGGATCATTGTGGCTGACGTGTCATTTTCTGGTAACCCGCTATTGGCTCCGATTGCTCATGCAACCTTAATCTTTGGTATGTTGGCTTACGCGGTGAT
This sequence comes from Vibrio sp. 2017_1457_13, assembly GCF_030851525.1. Taxonomy (NCBI): domain Bacteria; kingdom Pseudomonadati; phylum Pseudomonadota; class Gammaproteobacteria; order Vibrionales; family Vibrionaceae; genus Vibrio; species Vibrio sp. 2017_1457_13. The sequence goes on from NZ_VHTA01000004.1 coordinate 272,220, forward strand.
GCTACCGATGATGATTTATCGTTTTATGTTTACCCATCAAGTGCCAGATGCGGCTAAACCCACCTTAGCGATCTTGGCAGCGCCAGCGAGTCTCTCTTTGGCGGGTTATTTAACGGTTACCGCTGAGCCTTCCCCGGTGATCATTGCTTTACTGTTTGGTATTGCGGTGTTGATGACGGCGATTATTTACCTCGCGTTCACTCAATTACTGCGTTTACCTTTTAGCCCAGGTTATGCCGCGTTTACCTTTCCAATGGTGATTGGTGCCACGGCGCTGTTTAAAACCGCCCATTGGATGGAAAGCGTCAATCTCGATCCTCACTATGTACAGCAGATACATGCGCTTGCCAGCTTTGAACTGATTGTGGCGACCGTGGTGGTTGGATACGTAGCGCTGCGTTATCTGATGTTCTATTTTCCAGCTCGTTCATTGGCTGGTCAGGCGGGATAATCGTCATGCATTAGGGTTAACAGACCCGAGGAAAATTATCTAGTTAACGGCACTTATGCTACTCTCAACCCTTATTAAGGGCAGAGTAGTGTGAGTGCATTGTGTTTACCGTTTATCATTCGAATAACGTTGAAATCCTCAAAACGCTGTTAGTGCAGTTGATCAAAAACGACCCGTTAGCGCACCCGTTTGACAAAGAAAAAATCTTGGTACAAAGCTCGGGCATGTCGCAATGGCTAAAGATGGCGTTAGCCAAAGAGCTGGGAGTGGCTGCGAATCTTGAGTTTCCATTACCGGCCAGTTTTATTTGGGAGATGTTTACCCAAGTCTTGCCTGAGGTACCACAGCGCAGTGCATTTAATAAAGAAGCAATGACGTGGAAGTTAATGCGTCTGCTGCCAAACCTACTCACTCATCCACAATTCACTGCCCTGCAACGCTATCTTGAGCAAGACGACGATCACTCTAAGCTATACCAATTGGCAGAGAAAATTGCCGATATTTTTGATGGTTATTTGGTGTATCGCCCAGATTGGATCGCTCAGTGGGAAGCGGGGGAGGTCGTTAAAGAACTCGATGACGAGCATCCTTGGCAGCCAATATTGTGGCAAGCCTTATATCAAGACACTGTCTATCAAGGTCAGTCCCATTATCATCGTGGCAATCTGTATCAAAGCTTTATTGAGCAATTGGCAGAGGGGGCATTAGATACCCGTCTGCTACCCAAGCGGTTATTTATTTTTGGTATCGCCTCTCTTCCTCCCCGTTATCTTGATGCACTAAAGGCATTAGGTGAGCAGATAGATGTCCACCTAATGTTTACCAACCCTTGTCAGCACTATTGGGGGGATATTCGCGATCGAAAAACCCTCGCTAAGCTGGACAGTCGACAGCGTAAAACTTTAGCGTTACAAGCCAATGCAATCCACGTTGAAAGTCAGCGATCGCCACTGAAAGGAGGCATTGAAGCGAATCTTGTTGATGAGCAGCATAACGAAGCTTCGGTCGGCAATGGTTTATTAGCCTCGATGGGCAAATTGGGCCGTGATAATCTCTATTTGCTGTCGCTATTGGATTGCGAAGAGCTGGAGCTGTTTATGGCCCCTGCTCGGGATAGTTTACTGCATCATCTGCAAGCGGATATTTTGCATTTAGAAGAACATCAAGATGATCAGCAACTTGATAATAGCCTGCACAAACAGGTCATCGAGGTTGATGATTTTTCTCTCTCGCTTCATGTCTGCCATAGTCCAATGCGAGAAGTGGAAGTCTTGCACGATCAACTGCTGGCCATGTTTGATGCTGATCCAGATTTAAAACCGCGTGACATTATTGTTATGGTGGCGGATATCAATGCCTATAGTCCAGCGATTAGCGCCGTATTTGGCAATGCGCCTGGTGAGCGTTATATCCCTTATGCCATTTCAGATCGCACAGCCGATCAAGAAAGTCCTATCTTAAGTGCATTTATGCATTTGGTTAGTTTGCCAGAATCACGTTGCTTAGCCTCAGAGTTACTGGAGTTACTCGAAACGCCAGCGATGATGGCTAAGTTTGCGCTTAATGAGCAAGAGTTCGCGCAAGCAAAATTATGGGTAGAAGCGTCTGGGATTCGCTGGGGGCTAAATGCTCGCACGGCAGATCAATTTGAACTGCCGCCAACCGAACAAAATACTTGGCAATTTGGCGTTGAGCGGATGTTACTCGGTTATGCCATGCCGCCCTCTGCGGGCTTATTTGAGCAAGGCGAACTGGCTTTAGCGCCTTACAATGAAGTGCAAGGATTGAATGCGGAGCTGGCGGGCAAATTGGCGCATTTTATTCAGCGAGTGAGTGATTACCGTGAGCGGCTCGCCAACACTCAGAGTATTGAACAGTGGCGAGCGCTGTTAGGGGCTCTACTGGACGACTTTTTTGTGGTTGATCTGCAAGGTGAGCTGGCGCTGAAATCGATTCGCGATACCTTAGCGCAATTAAAACAACAACTGGCGGATGCTAAATACGATCAAGCACTGGCACCGAGTATCATCATCCAGTATCTACGCAACAAATTATTAGGTACACGAGTCAGCCAGCGCTTTTTGGCAGGACAAGTGAACTTTTGTACCTTAATGCCGATGCGATCGATCCCCTTTAAAACGGTGTGTTTATTGGGCATGAACGATGGCGTGTATCCGCGAACCATGCCGAAAGATGGTTTTGATTTAATCAATGGACGTCCCCGAGCGGGGGATCGCTCGCGGAGAGATGATGATCGCTACCTATTTTTAGAGGCGTTGCTCTCGGCACAAAAAACGTTGTACATCAGTTACGTTGGTCGTTCGATTCAAGACAATACTGAACGTGTCCCTTCAGTTTTAGTCGCAGAGTTAATGGAGTATTGCCAACAAAATTACTGCTTGCAGGGCGATCAATCGTTGAGCAGTGATCGGTCGGCGGAACGATTGGTTGATGCGTTAACCACAACTCATGCCATGGTCCCGTTCAGTCCAGACGCATTTTTGACCCAACCCGGCAGTTACGCTAAAGAGTGGCTACCTGCGGCTAATCGTCAGGGACAATCCCGTGGTGAATTTAATCGTGCGCTCAGTGATTACTTAATTGAGGCAACATATCCTCTGAATTTAGAGCTTGTAGAGCTACAACGTTTTTGGCGTTTGCCAGTGCAATACTTTTTTAATCGCCGACTGAAAGTCACCTTTGAAGCACCGCAGCCAGTGATGGAAGATGCAGAGCCTTTTACTTTGGATGGGCTAGAGAGTTATCAATTACGCGATCAACTCCTTGATGTTTTTCTTGAGCAGCCGAATTCTGATCATGCGATTGAACGTGTATTGGTTGAGCAGCGGGCGCAGGGTAAATTACCGATCGGTGCCTTTGGCGAGTTAGAATTTGAGACCAATCGTGCTCAAGCTCAAGCGCTAGCGGAGAAAATCGGTTTCTTATGTCACTCACCACTTGATGATCAAGAGATCAATCTGCGTTTTGATTTATTCGGTGAGGGCAAATCGGTTCAACTGACTGGCTGGCTGACTAAGAATTATCAAGCTGGATTAATGCGTTATCGCAGTGGTGCGATTCGTGCTCAGCATTATCTCGCGGCGTGGATCGATCATCTTGCTCTTGCCGCAATGGGAATCAATAAACCGACTCATGTGATTGGTTACGATCGCAAACAAGGCGTGCAGCATTGGGTTTATCCCCCCATCGCGGATGCCGATCACGCCAAGGCATTACTGACGGAGTTAGTGCGTTTATTTTATCAAGGCATGACCGAACCGTTGGCGTATTTTCCTAATACCGCATTAGCCAGTATTGAAGCGGGGTTTAGCCGTGGAAAGTGGGTCGATGATCGCGAAAAATCATTGAAAAAAATGGCGGAGACTTTTCATGATGGCTATATGACTCGTGGTGAAGGCAGTAATGTTTATATTGCGCGTATTTGGCCACAATGGCATGAAGAGTTAGCTGAGCAAGTCCGGTTATTGGCCAGTTTAGTCATTCAAGGACCCAGACTTGCGGCTCAGCAAGCGGCAGATGTTGAGCATTAATCGGATGATGCAAAGCCAGCTTACGTTTAGATCGTTATTGGGGTTTCGTCTTACATCGGTGTGCTGGTACACACCTGTGCATTCAAAGGTTAACGAGTTATGAGTATCTCTTCACCAGCGGTGGTGACACCGTTAGATCCGCTTACTTTTCCATTGCATGGCGCGCGATTGATTGAAGCATCGGCGGGAACTGGAAAAACCTTTACCATTGCGGCTTTATATTTACGTTTGCTGCTGGGCCATGGCAATGCAGACACTCGTCATCCAACGCCGCTGACGGTTGATCAAATTTTGGTGGTGACGTTTACCGAAGCGGCAACCGCTGAATTGCGCGATCGCATTCGTCAGCGGATCCATCAGGCGCGAATCGCTTTTTTACGTGGTGCTAGTGATGATCCCGTCATTCAAGGTTTGTTGGCCGATTATGCCGATCGACCTGGGGTCGCAAAAGTATTACTGCAAGCCGAACGACAAATGGATGAAGCCGCCGTTTATACGATTCATGGTTTTTGTCAGCGGATGCTGACGCAAAATGCCTTTGAATCAGGAAGCCGATTTAGTAACGAATTTGTCACCGATGAAAGCCAGTTGAAAGCGCAAGTCGTGGCCGATTATTGGCGTCGTCAGTTTTATCCATTACCATTGAACCTGGTGGCCGAAGTCCGTCGTTTGTGGCCTTCGCCACAAGCCTTATTGGATAAAATTGGTGGTTATTTAACGGGGGCTCCGCTAACGCTATCGGTTGAAGCCATGAAGGGTGATTTAACGGCACTTTATCACGATGGCTTATCACGGATTGCTGATTTGAAACAGCAATGGTTGGCGTCATGTCGCGATCTCCCTTCATCGATTCAAGACTCTGATTTACATGCCGCGACTAAAAAAGCGCTATTAACACGGCTAGAGTTGTTGAATGTGTGGGCAAATCAGCCTCACCATCAGTTCGATTTACCCAGTGAATTATCAGACTTTGCTCAAAGTGCGCTGGAGGCTAAAGCTAAAAAAGGCAATCCCCCCCAACATGCTCTGTTTACGATTATTGAGCAGTTTTTACAAACGCCGATCAGTTTAGCTGCGCCATTATTGGCCCACGCGATCCTCCATTGTCGAGATCGGCTCGCTGAAGCCAAAGCGCAAAAACAGTGGTTATCGTTTGATGATCTGTTAACTCAGTTATCGGCGGCGATTGATCACGATCAGCTTGGTTTACTGACTGAGCGGATTCGCACACTTTATCCAGTGGCGATGATTGATGAGTTTCAAGATACCGATCCGCTGCAATACAGCATTTTCAGCCGAATTTATCTCCCCAAAGCAGAGTGTGGTTTATTGATGATTGGCGACCCGAAACAGGCAATTTATGGTTTTCGGGGGGCGGATATTTTCACGTACATCAAAGCTCGTCAGCAGGTCAGTGCGCATTACACGTTAGGCACTAACTGGCGCTCTAGTGCGCAGATGGTGAGCGCGGTTAACCAGTTATTTAGCTCATCTGCTAGCCCTTTTATGTATGATCAAGACATTCCGTTTTTGCCTGTTGCCGCTAGCCCGAATGCGGATAAGCGACAATGGTTACTTAACGGGCAGAGTCAACCGGCATTAACTTACTGGCTGCAAGAGGCCGATAAGCCACTTCCAAAAAATGAATATCTATCCTGTATGGCTAAAGCGTGTGCGAGTCACATTCAAACCATTTTGAGTGCGGCGCAGCACCATCAAGCGTATTTTGAAACGGGCAAAGGCCAAAAAATAGTTCAAGCTGGCGATATTGCTGTGTTAGTGCGTACGGGTAACGAAGGGCGGATGATCAAACAAGCGCTCGCCGAACAAGGGATTGCCAGTGTTTATCTTTCAAATCGTGATAGCGTTTTTAGCAGTGATGTCGCGCAGGATCTCCAACGCCTATTGCAAGCGGTATTAACCCCAGACGATGATCGTACTTTACGCGCCTGTTTAGCATCGCCCTTATTTGCTTTCGATGCTGCCAGCCTAGATGCACTCAACAATGACGAAGTGGTTTGGGAAAACGCAGTCAATGAGTTTAAAGCCTATCGACAACTGTGGATTGAACGTGGTGTATTGCCGATGCTGCGCAGTGTGATGAGTAAGCGTCATCTCGCCGAACGTTGGTTGGAAGAGCAGAATGGCGATCGTTTACTGACGGATTTCATGCACATCGGTGAGCTACTTCAGCAGGCACGACAAGAGATAGAGAGTGATCACGGCCTGTTGCGTTGGTTGGCTCAGTCGATCAGTGATGCCGAGCAAGGGATCGGCGGTCGAGATGAACAGATTCAACGTTTAGAGTCGGAACAAAACTTAGTACAAATCGTCACCATTCATAAATCGAAGGGATTGGAGTATGACTTAGTCTTTTTGCCATTTGTGGCTGGCTATCGAGAGGCCAGCGAAGGTAAGTATTATGATTCAGTCAACGATCAAACCGTGCTCGATATTACTGACAGCTCGGCAGCGCTTGAGCAAGCGGATAAAGAACGGCTGGCTGAAGACCTGCGCTTGATCTACGTAGCCTTGACTCGCGCGGTGTATGGTTGTTTTATTGGCTTGGCACCGCTGCGTAATGGCCGCTCGACTAAAGAGCCGACAGGCGTTCACTTAAGTGCGATTGGTTATTTACTGCAAAATGGTCAAGAGGCGGGTATTGCCGAACTCCATTCGGCGCTTAACGCGCAAGTAAGCGATGCTATTGTGGTCACCGCTCCTCCGCCACCACAGAGCGAACCTTTCACGGCGTTGATGGCCGAGAAACCGATCTTGAAAGCTCAGACTTTGCATAGGCATATCGATCGCCATTGGCGTTTGACCAGTTACTCGGCGTTGGTAAAACATTCGAGCAAGCTGGCTTATGATGAGGCGAGCTTGGAAATATCCGGTTTTGATATCGATTCGGGCGATGAACAGCATCAAGCTCTATTACTGGAACCAGAACGCTCTATTTTTACTTTTCCCCGCGGCGCGACACCGGGAACCTTTTTACACAGTTTGTTTGAAGAGGTTGAGTTTACCGAATCGGCCAGCAGCGATGAGAATCAGCAACGAATCATTGAATTGATGGAACGAGAGCACATTGAGCTTGAGTGGTTACCGGTTTTACAACAGTTAGTTGATACCGTATTAGCTACGCCGCTCGATGGAAAAGCATTACGCTTGAATCAAAAAACCGCCCAACAACGATTGGTGGAAATGGAGTTTTTATTACCGGTCGAAGTGCTGAGCGCTCCCGCTTTAAATCGAATAATTCAACGCTATGATCCCTTGTCCGCTAAGGCTGGGGAACTGGGGTTTTATCCTGTACAAGGCATGCTCAAAGGTTTTATTGATTTGGTATTTGAACATCAAGGTAAATATTATTTGTTGGATTGGAAATCCAATCATCTCGGAGATGAGATCGGTGCTTATCATGGTGAGCGTTTAAGAGCGGCGATGGTCGAGCATCGTTATGATCTGCAATATCAGCTTTATGCATTAGCGCTGCATCGATTTTTGCGTAGTCGTCTCGCCGATTATGATTATCAGCGTCATTTTGGCGGTGTGTATTATCTGTTTTTACGCGGTATTGATGGTCAGTCTGAACACGGTATTTTCTTTAATAAACCAAGTAGTGAACTGCTGGATGAGATGGACAGATTGATGGATGGAGAAGCCACTCATGTCCGAGCGACGAACGCTGGACAAATGGAGTTGGATTTATGACTGGTTCACTAATGACACTACTGGAACCCTTAGCCGAAAAGGGGGCGCTACGCCAACTGGATTATCAATTTGCGCGATTTATTGCTCAAAAAAGCAGGTCTCAATTAGGCGATGAAGATAGCCAAGCGCTCGGTTTTATTGCCGCGCTGGTCAGCGCAGAGTTAGCTAAAGGGCATATTTGCTTGCCACTGTTTCGTGAACAGGCAACCGCTACTGAATCATTACTCTTAACTCCGGCTGATTTCAGTGCCAAGTTAGGTTTATTTGGTGATGCGGCGCTGGTGGTTAATCAGCAGTTGCAAGCCATCGATTGGCTTGGGGTTTTGCAGCGTTCGAGTTTGGTTGGTCAGCAAGGGGAAGCGGTCCCGTTAATGTTTGATGGTCAGCGTCTTTATCTGCATCGTTATTGGTACTATGAAGTGACCTTAGCGCAGCGTTTACTCAGCTTTGGGTCACCAATGAGCTTAAAGCCTACTGATGTCCAAAAGCTGAAAGCATTGCTCGATGGCTTATTTGCTCGTCAATACCATCGGTTGCTTGAGGCTTTGCTGGCACAGTCCGCCACGGCGACCCCATTAACTCGCCAACAGCTGGTGTGTGACTTTCTGGATGTGGTGAGTCCGCAAGAATTGGATTGGAGTGCGATTGATTCTGTAGTCAGCGCAGCTCGTCACGTGAAAGATCTGATCCACTTAGATACGCTGATCCCGCAACAGGCTTGTATTAATTGGCAGAAAGTGGCGGCCGCGGTGGCGCTTACGCGTCGTTTTGCGGTGATATCCGGAGGGCCGGGGACGGGAAAAACCACCACGGTAACCAAATTACTCGCCGCGTTAATCGCTCAAGCTCAGCAAAACGGTAGCATGCCTAGTATTAAGCTTGTTGCGCCGACTGGCAAAGCTGCAGCACGTTTAACAGAGTCGATTGGTAAAGCCGTGGCTGAGTTAGCGGTTGAGCCGGCGCTAAAAGCCGCGATCCCTAGTGAATCAAGTACGTTACATCGATTACTCGGTCCGCTCCCTCACAGCGTGGAATTTCGTCACCATCAGCGCAACCCGCTGCATCTTGATATTTTAGTGGTGGATGAAGCTTCGATGGTGGACTTACCCATGATGGTGAAACTGATCGAAGCGCTGCCTAAACACGCCCGTTTAATTTTATTAGGCGATAAAGATCAATTAGCGTCTGTGGAAGCAGGGGCGGTGTTGGGGGATATCTGTTCGTTTTTGGCCTTAGGATACAGTCGTTCGCAAAGTGAACAACTGTCGGCATTAACCGGCTATCAAGGGTTCACCGGACATTCGCAAGCGAACGTCAACCCTATCGCTGACAGCTTATGCATGTTGCAAAAAAGCTATCGCTTTGATGTACGCTCTGGTATTGGTCAGTTGGCTAAAGCGATCAATCGTGGCCAATCGAGCGCGGTCGATGAGGTATTAAAACGGAATTATGGCGACATTACTCATCATCCACTCACCAGCGACCAGTATAATCAGATGTTGCAAACAGTGGTTGAAGAGTATGGTCACTATTTACGTCGTCTTGAGCGCGTTATGATTGATCCCTCTAGCGCTGCGTCAGAAACGCAGGCCCAACAAGCGAAAGCGGCGCTGGATTGTTTCAATCAGTGTCGTGTTTTGTGCGCAGTCCGTGAAGGGGATTTTGGGGTGAATGGCTTAAATCAACGCATCGAGCGAGCACTCGCGGCGCGTCGCTTGATTGATCTGCAAGATGAGCTTTGGTATCACGGCCGACCCGTGATGGTCACTCGTAATGATCACAGCTTAGGTTTATACAATGGCGATATTGGTTTATGCATATTAGACAGGAGTGAAGACGAACCCCGTTTGAAGGTCTATTTTGAATTACCGGATGGCAGTGTAAAGGCGATTTTACCGAGCCGCGTCCCTGAACATGAAACCGCCTATGCCATGACCATACATAAATCCCAGGGCAGTGAATTTGACCTAACGTTACTGATTTTACCGCCTGATTTTAGTCCGATATTAACTCGCGAGTTGATCTACACTGGAGTAACTCGTGCGAAAAAACGATTAATTCTCTTGAGTGATTTACCGATCATGAAACGCGCGGTTCAGTTAAAAACGGAGCGTGCCAGTGGTTTAGTGGCTAAATTAACCGTCTCTTAATCCGTTATCGCGAAAGGTCAATAGACCCTAGGCTTACCGTCCACAATCTGCATCATAAAGGGTAAGCCGAACGCGCTAAAAGGCATGAGTAAAGGTAATGTTTTTGATTTTATAGCGGCTTTGAGAGCTCAGGATAAAAGCACGAAGTTGGTCGCTGGTTGGAAATACGCAGTGTACCGCGTGACCTTCAAGGAACTGGTTATCGGCCATATCCCAAAAGCTTTGTAATGAGTTACAAATAACAGTTTTCATCAATTGTTGCTCTTAAGTACGTGTGGTCGTAAAAGCAATCCTTGCATACCGATGGTTAGGTCGTACCCTCAAGCATTGGTTTCCTGAAGCATTGAGGGTATGGACGAGATCTGTATATTAATTGTACAGATCTCATCAGGAGGCGGATTCTACCCATAATCTACACAGAAATAAAGCGTTCATTTACTGTGCAATGAATATGCAGTTCGTTGCTATTTTTTGGGGCGCGCCGTACCTTGGCTATTCTTGGACTATAAACGCAAGACTAAAATCTTTGAGCGACGTTGGTAGTTATATAAACTTTGTTTAGCCACTGGGAGGGATTCGACCCCGACCTCAATAAAGCCTTGTTCTCTAAACCAATGTAAGCTGTGGGTAGTTAATACAAATAAACGTTGAATACCCATTTGTTTTGCTTGATGTTTCATATGGTTGAGTAACAGTAACCCTCGATTGCCATCACGGTATTCAGGGTGAATAGCCACACAAGCCATTTCTGCCATTTTTTCATCAGGATAGGGGTAAAGAGCGGCGCAGCCGATCAGTAAGCGATCTTTTTCAATAATGGTAAATTTATGAACTTCTTGTTCGAGTTGTTCGCGAGAGCGGCGCACGAGAATGCCTTGCTCTTCCAATGGACGAATCAAATCAAAAATACCACCAATATCATCAATGCTCGCCTGACGGACTTGTTCGGCACTCGCCATCACTACTTGAGTTCCAATGCCATCAAAAGAGAACAATTCTTGAATCAGTGCGCCATCGTCTTTGTAGCTGATCAAATGGCTGCGTGGTACGCCAGCTCGACAAGCGGCAATCGCCGCGCGCAGAAAACGTAAGGTCCCTGTTGGGTCCTCACTTTTTGCAACAGGACATGACTCTAAACGCTCGACAATGTGTTCGACTTCATTGGGTAACAGCTCGGCAATCGCATTGCCCTGCTCATCAATAATGCCTTGTTCAGAGCAAAAACCGATTAACTTATCGGCTTTAAGGCGAATCGCGACTTGAGTCGCGACCTCTTCGGATAACAGATTAAAACATTCGCCAGTGACTGAGCTGGCGATAGGCCCCAGTAACACAATCGATCCATGCTCAAGGGTACGATTAATACTGTCAATATCGATGCGACGAATACGACCGCTGTGGCAATAGTCAACACCATCGTCTATACCTAATGGTTGAGAGATAACAAAATTACCACTTACGACGTTAAGTTGGGTGCCAGCCATTGGCGTATTGTTGAGACTCATGGATAATTGAGCAGTAATCGCTAGTTGTAATTGTCCAGCGGCTTGCATAACCAACCTTAACGCTTCTTCGTCAGTCACGCGAATACCTTTATGGTAGGGGGTGGTTCGTTGGTGAGTCTGCAAAATTTGATTGATTTGTGGACGAGCACCGTGAACCAATACTATTTTAACGCCAAGGCTATGCAGTAAGGCTAAATCGCTAATAATATTAGCGAAGTTTTTATCTGCTATTGCCTCGCCGCCAATCATGACCACCATGGTTTTACCGCGATGAGCGTTAACATAAGGCGCGGATTGTCTAAATCCTTTGACTAAGGCTGTGCTACGAATTTTCACTTTATCATACCGAAGTGTTTAAATATGTCTAAATAATGACTTTTTATTCACCTATTAACAAGCGGTTTTATCGATAATAGGGAGATTATTTGTTATGGGTTTAGTCAATAAAAAGATTTAGCCATCTCTTGGGGTGTCGTTACGTAGTTCTACGCTAACATCTCCAAGGGAAGTGATGAACGAGAGACTCTTATTGGTTAGGTTTGGAATCACTCATTGATGATGAGAGAATAAGAAAGTGAACACGAATTCAACCCGTAATAAAAAATGGTTAGAGCGAATCTTAATCCTCGCGGTAGTACTGGGCGTCTCGGTGGTTATTTTGCTGTATAGCCAAGTGTTTAATCGCCTAGCAGACTCTTTTTCACCATCAAAAAGTGATATTTATGGATTGTGGATAGAGCAGAATGTCGCGCCGTATGCCGCGCAAAGAATTTATGTCCAAGCGGATGCGATTATGATTGATGGACGTATGGTGACAACCCATTATGACTTTAACGGGCGGCATTTGAGTTTTTATATCGGCGATCAAAAGATGGAATATCGGATGCTCAATGATGAATACACAGAAATGCGGCTAGTCTCCAAAGCGCATTATAACCCGACATTTCAATTGTCAGGAAAGCATCAAAAAAAACTTCGTTAACAATTCAGCCATTGCGCTTCACTGTGGAGTTTGTCATGCTTTTTGATGAAACCCAACATGGATAACTCCCAGTGATAAAACGATTATTTTCTTGTGCTACGTTAGCGCTTCTGTTTGGCTGTGCTCAGCCGACCGACCGCGCGCAACAATATACTGATGATCAATTTCCTCATATCTTAAATCAGGTTGAGCAGCTCCATTCCAATACCCCGCGTGATTTTTCTAAGTTTGCCGCACAAAGTGAGCAAGTGGTGATTAATTCTCCTTCTATGGCGGCGATCTATCAACCTTTGTATGAAAAGCTTAATGAGTGGGCGATGCAAAGCGGCGATCCCGCTGATCTGGCGCAATTTGGTGTGCAAACCGCGCAAATGGGCGGAGGCGATAAACGAGGTAATGTTCTTTTTACGGGCTATTTTTCACCAGTAATGGAACTGCGCCATACCGCCGATGAAGTCTATCGTTATCCGGTGTACGCTCTACCGGATTGTAGCGATAACTGTCCAACCCGAGCAGAAATCTACGCTGGTGCACTCGCTGGGCAAGGCTTAGAAATTGGTTATGCCGCCAACTTGATTGATCCGTTTATTATGGAAGTGCAAGGCAGCGGTTTTGTTCATTTTGAAGATGATGACACGCTCGAATACTTTGCTTATGCCGGTAAAAATAATAAAGCCTATGTCAGTATTGGCCGTATTTTAATTGAACGAGGTTTGGTTGAGCGCGCCAATATGTCGTTAAAAGCGATTAAAGAGTGGGTTCTGGCGAATGATGAGCCGACGGTACGCGAGTTATTAGAGCAAAATCCTTCTTATGTTTTTTTCCGCCCCAGTGCTGCCGCACCTGTCACGGGTAGCGCGGGTATCCCTCTATTACCGATGGCTGCGGTAGCAGGGGATCGCACTATTTTACCGATGGGCACGCCTATTTTAGCTGAAGTTCCTTTATTGAATGCCGATGGAAGCTGGTCAGGGGTGCATCAATTGCGTTTATTGATCGTGCTTGATACTGGCGGCGCTGTGAAACAAAATCACCTCGATTTGTATCATGGCATGGGGTATCGCGCTGGTATTGAAGCGGGGCATTACAAGCACTTTGGCCGGGTATGGAAGCTGGGGTTAGAGAACTCAGCGACACAAGCGCCTTGGGCTTTGCCACCTGAAAAACGACAATAACACGACACAGCCTAGACTTTTTTATCAAGAGTGCGTATAAATCGCACTCTTTCTTTTTGCCTCTTTTATACAGTGTGGATGCTTGTTATGCGTGAACTCGATACGCCTGCCTCAGACAATTACAATCAGCGTTTTGGCGGAACTCGCCGCTTGTACGGTGATAGACAAGTGGAGATCCTCCGTGCCGCTCATGTGTGCGTAATTGGGATTGGTGGTGTTGGTTCATGGGCTGTGGAAGCTCTGGCTCGCTCTGGTATCGGCGAGCTGACATTGATCGATATGGATGATGTTTGTGTGACCAATATTAATCGTCAAATCCATGCAATGACGGGCACGATAGGCAAAAGCAAAATAGATGTCATGGCTGAACGAGTGACATTGATCAACCCTGACTGTAAGGTCAATTTGATTGATGACTTCATCGACTCGGACAATCAAGCTCAGTACCTTAATAACCAGATGGACTATGTCTTAGATGCGATTGATAGTTTATCCGCTAAAGCCTCTCTGTTGGCTTATTGTCGCCGTAATAAAATCAAAGTGATTACTATTGGTGGTGCTGGAGGTCAGACCGATCCGACCCAGATTAAAGTCGCTGATTTAACGAAAACCATTCAAGATCCTTTAGCGAAAAAGCTGAAAGATCGCTTGCGTCGTGATCATCATTTTCCAACTAATCCAGCACGTAAATTTGCCATTGAGTGTGTTTTTTCTACCGAGCAACTTAAATATCCTCAAGCCGATGGTACGGTGTGCGCCGCTAAATCAAGCGCGGAAGGGCCTAAGCGTATGGATTGTGCTACTGGATTTGGCGCTGCAACTGTGGTCACCGCAACCTTTGGTTTTGTCGCGGTTGCCCGGATCATTGATAAACTTATCCAGAAACATTCAGCGTAAATATCTGCAGCAATTGAGTCAGTTGCTGCAGTGTCGAGACCTTTAACTCATCATTCGTTGCGGAGATATTATTGATGTCCAGTTTGCCTAACCATCCGTTTGGTCTCACTATTACTGATGCGCACATTCTTGCCACTATGCGGTCATTACAAGGTTGGGAAGCGCGCTATCGGCAGCTGATCCTCTGGGGTAAGCAATTGCCTGTTATGGAGGAGAGCTTAAAAAGTGATCAAGCCGTTGTCGCAGGATGTGAAAGTCAGGTCTGGTTAGTCAGCGAGCAAGATGAACAGGATGGCTGGTTATTTTTCGCCGATTCCGATGCGCGTATCGTACGTGGCTTGATTGCTGTGGTTTTAGCCGCATTAAACGCCAAAACTGGTGAGCAGATAGTGGCTTTTGATATGGATGCGTATTTTTCCGATTTGGGATTACTTGACCATCTCAGCCCTTCTCGTGGTAATGGCCTGAAAGCGATTGTCGAGAAAATACGCACAGAAATTGCCTAAGGCTATGCTTCTTCCTGTTTATCATAATGCAATTGCGGCAGTGGGATCAGGGGGAGCGCAACTTCTTTAGCTCGTTGTTTGCCTGAAAGTTGAGCAATAATTTCAATCGCAAACTCCAGTGCTGTGCCTGGCCCTTGGCTGGTTAAGAGATTGTGATTAACATCAAAGGTGACACGACGATTGCGCCAGCGTTGCTCTGGGATACGTTCTTGTAAGCTGGGATGACAAGTCATGATCGCCTTTGGATAGAGTTGGTGATGTTCTAACATCACGGCAGGGGTTGCACAAATCGCCGCGACTAAACGGCCATCGTATTTCTGCTGTTTGACGATTTCCACCAGTAAGGTGCTGTCGCGAAATACCTCCGCTCCGCCAAGGCCGCCCGGTAATACCACCGCTGCAAATTCTTCATCCGCAACATCCACTAACTTACAATCAGCGGTTAAGGTCACGCCGCGTGAGGCTTTCATTGTCAGTTGGCCAGAAAAATCGGCACTGGCAACGACCACTTCATAGTTGGCTCGAACCAAAATATCAATAATCGTTATTGCTTCCATTTCTTCGGTTCCGGGAGCGATAGGAACTAATATACGTTTGGTCATTAAGGTATCCAACGTTGTTGTAGTGAATGAATATGTTGATAAAGGCTCTGGTTGACTGGTACGGCTAAACTGTGTTGAGCCGCTTTTTTTATGACATAACCAGTAATAAAGTCTATCTCGGTTGGCCTTTGATGGGCAACATCTTGTTGCATTGATGAGTAATTTTGACTTGTTGCCTCAATAACTCGATCAATAGATTCGGTGAGTTGTTGTAGTTCGATTGGCACTTGTTCGGCTCGCATAACGCTCACCAGTTCATTAATTAACTGATTGAGTAATGGTCGATAGTTAGCGTCCGCTAACTGCCCATTGCGACAGTTCTCGATTGCTGTGAGTGGATTAATCGCGCAGTTAATTGCTAGCTTGTGCCATAAGGCATAGCGAATATTGTCTGTCCATAAAACGTGCGGTAAAGCATGGTTGAGGACATCAACCAAAAAATCACAGCGCTCGCCTTGAGCGTTGACGGCGCCTAATTGGGTGGTGCCTTGTCCGGTATGCATAACATGATGTGCGCCCTGTTTTAACGCCCCATGAGTGGTGGTTGCCATCAATAGTGGGTGATCAGAGAGCGGCTCTGTGAGTGTGTCGAGTGCCCCCATCCCATTATGAATAAACAGTAATATAGTTTGTGGAGCAAGCTTATCGAGCAAAGGAAGCAAGGCGGTTTCTACTTGCCACGCTTTAACACAAACGAGCAGTAAGTCAGCCTGTTCAAGAGTCGCTGGTTGATTATAAGCGAGAGTGATCGGCGGCAGATCATCCAGAATAAGGCAACGCTCTCCCGCTGGCTGGGTTCCCCATAAGGCGACTTGATGGCCAGCTTTATGTAATTGATAAGCCCATAAACGTCCTATTGAGCCGGGACCTAGTATGACGATATTCATCAAGTTTACCTGTAGTTAGGGCGGATGATGCTTGTTTGCTTATAGTAGCCGATGATGGCGATAAAAAACGAATCGGCAAGCAGCGCTAGTGGACCAATTAATCATTTATTCAAACCTTGAATAGAATGGCTGAACTAAATAATCCCTGCGATATCACGGAATTTTAATGTTTTTTCCGGTAAATTACAGCGGCTCTGTGACTTTAAGCGAAATAAGGAAATAAGTTTATGCAATTTAAATATGCCATACTCGCCAGTACTATCACTCTGGCGTTATTAGGATGCAGTCAAACAGATAAAGAGAGTGCCGAACAAGCGGCCTTTGAACTGACTATTGCCCATATTAATGATACCCACTCCAGTTTTGATGCGGTTCGTTCAAGCTTTTATATCAATCAACAGCGTGTGTACAACGAATTTGGCGGCCATCCACGCATTTTATCCAAAGCCAATACCTACCGTGAACAAGCTGAAAAAAACAATCAAAGCATGCTGTTTTTACATGGCGGTGATGCGTGGCAGGGTAGCGCGTACTTTAAATTGAATGAAGGGCTGATGAATGCGGATATTCTGAGCCGAATGGGTATCGACGCTATGGCGCTAGGTAACCATGAATTTGATTTAAATAACCAAAAACTGAATGCATTTTTAGATCGGATCAACTTTCCCGTTCTTGCTGCCAATATTGATACTAGTTTAGATAAAGATTTAAAAGATCAAACCAATCTAAAACCTTATGTCGTGTACGCGTTCGATGGTTATACGAAACAGCGTTTTGATGATATGAGCCAATTACCAACCGATAAGCCGTTGGTAGGGGTTTTCGGATTAGCATTGGATGATATGCCTAATATTGCTCCGAATACTGGAGACGTTCAATTTTTTGATATGGTTAAATCTGCGCAAGCGACCGTTGATGAACTGCAAGCACTGGGTATTAAGAACATCATTGCCGTCACCCACGTCGGTAATGCGATTGATTTAGACATTGCCAGTAAAGTGAATGGGATTGATTTGATTGTTGGTGGTCACTCTCACTCACTGTTGGGTGATTTTACCAATCTAGGTTTGGGCAATAACGGTATTTATGCTCAGTTAGTCACTAACCCGAATGGCACCAGTAAAACTTGTGTCGTTCAAGCCGGAGAGTTTGCGCAAGCGATTGGTAAAACGACGGTCGCGTTTGATAGTGACGGCGAACTGATTTCGTGTGCTGGCCATAATACTTTGCTGACCAACGACGAGTTTTATCATCAAGCTAATCGTCAGCAAGAGAGTGCCTTTAGCGACGATGAACGCAGTAAAGCCCTCCGTTTTATTGAGCGTCAGCGTAACATTGCAGTAGCCGCCGAAGAAGCCGCATTGCGTGCTCATATCGATAGACAATACAAGCCTGCGGTTGAGAAAGCGTATGGTGATGTGATCGCCAATGTGCCACAGGAAATTCGCCATGCTCGTCGACCAGGCGATAATAACTCTGATCAACACGGCTCGCGAGTCGCACCGATTGTCGCATTGGGACAATATTATTGGGCGGCGAGCGATGAAGTCGTGCGATTGACAGGAATGAAAGCCGACTTTGCACTGACCGGAGCCGGTGGCATTCGCACCAATATTGCTGAAGGGGAATACCGTGAAGGGGACGTGACGTTAGAAATGTTGCCTTTTGCTAACTTTATGTCGATTGTGCCAGTGAAAGGTTCGGTAATTAAAGCGTTGATCGCGAAAACCGTCAGTGAAACGTTGCCGCCTACCGCTCATGCAGGGAAATTCCCGTATGGGGGTAACTTGCGTTATGTGTTTGATGAAACCGTTCAACACCAAGCAGGGACTCTCAGTTTAATTGAAGTTAATACCGGTACATTGAATGAGCCAATCTGGAGCCCATTAGAGGATAATAAAATCTACAATGTGGCGATGAATAGCTACAACGCGACCGGTAATGATGGTTGGACACCATTATTTGAAGCACAAAAAGAGCAATCTGGTCGAGTCGATTTTGCTTATGTCGATGGTAATTTGACCGCTTTCCCAGTCAGTCACATTGAAGAAGCCGCTGGGCGTTATCAAGTACGCTATCAAGGCCATGAACTCAATTGTAAGGCGGATAATGTCGTGTGTAATACTGATGCGCGTGCTGTGGTTAAGTATATCGCAGAACAACAACCTGTATTGGAAGCGTTGGATTACCCAGTCGTGACGTTGAATCGAGTTAATTAATCGTTATCTTGGTTAAGCAAACATTTGTGATTATTAAAGCGGTTCTTTAGATGAAGGACCGCTTTTTATTTTTTGCTCGATACCGTCAAAAAAATCAGTACGACTCAATGAAAAAAGGGAGAAGCTAATGCTTCTCCCTATATACGATATTGAATAAAAAACGATTAGAATTTGTAGGTCACGGCTACGTAGTGGCCAAAGCCAGTGGTTTTTCCTGCGTTTCCACCGTCTTTTAGACCGTAAACATCTTTATAGCCTTTCAAACCATAACCAACCGCGAAGCGATCGGAATGCCAGTAAATACCGTTAAACATTGCTCCACCATTGCTTGAAGATGAATATTCCTCTTTCATGCCAAATTGGTAATCAATGTAACCTTGGTAAGAGACAAATGAGCCATTTTCAAAAAAGTAGAAAGGTTTAAACCAGTTAGTTGAAATTTGGAAACCGTTCCAATCTTTTTGATTACCTTGATAAGTTGCATAAAGGTTAACGCCAACTTTACCTAGCCATGGCACCATCACATCAGAACCAAGACCGATTTTTTGGTTATTTACAGAGTATTGATTAGTTTTGTAATCAGTTCCATCCCATTCAAATAGAGAAGCAATGTAAAGCTCTTGTACTGGGCCAAAAGAGAGATCTTTACCCGCTAATCCATCGAGAGACATACGTGGCGCAAATTTCATAAAGATTTTTGGAGCGCCAGCTTTATCGCTGTTTGATTTACTAGCAAGATTGAATACGTCGACATAACCATACAGGTCAAAAATACCTGAGCGACCACCAAATTCCATCTCTAAGTAATCGTGGCTTGATTTGCCTGGCAGTTCGTCGAATGCCCCCATCAAGTTAAACTGCATCCATTTATAATCGTTTTTATGAATATCTCCGTCAGAATAGTCAGCAGCAATAACAGGAGCAGAAGTAGCAGCCATGAGGCCAAGAGCTAAAAGTGATTTACGCATAGGGGAACTCTCTTTGTTGAGTGAACTTACAAGGCTGAATGTTGTCCTTGCTAATTGCTGGGCATAATAGCGATATATCTCTTAATTAAAAGTGAAATAAAGTGCGAAAAACTCAGTTATGTTGACTTCTGTCACACTATTTTGTTTTTTTTTATTAACCAGAATGTGTTTTTTCATTTTTTTTGCATTATTAATGCGAACTTGGCTTGTTATTATCGGAAGGATTAAACCACTCACAAAAGCAACAAAGTCGGTAAGTGATCCATTAACTGTCTATTTCGTAAACAGGAGAAGCATCAGTAAAAATAGAGGGAGGAATAATGCAAGAAATTATGCTTTTTCCATTGAGTTCGGTTGTATTGCCGGAAGGTAAAATGAAGTTACGCATTTTTGAACCTAGATACAAACGAATGATTGCGGAATGCAGCAAAGCCAATAGCGGATTTGGTGTCTGTTTATTGGATAATAAATCTGCAGACAAACGTCACCAGCTTTCGTACCTCGGTACTTGGGTTAAGATTGTTGATTTTGAAACCGTAGACGATGGTTTATTAGGGGTCACCGTTGTTGGCATTAAACGTTTTTTTATTGAACAAGTACGCAGTGAATCGGATGGGTTACGCAAAGCTACCGTCCGTTGGTTAACTAACTGGCCCACCACACCTTTGTCTGACCACCACTTATTATTGAGTGAGCAGTTACAGCAAATTTACCAACAGTTTCCGCAAGTGGGGCAACTGTATTCACATCGTTTTTTTGATGATGCGAGTTGGGTCGCTCAGCGTTGGTTGGAGATTCTCCCCTTATCAAAAGCTCAGTGGGAGGGCTTGGTCGATCATGAGAGCTGTTATCCGGCATTGTCTTTTCTTACACAGACGATTGAAATCTATGATGATTGTTCTGGTCAGGGATAGTGCAAAGCTATCGCTTTCTTTTATTGTGTGGATGATTTAATAATCACGTTTAACTTTTTAGGGATAAGAGTCGCATAGGACAAACACGAGTCTACTCTGCCTGTCTCAGCCATTTGGGTATATAATGAATCTTTCTCTAGGTATTGAAATCTCCATCATTACTCAGTCAGTGATCCACGATGACTTTACTTACGTAATATGAGTGATTGGGGAGAAATCTCAAGCCGAGGTTTTGCAAGGACAGGTATCCTATGACGAGTCAAAATCCACAAACCTTTACCCGTGATGATTGGGCTGATTGTATGGAAAAAGTGCAGCAACAGGATAAAGCCGCTTTTGGTGTCGTGTTCCACTTTTTTTCTCCCCGTCTTAAACAGTTTGTGATTAAGCAGTTAGGTAATGAGCAGGTTGCGATGGAAATTGTTCAAGAAACGATGGCGGCGTTATGGCAAAAATCGCATTTGTTCGATAGTCAGAAAAGCTCTCTGTCAACATGGGTCTACACGATTGCACGTAACCTCTGCTACGACTTAATGCGCAAGCAAAAGGGAAGGGAGTTGCACGTGCTTGCTGATGATATTTGGCCAACCGATTACTGTCCGCCAGATTTAATCGACCACTATTCTCCAGAGCATGAAAGACTGAAAGAGCAAGTGGTTAAGTTTCTTGATTTACTACCAGAATCACAGCAAAAAGTCGTAAGAGCTGTGTATTTAGAAGATTTACCGCACCAACAAGTCGCGGAAATGTTTGATATTCCTCTTGGGACCGTCAAATCACGTCTACGGTTAGCTGTAGAAAAACTAAGAACCTCGATCGATGCGGAGCCGTTATGAGTTATCATCCAGAATTATCATTACTTGAAGCGTATGCCAAAGGCAATGTTGATGCTTGTCATGGAATCGCTCTGGCGACTCATCTTGAGTTGTGTGCTCACTGTCGTCAAGTGGTTAAACAATTTGAAGAGCAACAAGGCGAGCAACTGGCTGCGCTAGAGCAAGAGTTATCGACCGATGATTGGACTGGTATGCTGGCAGAGATTATTACGACCCCAGTGCCAAGTGCGCCAGTATCGGTCTCAGAATCTTTACCGGTGACCATTGAGGTTAATGGTAAATCGATTGCGATTCCTGCTGCTCTGCGACGTTTGATCCCAGCCGAGACTAAATGGCGCAATTTTGGTGGTAAGGTTTATTCACTTCCTTTACATAGTGAAGATAAAGTGCGCATGAGTTTAATGTACATTAATCAGGCAGTGAGTGTGCCACAACACACCCACAAGGGCATCGAATCTACCTTGGTTTTACATGGTGGATTTAGCGATGAAGAAGGCCATTACGAGGTGGGGGATTTTATCCAACGTGATGCTTCTATTTGTCATGCACCACAAACCGATGCAGGTCAAGATTGCTTATGTTTAGCCATTCTCACTGAACCGATGATCTTCACCCAAGGTGTAGCGCGAGTCTTTAATTTATTTGGTAAAGGCATGTATCCCTAAACGAGTTTTTCGTTAACCTCTACTCTTCATGCTTTAGCCCCTAGGTTTATCCCTAGGGGCTTTTTATTTGAACTTCGTTTCATTGATTGAACTAAACTCTCCTTTTTTCGTTTTTTCCTTGATAAAAACCAATTCAATCAATGGCAAACGTTTGCGATTAGTTACGGAATAGTGTGATTTTGAGAGCTAACTCAAATCTTTAACAAATCCTGTTCAAGCTATTTAAGGCGGTTTTTTTTGTAACCTTATGTATTAACATTGATTATTTTATAGCAATAGAAAAGTTACTTAAAATCAATAGATTCATCGAGTGCCATGTCACAAAATCATAATGTTGCTTTATGTATAATTTTAATGATTAAGTGACTTACCTCACTATAAATGGGTTATATAACAACAGCAAGGAAAATGGCATGCGAGTATTAGTTTCTCGAAAATCAGCGTTACCTTTAGCGCTGTCCGCCGTGTTTTTAGCATTATCAGCTTCGGGCCATGCAGCTCGTGTTTATACCGCGGATAATGGTGATTATATGGATGTGTTTGGTGAAGTCGGTGTTGGTGGTTATTTTGGCAATAAAGCTAAATTTAACCAATTTAATGCTGATGAATCCTTCATTGATGATAGTTTTGCTACATTAGGAGCCAAAGGTCAGGTCGGGGGTATTCACTATCGTCTGGAGTTGGATTATTTGCGTGAAAACTGGCCTGGTGGTAATGGTGAGATGGTCACTGAAGTAGATAAAGTGTGGCTGGGTTACCGTATTTCTCCGCAACATAATATTGAAATAGGCCTGAATGATACTGCCTTTGATGATTATGATGCTTTTGGTGATTTAACCATTGAAGGTGGGGCGGAAACAAAAGAAGCAGGTGATCAATCTCGTACTATCAAGTATGAAGGGCACTACTTTGACTTGATCCGTGTCGGTGTCTCTTACAGTTATCGTGCTGAAAGTTCCTCTGGTACCCCTTTAGGTAACACAGTCAATGGCTATGTGGGCTATTTCTCTGATCCTTTGTCTGTGGTATTTGGCGCTGAAAAGCGTAATGGTTCTGGCGGTGAAGCGCGAGTGGGTGAAAAAACCTTATATGGTATCGGCTTACGTTACGCGATCACTTCAGATATTTTGCTCGGCATTAACGGTTTTATTGAATACCAAGATGAAGCTCAGCGTCGCACTCTAATCAAAGAAGCCGTTGGTGACCAACCAGCCGTTTATCAATTCAATGATTACCAAGAACTGAAAAACCATGGTGGTCTTGTTTCCCTGCAATACAGTTTGACTCCGCAATGGGATTTAATTGGTTCAGTGAACTATGAAGAATACCAAAAGTGGGACAAATTTGATGAATTTTGGGATGGCGATGTTGATCGTTGGGATAGCTGGGGTAAACGCCGTACTTGGCAAACCGTTGGTGTGCGCTATAAGCCTACCCGTTCTTCTGTGATTGAAATTGAAGCCAATATTGGTGACTCGCATTATCGCAGTTATGCCAAAGCGACAGTCTTCTTCTAATGTGCTCACAAGGACAGTATAAATGAACATAAAATTAAAGACCTTAACTGCCTCGATTGCATTGACTCTCAGTGCTTCAGCGTGGGCAGATATTAATGATATTGTTATTTCCCGCTATGTGATGGGGTTGGGAAATAGTAAGGCTATTGAGATTCTTAATACCAGTGACACCACTGCTCATACATTTGAAAACACGGCATTATATACGGTTGGAGCAACCAATGCTGGAGGTCCATTATTTAATCAAGCTGATGTACTGAATGGTCGTACCTTACCACCTAGGCAGTCATTGGTGATTTATCATGCAGGCTCTACCGATGATCTAAAAAATGCGCTTGATCCAAATGCGATGACGGTGACTCATAGTTTACAGTTTAATGGCGATGATAAAGTCTTTATTGCGCCAATAATGACTACGGATGCTGATACGGCTGTCGCTAATATTCATGATGTGGTGGGGTTAGTACAATTAGTCCCAGGTCAGAATAATAGTACCAATGGCTGGGGTTATCGTCGAACATTCCATCGTTTACCTGATGCAACGCCACAAAAAGAATACCGTTCAACAGATTGGCATGAATATCAACCTTTTACTTATGAAGGGCTAGGGGATCGCACCTTATATGGTGAAGATGCTGCTGATTTACCAGAGCCAGAACCAGTACCAGGTGTGTGTGAACTGTCTACTGCGGAAAGAAAGACTATTCGTCAAATACAAGGTGAAGGCGAATCGTCCCCTTATGTTGACAATGGTTTTTGGAGCTCTAAACCTTATAAAGTAACAGGCGTAATAGCCCAATACTCTCAAGGTGTGGGAGATTGGCGCGGCGTTTATTTACAAGATAAACACGCGGGAGATGGAAAAGGTTCAGATGGTATCTTTGTTCGTATGGATACATCGGGTATGACACCTAATTTCATCGGTAAAGAAATCTGTTTTGAAGCGCATGTACAAGAATATTGGGGAATGACTCGTCTTCTTGCCAGTGGTGTGCCAAATAACTTTATTAGTGAATATGATGTTGTTTCTGAGAATAACCCGGTCAGAATTACTCCGCTGCAAATTAATGACAGTGATTACGTGGGTGAGGGGGATGAGCGCCGGTTAGATTTCAGCCGTACCCTAGAGCGTCACGAAGGTATGTTGATTAAGCTGCCTGATGACGTTAATCCTGATCAGGATGGCAAGCAAGATATGCGTGTCAGCCGCACCTTTACTTTTGACTTTGGCTCGTTTAGACAAAATATGGTACTGGCTTATGAGCGTGTGAATATGCAGCCGAACCAGTTACATGTAGCCGGTAGTGAAGAGTCTCAAGAAGCTGCTAAAGAGAATCAGCGCCGCCGTCTATTTGTTGAAAGCGATCGCAGTGCTCGAGATGGGGAAATTCCTTATTTCCCAGCGTTTAAAGATAAACCGAACCAGAATGTCATCTTAGTGAATGACTCAGTGATGGATATCACAGGTATGCTGGTGTTTACCCGTGATGAATATCGTCTGGTGATCCCTGAATCTGATACTTCAGTAACGAGCAAGAACTTCAAGCGTAATGATATTCGACGTACTAGCCATCCAGAGTATAAAATTGAAGTTGATGGTAAGCTAGAAACATTGAAATTAAACAAGATTCCAGAAAATGGGAATCAAAATAGCATTGGTCAGCATCGTTATCAGCGTCATGATCAAGGACATTTCCCATTAGTCTTGGGTTCGAAAAACGTACTTAACTATTTCAACTCACCATTTGGTGGTGATCCAAATCGTCATGGTAATAATCGTGGTGCGTTTGATATGGAAGAGTTCGAATTACAGCAAGCGAAAGTGGTTGAAGCATTGTATCGTATGGATGCCGATATCGTTGGTTTGTTAGAAATGGAAAATAACGGCTTTGGTACTCGCTCTGCTATTGCTCAACTAGTAGACGAGCTGAACAAGAAGTACACCCGCGATCGTTATTCACATCGTTTTTACCGCGATTCAATCCAAAATCGTTACAGCTTTATTGCGATTGACTCGAATAACGATCTAGTGTTTGACCATCATGACCATGTTGGTACTGATGCCATTACTAACGCAATTATTTATCGCCCAAGCCGAGTAACCTTGACGGATAGCCAAGTTATTCGTTTACCAAATCAGAATGCGCCATCGATTACCGATCCTAAAACTGGTGAGGTCTTTATTGATAGCCAGGGACGTCCACTAAGTAGCGGCCGTGCTTTCCAACGCGATGCTCTAACCGCGACGTTCTTGGTGCATAACACAGGTAAACAGTTAACGGTTTCTGCCAACCACCTAAAATCAAAAGGTTCTAACTGTATTGATGATTGGGATGGAGTAGATGTTGCTAGTTTCAGTCCTGGTGATTCCTTGCCTGATTCTGATTTCCAAGGTCAATGTGAGAACTTCCGAGTGGCCGCCGCTTATGAGCTTGGTAAGCAGCTTGATAAAATTCCTGGTGATAAAGTTATTCTTGGTGATTTAAACTCGTATGCGATGGAAGACCCAATGTTGGTGTTAACTGAAAACCCAACGAATAAAGCTGTTTATGCCGGTCGTTATACTTATATTGGTGATCGTCCGCAATTTAGCGATTTAAGTGGTAAACGTATTGACCGTACTTTTGGTTATATCAATGCTGTGCCTTATAAAGACGTTAAATTTGAGCGTCCAAAGAGCTGGAGTTATTCGTTTAACGATGAGTTAGGTTCACTTGACCATGCGTTAATCTCGCCATCATTGCGTAATCGATTGGTTGATGCCATAGACTGGCGCATTAATAGTATCGAATCACCTCTGTTTGATTACAGTAAGCAAAATAATGGCCGTCCACATAAAGGTAGTCATTGGCAGAACTTCCACCATAATAATAATGGTCAAATGACGGTAACTCATTATCGCTCATCGGATCATGATCCAGTGTTGCTGGTTCTTGATTATAAAGTGGCAGAACGTGAAAGTTTACGTGGTCAGCAGCGTCCGGTACTATTAACCATCAACAACAGCCGAATTGATGTGCCTTTATTAATGCCTGAAACAGCTAAAGAAGGCGATAAAGTAATGATTCAGTTCGATGGTTTACGTGAACCACAACTGGCTCGTATTCCACAGCCAACGCTAAGTAAAGATGGTCAACAAGTCGTAGACGTTAGCTTGTTTGGTATCCCTGCTGGTGACGATTATGCATTACATATGCATTTAGTTCGTGGTGAAGCTAATCAGGTAGTAGACAATAGCCGTGTTAGCTTCCCAGTTGAAGTTCGTCGTCAACAAGGGCTACAACCAGAGCGCGTTATCCCTGAGTATGACCGTACTGGCGGTTCAGCAGGAAGCGCGGGCTTGTTTGGATTGATGTTAATCGGCTTGGCAGGGTGGTTCCGTCGCCGTCGCTAAGTAAATAAGTTGAATTAATCAGTAATAAAAATCCGCCTTCACTGGCGGATTTTTTTATCAAGCAACCACTAAAAAAATAGCTAAGCTAATCCTTGAAGGATAACAAATTTTTCTAGCAGTTGTTCTTCGCTTTCAATGTGTTGAGGATCCGTAATAATACAGTTATTGATCGGACACACCGACTGACAGGTCGGTTGATCATAGTGTCCTTTGCACTCGGTACATAAATCTGGGTTAATCTCATAAACGTATTCACCCATCGAAATGGCGCCGTTTGGACACTCTGGTTCACACATATCACAGTTGGTGCATTTGTCTGTGATCAATAGTGCCATGATTATTTGCCTGTTGGGTTGCGAGTATCTTGACCGGCATTGAGGTTACGCATTAATAACGCGTACTCAAGATCTAAGTCTTCAGGCATAGGAATAAACACGAAGTGACCATTACCTTTTGCATCATCAATGGCTTGCGACTTGCGGTTTTCCATCATTTCAAGAGTAAAAATGATATTGCCTTTAGGGGTCATCAACTCAAGACTGTCACCGACACAGAACTTGTTCTTCACTTCCACTTCAACTAAATCACCACGGCGTTTACCGGTAAACTCACCGACAAATTGCTGACTATCGGAGACAGAGTAACCATAGTCATAGTTTTGGTAGCTATCATGAGTATGACGACGTAGGAAACCTTCGGTATAGCCGCGATGCGCGAGGCTTTCTAAGGTGCCCATTAGGCTGTCATCAAATGGTCTGCCAGCGACGGCATCATCAATCGCTTTACGATAAACTTGAGCCGTTCGGGCGCAGTAATAGAATGACTTAGTACGACCTTCAATTTTGAGCGAGTGAACGCCCATTTTGGTTAAACGTTCAACGTGTTGAACGGCGCGTAAGTCTTTTGAGTTCATGATATAGGTACCATGTTCATCTTCAAACGCGGCCATTTTTTCTTCAGGGCGGTGGCTTTCAGACAACAGCACGACATCATCAATCGGTTTACCTAATCCTAAGGTGTTATCGGGACGCTCTGTTTGTACTTCAATCGCTTGGGCGGCGCTTGGATCGAACTGTTCGACAATTTGCCCTGAGGCATCTTCTTGTGCTTTCTCTACTTTGTATTCCCAGCGGCAAGCGTTGGTGCAAGTACCTTGGTTCGGGTCTCGTTTATTCATGTAGCCTGATAATAAACAGCGGCCCGAATAGGCCATGCACAGTGCGCCATGAACAAAGATCTCTAGCTCAGTCTCTGGGCATTGTTGGCGAATTTCTTCGATCTCTTCTAGTGACAGCTCGCGAGATAATATTACGCGTTCGACACCTTGGGTTGACCAAAACTTAACCGTTGCCCAGTTAACCGCATTAGCTTGTACTGACAAATGAATCGCCATCTCAGGAAACGCTTCACGTACCATCATGATCAGGCCGGGATCGGACATAATTAATGCATCCGGTCCCATGTCGATAACCGGTTTTAAATCGCGAATAAAGGTTTTTAATTTTGAGTTGTGTGGCTGAATATTACACACCACATAGAATTTTTTACCCAGTGCATGCGCTTCGTTAATGCCGATTTGCAGATTTTCGTGGTTAAACTCGTTATTACGTACGCGTAGGCTGTAACGCGGTTGGCCGGCATAAACAGCATCTGCGCCGTAAGCAAAGGCATAACGCATATTTTTTAGACTACCGGCAGGTGACAGTAGCTCAGGGACGAAATGGGATGTTGTACTCATTATTAGCTTCTCAATCTGATTTCAAGTCAGGCCAATACCACCTCATGGTATTGGAAAGGGCGCAAATTTTACGTCAAAAGGTAAGCGGTGACCATACTCTTTTTCAGGTTATTATTCCTTGGCGTCTTGGTCTTGTCGTGGAAGGATGAAGAGAAAGGATTCAGGCTGGAGATACCAGCCTGAATAGGCCGTTAGGCGTCGTTTGACGGTAAGCCGCCTAATACATCAAATAAGTTAGGTAATAGAGCAGAAAATTCACCACACATTAACGATAAATCCGCATCGAATCGCGCCGCTTGGTCTTCTCTTGGAATATCTTCGTTTTGGTCTTTGAGCTCATCACTAAATGCCAAACGCTTTAAGCTGCAATCTTCGGCGAGGATGAAACTGATCCGCTCTTGCCAGTTGAGCGCTAACTTAGTCACCACTTTATTAGCGGCAATATGACTGATGATTTCATCACTGGTCAGCTCTTGCTTTTTACAACGGATGGTTGCGCCATCTTCTAAGGTGGATTTTAACTCTGCTTCTTCTAAGAGCGTAAAGCCTTGTGGTACGTTGCCGTCCTTGACCCATTGAGTCAATGTGGTTTCGACCGCGACTTCAGGAATTGCTGGTACAACGGGTAAGCTGCCCATGGTTTTGCGCAGCAGAGCCAGAACATCTTCGGCTTTTTTATAGCTGCTAGCATCGACCAGAATTAACCCTTCTTTAGGCATGATCAATACATAGGTATAATGGCTACGAGTGAAGGCTCGCGGCAGCAAATCAATCATGACTTCTTCTTTTAAGGTCTCTTTCTCTTTTTTCTTGAGTGGTCGACCTTCTTGCGTCTCAATGGTGTCGACTTTGGCATTCAAAGACTCTTTGATCACCGATGCTGGGAGCATTTTTTCTTCTTTTTTGGCGCAAATCAGTATTCGTCCATCACTAACATGCGTCATCATATCGCCATGTTTACCAAGGGCATGCACCCAGCCAAACTTCTGTTTGTCTTGACTAGAGCAAGGGCTAAAACGAAATTCCGTTAGTTGAGTTTCCAGTTGATCCGCATTAAAGGGAATATCACGATTGACGCGATACACCATACAATTTTTAAACCACATAGTGCGCTTCTTTTGGTTGTTCACAATTCGTCTATGATAGGGGAATTGACGATTAATGTCTTATACTCTTACGACACGAAATGACGATTGGTTAGCGGAGTTTGGTCACGCTAATCACCTCGTAAACCGTACACAAGCGTGAACTTTATATGAAAATTAGTTTGCAAAGGTCACAAAAGTGTCATAATCATTTCCCATAATGCATAGCGTTGATTAATAACAAAGGTTATTCAATTATGTCTAGAAGGATTCTGGTCGTTGAGGATGAAGCACCCATTCGTGAAATGTTGTGTTTTGTGCTTGAACAAAAAGGCTATCAAGCAGTGGAAGCTGAAGATTATGATAGCGCGGTGACTAAGCTCGCTGAACCTTTCCCCGATCTTGTTTTGCTCGATTGGATGCTACCCGGCGGTAGCGGGATTAACTTTATCAAACACATGAAACGTGAAGAGTTAACACGTAACATTCCGGTTGTCATGCTGACCGCTCGGGGTGAAGAAGAAGATAAAGTGCGTGGTTTAGAAGTAGGAGCGGATGATTACATCACTAAACCGTTTTCACCGAAAGAGTTGATTGCGCGTTTAAAAGCGGTTATTCGCCGTGTTACTCCTACCTCATTAGAAGATGTCATTGACGTGCAAGGTTTAAAATTGGATCCCGTATCTCACCGAGTGACCGCTGATGATATGGCGCTAGAGATGGGACCGACCGAGTTTAAGATGCTGCACTTTTTTATGACTCACCAAGAGCGCGTATACAGTCGAGAGCAACTGCTGAATAACATCTGGGGCACCAATGTCTATGTTGAAGATCGTACGGTTGATGTGCACATTCGCCGCTTGCGTAAAGCTTTAGAAGATGCCGGGCATGATAAGCTGATTCAAACCGTGCGTGGCGCTGGCTACCGGTTTTCAACCAAAGCTTAAGTCGGCCCGTTGTGGAGTATTATGGTTGAACGATTAACTTGGAAAAAGCTGGCCTGGGAGCTGGCTTTTTTTTACCTTCCCTGGCTGATTGTTGGCTGGGTATTTGGGCATATGCCTTGGTTGCTGTTAGCGGCAAC
Organism: Vibrio sp. 2017_1457_13; assembly: GCF_030851525.1. Lineage (NCBI taxonomy): Bacteria > Pseudomonadati > Pseudomonadota > Gammaproteobacteria > Vibrionales > Vibrionaceae > Vibrio > Vibrio sp. 2017_1457_13. The sequence continues at coordinate 303,060 of NZ_VHTA01000004.1, forward strand.
GGCATTACAGCTGGTTTGGCATTTGCATAATCAAGTGCGATTTTCGGCTTGGTTGTGGGATGAAAAGCGCTTAACACCCCCTTCTGGTTCAGGGAATTGGGAGTCGCTGTTTAATGGTATTTATCGTTTGCAGCAGCGGCAACGCAAAAAGCGCAAAGAGCTCACCAATTTAATTCGCCGTTTTCGTAATGGTGCAGAATCGTTACCTGATGCGGTGGTGGTGTTTCGCGCAGAAGGCAATATCGTTTGGTGTAACCGCTTAGCCCAGTATTTGTTGGGATTTCGTTGGCCCGATGATGCTGGACAACCGATTTCCAATTTGATCCGCACGCCAGGTTTTATCAATTATCTGCAGAAAAATGATTTTTCAGAACCGTTGACCATGCACTCGCCATTGAATGTTGAGCGATCTTTAGAGCTACGTATCGTGCCGTATACCGAAGGTGAACATTTAATGGTCGTACGTGATGTGACTCAGGTGAAGCAGCTTGAAGGCATGAGACGAAATTTTTTTGCTAATGTATCGCATGAGTTACGCACGCCAATGACGGTTCTGCAAGGTTACTTAGAAATGACGGAAGACCCAGATCTGCTACTCGGTCCAATGTGGCCGAAAGCCCACGGAGTGATGACCGAGCAGTTGAATCGGATGTCGAGTTTAGTTAATCAATTGCTCACCTTATCGAAAATTGAGGCTTCGCCCATTCATGAGTTGGATGAAGAAGTTGATGTCCCAGCGATGCTTGAGGTGTTAGAAAAAGAAGCGTTAAGTTTAAGTGGTGAACAGGCTCATCAGATTCGTTTTACTGTGGATAAACAGCTTAAAGTCTTAGCCGATGAAGACCAACTGCGTAGCGCTATTTCTAATTTAGTTTATAACGCCGTGAAATATACCCCAGCGGGCGCAGAGATTCAGGTTCGCTGGCAAAATACTGAACAAGGGGCGTTGTTTGAAGTGGAAGACCGTGGTGAAGGGATTGCGGCTCAGCATTTGCATCGCTTAACCGAGCGTTTTTATCGAGTGGATAAAGCGCGATCACGCGATACCGGTGGTAGTGGTCTGGGGTTGGCGATTGTCAAACATGCGCTTTCCCATCACGATAGCCATTTAGATATTCGCAGTGAAGTTGGCGTTGGGAGCTGTTTCTCGTTTGTGTTACCGAAACGTTTGGTGGTGAAATGCAATTAAGACGTTGGTTGATGGTGATGATGGCGAGTTTTCCGTTCAGCTCAGGAGCTTCGCAATCACTCGCCGATTATCATCGCGTACCGGGTATATCGGGGAGTGTCCTTTCTGTGGGCTCGGATACTCTTGCCGGGCTGACAACACTTTGGGCAGAAGCGTTTAATGAGCTGTATCCTAATGTTAATGCTCAAGTACAAGCATCAGGCTCATCGACGGCACCTCCAGCTTTAACGGAAGAAACAGCGCAATTTGGACCGATGAGTCGACCAATGCGTCTACGAGAGATTGAAGCGTTTGAACGCACCCATGGCTACAAGCCGACTGAGTTACGGATTGCGATTGATGCGATTGGTGTGTTTGCTCATCGAGATAATCCCATCGAGGGGTTAAATTTTACCGAGCTCGATCAGATTTTTTCAGTAACGTTACGTTGCGGGGCCACAGAATCGATCAACCGTTGGTCACAATTAGGTCTAGATTACTCGTGGGCACAGCGACGCATGCAGTTGTTTGGACGTAATTCGGTATCGGGAACGTACGGCTATTTTAAGCAAACCGCGTTGTGTGGCGGTGATTTTAAAGCCCATGTCAATCAACAGCCGGGTTCAGCCTCTGTGGTGCAGTCGGTCGCTTCATCGATTAATGCATTAGGCTATTCTGGGGTAGGCTATCGTGTTTCTGGAGTGAAACTGGTCCCGATTGCTCGCCAAGGACGAGATTACGTTTATCCCTCACACGATAATATTTTGTCTGGTGAATACCCTTTATCTCGTTATCTGTATTTGTACGTTAACAAACACCCAGGGCGGCCATTAATGCCGCTGGAAAGAGAATTTGTGCGTTTTATCTTTTCTAAGCAGGGACAAGATCTGGTTAGCAAAGAAGGTTACTTAGCCATTTCTGCTGAGGTCGCGCAGCAAGAATTGGCCAAAGTGGGGATTCAGTGATCCGGGTTTACCGCGCATGCCAGCAGTAAAATCTAGGCTTTGACCGGCTTGATTTAAAACGTTAACGTCCAACCAACTTTATGCCAATAGGCTTGTTCACTGAGTAAATCGATGTGCAGCAGTTTGTTGTTTTCAAGCCAAGCTGGATCACTGCATGTTAATTGCCACCGATCTTCTTTGGCACTTAAGCGAATCTCGGGAAGTGGATCATCATTGCGCTGTCCATTTAGGACAATCGCTAACCGTAACACGCGGATAAGACCGATGATGTGTTTTTTCTTATAGAGATAGAAATCGCTCATTTCACCAAGCTTCAGAGCTTTACGTTGAAAGCGAACCAGCGTCGCGAGCACCCTTTGTTGTTCACTGTTAAACCCTGGCATATTGGTGTGCTGTAAGATGTAAGCGGAGTGACGATGAAAGGCTTGTAAGCTGATGCTAAGGCCAACTTCGTGGAGTAGCGCAGCCCATTCTAGTAGCGCAAATAAATCACTGTTGGCTTTGAGTCCTAATTCGTCATTAACTTGACTCAAAAACTCTTTAGCGTAGCCCTTCACTTTTGCCGCGTGCTCTAAATCAACGAAGTGTTTGACCGCTAAGTTTTCTGTCGTGCGTAAACGGACATCGTCGTACTTGAACCTATCTTCCATTTCATACAGTAAGCCTTCGCGCAATGCGCCATCGGAAAAATGCATTTCCTTGATCTTTAATGCATTAAAGACACCGGTTAAGATGGCGACTCCGGCAGGAAAGACCGGTTTACGATCATCAGTCAGTCCGGTTAATTGAATATCCGCAATTTGATTAGACTCACACAGCTTATCGACTAATTTATGTAGCCGTTCTTGGGTGATCACGCCATCGTCGTAGCCTAAGCCAATCAATACTTCATGGATAGCTTTGACGGTACCGGATGAGCCAAACGCACGCTGCCAGCCTTTTTTACGATATTTACTGGCCATGGACTCGAGTTTTTGTTCCGCCGATAAAATCGCTTGAGCAAACTTTTTCTTGGACAGTTTATCATTGGTAAAAAAGCGTTCAGTGTAACTGACACAGCCCATCTGTTTGCTGTTAACCAATTCAGCTTCAAAGCCTTTACCGATGATCAGCTCCGTACTTCCACCGCCAATATCGACGACCAGCATAGAGTCTGCTTGCGGTTGAGTATGAGCTACACCAAGATAAATCAATCGCGCCTCTTCACTGCCAGGAATAATTTCGATAGGAAAAGGCATCACCTCTAACGCTCGTTGTAAGAAAAGGTGAGCGTTATTAGCTTGACGTAAGGTGTGGGTGGCCGCGATACGGACATTCTCGACTTTGAACCCTTGGAGCCGCTCGGCAAACATGGCTAAACAGGCTAACCCTCGCTCAATGGAGGCGTGATCCAGATTTTTTTGTTCATCTAAGCCTAATGCCAAATGCACCCGTTGTTTATGGCGGCTGATCAGTTGTAAATCTTGTTCAACGACTTTTGCGACCACCATATGGAAGCTATTTGAGCCAAGATCAATCGCCGCGATTTCTCGGCTGGTCGATTCGCTACTGTCTGGAGAAGAGATCTCAGAGTGGGTTTTCATGTGGCTCAAGGTTTCCTTTGGGTTTGCGTGTTTCTTTTTCTATTTGTTTAAGGTAGTCGTAAATAGCCAATTGTGAACGTATTTTTTTCCGATTGCCGCGTTTGACGTAACGGTTACTCATCTCTTTATCGATAACTCGAGCTTTGACGGTATCGGTAAACTGGAGATTAATGATATCGATGATCCGTTGTTTTAAACGTGGGCTACGAATGGGTGTGGTTACTTCAATCCGATGATCGAGGTTACGTGTCATCCAGTCAGCCGAAGAGATATAGACTAAAGGGTCGCCATCGTTATGGGTGATCAGTACTCGTGGATGCTCTAAGAAACGATCAACAATACTAATAATACTAATGTTATCACTGACTCCTGCAACACCGGGAACTAATGAACACATACCGCGAATGATCATTTTTATTTTAACGCCCGCACTGCTCGCACCATAGAGTTTATTGATCAATCCTTTATCAACCAAATTATTCACTTTAACTATGATTTCAGCCTTCTTACCGTTACGGGCATTGGCAATTTCACTATCAATCAATCGATACAACTGGGTACGGCTATTTCGCGGTGAAACCAGTAAGTGAGTAAATTTAATCGGGCGAAATGGATTTTCAATATACGCAAACACACTACGCACTTCATTGGTGAGTTCATGATCGGCGGTGAGTAAAGAAAAGTCAGTATAAATCCGTGCGGTTTTTTCATGGAAATTCCCGGTACCAATATGTGCATAGCGCACTAATTCACTCTCTTCTCGACGAGTAATCAACAGTAACTTGGCATGAATTTTCATTCCTGGGATACCAAAAATCACGTCAACGCCCGCTTCAGTGAGGATCCGGGACCATTCGATATTGGCTTCTTCATCAAAACGCGCTTGCAGCTCGACGACCACGACGACACGTTTACCGTTATGCACTGCATCGATCAACGAATTCATCAATTTAGAGTTTTTAGCTACCCGATAAATGTTGATTTTAATGCTGATCACTTTGGGATCAAACGAGGCTTGGCGCACTAACTCGGTGATATGCTCAAAGCGATGGTAAGGGTAGTGGAGTAAGATGTCTTGGCTACGAATGGCATCAAAGGCGTTTAAGTAACCATCGAAATCAGCACATTTGAGAGGTGGTAATGTACGGTTTTCTAAGTAATCGCGCCCAACATTGGGAAACGCGATAAAGTCTTTAAAGTTGTGATAACGACCACCGGGAAGCAGACTATCATAATAAGAAATTTTGAGTTTTTCACATAAAAACGTCAGCATGGCTTCAGGCATATCATGTTCGTAGATAAAACGCACGGGCATCGCGGTCAGTCGCTGACTTAAGCCTTCTGATAATTGTTCGAGTAAACTGTACTCAACTTCGCGGCGTAAATCGTACTCTGCATCTCGAGTCATTTTTATTGCGTAGCCGTGAAGCGTGTCGTAATCAAAAAAGCCACGGAAAATATCATCTAAACAGTAACGAATAATATTGTCGAGCAAAATAATGGTCTTGCGTCCTTTGCCTTTTTGCTCAGGTAACATGACAAAGCGAGGTAAGTGATCGGTTGGGATCTCGAGCAGGGCATAGCTTGATTGCTGGTCTTTTTTAAGCTCAACGGCAATGTAAGCGTACTCATCTTTAAGAAATTGCAATACATCAATATCATCACGCAGCAATAGCGGAGTAATATGGGGTAACACCTCTTTATGAAAATATTTACTGATCCACTTTTGCTGTAAGGGATCGAGTTGGCTCTCATTGACTAAAAAAATCCGTCGCCGGGCCATTTCGACAATCAATTCACTGTATAGACGATCAAAATCTTGGTTCAGTTTAAACGCTTTGCTCTGCATTTTACTCAGTAGATGCTTGGAGCTATCTTTTACGCCTTGTTCACGGTTGATTAAAATCCGCCGTTTGACATCGGCAAAACGGACTTTATAGAATTCATCTAAGTTATTAGAAAAAATACCTAAAAAACGAATTCTTTCAATCAATGGTACCGTTTTATCTGCCGCTTCTTGCAACACACGCTCATTAAACGAAAGCCAACTTAATTCTTTGTCGATGTACAACTTTTCGGTACTCATGGATTCCTTTCTTTTGCTTAAGCTCGAAAACCTTGACGAGATGATGCGTCTGTTTCCGCCATGCTTATCTGTTGCCTAGTTTATAATTTACGTCATCTCAATCACATCGTTTATCTATACTCATGGCGACGGACTGCCGTCTATCTGACGATTGACGTTATTTGTAGATAAGCCAGTCGCAATGATCATTGTGCAAACTAAAGCGATGATATGACATAATTATTACAAATTGAGTTGATATAGAGTGGTTTTGTTTTCAGTTGCTTATCTGCGCTGTAATATAACCGTCACGTATTTGAAATAGTATACCCTGTAGCACCATAAAGTATGAAACGCTTCACATAGTTAAGCGGCTGGTTATTCTGATGCGCTTCTTGCGCTCGCGATCTTATTCTTACTCTCCGTGCTGTTGGTCACTACCGCTTTCTAAGCTCGGCCGCCCCCTCAAGATAACAAGGATAGAGTGAATTGATGCCCCACAGTGAATTTTCATTACAGCAACGAGATCATAAACGACGCTTGAAAGATCGTTGCGTTCGCTTTGCGGTAACCTGTGGCGGGGTTGGAGTCTTAGCGGCTCTGATTTTAATTTTTGTTTATTTGGCGTTGGTCACCCTACCACTTTTTGCAGATGCCAAGCTTGATGCCAACTTTGCTAAACAGCCGATTTCTTCTGTGCAGCCTCAGGTACTGGCGATGGATGATTATGGTGAGCATCTGTTCGTGGTCGATCAATATGGTGAAGCGGAATTTTGGGCGCTAAAGCAACCGAGTGATCAGCCGTTATGGCGACAGCCTTTGTCTTTTGTTCCTGTTAAAATAGAAGCCAGTACGGCACAAGACGGGTGGTATGCGGTTTTGGATGCTGCGCATCAGGTGCATCTTTTTCGTCCTCGGTTTGATTATTCAATAACTCAACAGCGACGAGAGTTTACCCCTGTGCTGGAGTCATTAAGCACCGAATCTACGCTGGTTGCAGCACCAGAGGAAGCGGTGATTGAGCAGTTCAACTTTGCGCTAACGGCTGACTATCTTTATACGGTCAGTTATTTGGCTGACCAACGGGTGATGATTCGTTGGCTGGCGCGACAAGCGCCTTTAGCCATGGCAGAAACGGTATTACCGACTCGGTACGCGCAACTGGATCAACTGCTTATTACTCCAGATGGCCAGACGATTTACTTACGTACCGGCTCGCAATTGGCGGTTATTCAGCGTGATGGTGAAGCGTATCGTCTGCGTGAACAAGTGGATCTTAGTCGCGGCCAGCCGCAGCGCTTAGTGACGAATATGACCTTGTTATCCGGTGCTTATTCTTTGCTGGTTACTTACGAGAATGGCGTTGTCAGTCAATGGTTTGATGTTTTACAGCAAGGTCAACGCCAGTTGCAGTCGATTCGTGATTTTCAGCTGGCACCGTCTATTCAGCTTTTGCTCACGGATACTCAGCGTAAAGGTTTTTATACTTTTTATCCTAATGGCACGCTACAAAGTCATTATACCACCAGTGAAAAGCTGGTGTTGTTTGAGCGGGTTTTTCCTAAAGCGCCGACGCTAGCGGTGATGTCGAATAACGAGCGTTATATTGCTACTTGGGACGATGGAATCGTTCAGGTCATTGAATTGGATAATCCTCATCCTGAGATTTCCTTTTCGGCACTATGGAAAAAAGTCTGGTATGAAGGCTATCCAGAGCCGCAGTTTGTGTGGCAGTCAACCGCGGCGAATGAGCAGTTTGAACCTAAATTAAGTTTAGTGCCGATTGCGTTTGGTACATTGAAAGCGGCTTTCTATGCCATGCTATTTGCCGTGCCGATAGCGGTGTTTGCCGCTATTTATACCGCTTATTTTATGAAACCCGCGATGCGTCGAGTGGTGAAGCCGACCATTGAATTGATGGAGGCGCTTCCGACGGTGATCATTGGCTTTCTCGCTGGGCTATGGTTTGCCCCTATTGTAGAAAACAATTTAGCAGCGGTAGTCACACTTTTAATCGGTTTACCCATCTCGACGTTAATCATTGGTGTTATCTGGTCTTGGTTACCTAAACGTTATTTGGGGTATGACATTTCCGGTTGGCAAGCACTGATCTTAGTGCCATTAATGATCGTTATCATGGCATTGACGCTCTCTTTTAGTCATCTCATCGAACAAGTCTTGTTTGCCGGAGATGTACTGCTCTTTTTGGATCAAAGAGACATTGGTTTTGATCAGCGTAATGCGTTAATTGTGGGGATTGCGATGGGATTTGCCGTGATCCCAACGATTTTTACCATTGCTGAAGATGCGATTTTTTCGGTTCCGAAGCATTTATCGGATGGTTCATTGGCTCTTGGGGCGACTGGATGGCAAACCTTAACCCATGTAGTGTTATTGACCGCCAGCCCAGGAATTTTTTCGGCAATCATGATGGGGTTGGGGCGAGCCGTTGGCGAAACCATGATCGTACTGATGGCAACAGGGAATACGCCTATTCTCGATTGGAATATTTTACAAGGCATGCGCACCATTTCAGCGAATATTGCGATTGAACTACCTGAGTCTGCGGTGGGGAGCTCTCATTATCGAGTGCTGTTTTTAGCGGCGTTATTGTTGTTTGTCTTTACTTTTATCGTTAACTCCTTTGCCGAGTGGGTGCGTCAGCGCTTACGCGCCAAATATCGTTCATTGTAATCGGGAGCACGTAAATGAAACTGACCCAGCAATTTCAATCTGGCTCTCCTTGGATTTGGCTGACGGCTGGCGCCGTTAGCATCAGTTTGATCTCTGTATTAGGCTTATTGTTATTAATTGGCTGGAAAGGATTAATTTATTTTTGGCCAGCGCCGCTCTATCAATGGCAAACTGAAGATGGTCATACTTTAGTTGGGCAGCTCTATGCTCGAGAAAAGGTGACGGTCAATCATCTTCTTGAGATGGGAATAAGCCTACCTGAAGACGCGATTGCGCAAGGCCACGTGCAACGATTAAACATTAAGGTGGCTAATCGAGACATTTATCAGGCTGATTTTTTGTCGATTCTTGATATTAAATTGTCACCGGCGACCCTTGCTCATGGTTGGGTCGTCTTGCAACGAACCCATGATGGGCAGTTTTATGGTAAGCTGATTGGTTTTGAATCGACACTCATCAGTCAAGAGCAGCCTTTAAGTCCCTCTCAGTGGTTAGCAACCGTTTTTGGGCAGACTCAGCAGATAAGAGCGGAGATCGAGCAGCAAGTTCGACCGCGCATTCGTGAACTGGCTCATCAGTTAACGACGCTTCGTCTCTCAGATCCCAGTTCTTTAAAACAAACCCCTAACCAGCGTACAGAGCGCCAGCAAAAAGAGCAGCAATGGGTGAGTGAGCTGGCCGAAGCTGAGCAACGATTAGAAAGCTTAAGGGCAACATTGGATGATCAGCGACTCTTATTGCAAGATATGGCTGGTGATACGATTGGTATCCCAATGAGTCAGGTGCTCGATTATTGGTATCCCAATGAAATGACCCATGCCGAGAAAGTGATTCGCTGGCTGAAGCACTTGTGGGATTTTTTATCCGACTCGCCTCGCGACTCGAATTCTGAAGGTGGGGTCTTTCCCGCCATTTTTGGCACCGTATTGTTGGTATTGATCATGTCTGTGATTGTGATGCCACTGGGTGTTATTGCTGCGGTTTACCTGCATGAATATGCTAAAGACAACGCCTTTACGCGTTTAATTCGTGTCGCGGTGATCAACCTTGCGGGTGTGCCATCGATTGTTTATGGGGTATTTGGGCTGGGCTTTTTTGTGTATACGATTGGCGCAAGTATTGATAATGTGTTTTATGCCGATAGTTTACCAGCCCCCACCTTTGGTACGCCGGGATTATTGTGGGCGGCATTAACGTTAGCGGTGCTTACCTTACCGGTGGTGATCGTCACCACCGAAGAGGGGTTAACACGCATTCCGCCATCAGTGCGTTATGGTTCATTAGCCTTAGGAGCAACGCAGTTTGAAACCATTTGGCGGATAGTGCTGCCGATGGCCAGTCCAGCGATGATTACTGGGCTGATTCTTGCGATTGCTCGCGCCGCTGGCGAAGTGGCTCCTTTGATGTTAGTCGGTGCGGTTAAGCTAGCCTCGAATTTACCTGTCGATAGCGAGTTTCCTTTTGTACATCTAGAGCGCAAGTTTATGCATTTGGGATTTCACATTTACGATGTTGGTTTTCAAACCACCAATATTGAAGCTGCTCGCCCCTTAGTGTATGCCACGGCCTTTTTACTGGTGACCGTGGTCGTGATGTTGAACTTAACCGCCATTCATATTCGCAATAACTTGCGTGAAAAATACCGAACCTTAGGACAAGATTAAATATGTTTTCTGTTGAGCAAACATTAGGTTATCAGCCTCCCTTAGATGTTCATCATTTAACGGATCAGCAAACCGCGATTACTATTGAAGAACTCAGTTTGTATTACCAACAGACTCGTGCTTTAAATGGAATTTCGATGCGTATTCCCAAAGGGCAGGTGACGGCATTTATTGGTCCTTCAGGTTGTGGTAAGTCGACGTTATTACGCTGTATTAATCGAATGAACGATTTAGTCGATGGTTGTCGAGTTGAAGGTGCCGTGAAATTGCATGGTAAAAATGTCTATGACAGTGATGTCGATGTGCCGACGTTGCGACGCCGAGTCGGGATGGTCTTTCAGCGCCCCAATCCTTTTCCTAAATCCATTTATGAGAATGTGGTCTATGGTCTACGCTTACAAGGTATAAAAAACAGTCGGACACTCGATGACGCGGCAGAGTATTCATTACGAGCGGCGGCCTTGTGGGATGAGGTAAAACATCGTTTGCACGAAAATGCATTTGGATTATCCGGTGGACAGCAGCAACGCTTGGTTATTGCGAGAGCGATAGCGATTGAACCCGAGGTATTGTTGTTGGATGAACCTACCTCCGCGTTGGACCCTATTTCAACCTTAACCATTGAAGAATTGATTCATGAGTTAAAAAAACAATATACCGTGGTGATAGTGACGCACAATATGCAGCAAGCGGCGCGAGTCAGTGACCATACGGCTTTTATTCATATGGGAAAGTTGATCGAATATGCAGATACAGATTCTATTTTTACTTCTCCATTGAAAAAACAGACCGAAGACTACATTACTGGTCGATATGGCTAATCAAATAGCAAAAAATAGGATGGCATGATGCAGTTAGGCCGACATATTTCAGGACAATTTAATGTCGAACTTGAATCGATTCGAACCCATGTACTGACCATGGGAGGGTTGGTGGAACAGCAACTCTCTTTGGCGATGCAGGCGCTGCACAAAGAAGATATCGAGTTGGCACGCAAAGTGGTTCGAGATGACCATCAAGTCAATGAAATGGAAGTGTCAATCGATGAAGCGTGCACGCGAATCATCGCTAAGCGCCAGCCGACGGCCAAAGATTTGCGTTTGATTATGGCCATCATTAAAACCATTACCGATTTAGAACGCATTGGTGACGTCGCGACTAAAATGGCCTATATCGCAATAGAAAGCCCTGCCGATAAAGAACGTCGCTTTCAAGTCTCATTAGAGCCACTCTGCCGTCAAGCCATCGCCATGCTGCATCAAGTCTTAGATGCTTTCGCTCGCATGGATGTGGTCGCGGCGGCGGCGTTGCATAAACAAGATGATAAATTAGACCAAGAATACGAAGCGGTGATCCGTCAATTAATGACCTATATGATGGAAGACCCGAAAAATATACCGCACATTTTGCAAGTAATGTGGTCGGCTCGTGCTATTGAACGGGTCGGTGATCGCTGCCAAAATATTTGTGAATACATTATTTACTTTGTAAAAGGTAAAGATGTTCGTCACTTGGGCAAACAATCGATAGACGATGCGTTGCGCTAAACCAAGCTCCTCAATTGTTCAGCAACTTGAGCAATCGCGGTTGGATTCGTTACCGGGATCATAAAATCATCCACGTCCGCTTGGCCCATTTTTGCGGCAGCGGATTTGAGCTGCATGTGACTGGGCCGTACGCTTTTACCTGATAAGTGGACTTCCTGTACCCCAGTTTGTTGAATAATCCGCGTCACATTATTCGCGGTTAATCCTGCGCCTGCCATAATGCGAATTCTGCCTTTGGCAAGGGAGACCATGTCTGCCAATGTAGAGATACCTTGTTCTACTTGAGGTGCTTGCCCTGAGGTAAGTACTCGCTCACATCCTAAATCAATTAAGAGTTCAAGCGCCTGACGAAAATCCCGACATTGATCAATTGCTCGATGGAACGTCACACCTAAACCATGTTGCTGAGCACGGGTAACCAGTTGTTTGACCTGTGATTCGTCTATCTCCCCCTGTGCGGTTAAGGCCCCAATGACGACACCTTGGAGCTTAGCTTCGGCTGCAGCATCAATGTCATCTAACATCATGGTGATGTCATCGTGGTCATACAAAAAATCGCCTTGGCGTGGGCGTATCATGGCATACACCGGAATAATCGATAGACGAGCACTTTGCTTCATCATGCCATAGCTGGGGGTTAGCCCTCCTAACGCTAACGCTGAGCAAAGTTCGATACGCGTCGCGCCTCCTTGAATGGCATAATGCAGCGATTCGATATTATCAATGCAGACTTCAAGTTCATAATTCATGATGATCTCTCACTTAAACGGTTTGAGTTGTTGATGCTGATTTTATCAGTCTGCCGCGATAGCGTCTGTTAACCTAAGGTCTGAAATAGAGGTAAAGTTAAGCTTTTTACCTTTCCTTAAATAGCGTGAGTGAGTGATTTAGAGTGCTTAGGAATTGGCGTTTATTGAGGATGACATGAATGAAAAAAGCCCAAAACCAGTGGCTTTGGGCTTTGATGACTTTACTTATGACTGATTGGCTTATGCGTTAAACGCTTTTTATTGTGTCCAACCTTTATCCGTGTGGCTCGAGTTGAGCGCGAGCCATTAATAGGCCGGTAGTGGCCTATTAACTTATTTCTTACCTAGATCACCAGCATGCTCAGATAGGAATGCAGCTACGCCTTCACTAGAGGCTTTCATGCCTGCTTTACCTTCTTCCCATTGCGCAGGGCAAACTTCACCGTGCTTTTGGTGGAAGTTAAGTGCATCTACCATACGTAGCATTTCATCAATGTTACGACCTAGAGGCAGATCGTTAACCACTTGGTGACGAACTAGGCCTTCTTCATCAATCAGGAATGAACCACGGAATGCAACACCCGCTTCTGGATGCTCGACATCGTAAGCTTTAACGATTTCGTGTTTGATATCTGCAACCAATGGGTATTTAACTTGGCCGATACCGCCGTTTTCTACCGGAGTATTACGCCATGCGTTGTGTGAGAATTGTGAATCGATAGAAACACCGATCACTTCAACGCCTTTAGCTTGGAAATCTTCAAAACGCTTGTCAAAAGCGATAAGCTCTGAAGGACAAACGAAAGTGAAATCAAGAGGGTAGAAGAAAACAACGGCTTTCTTACCTTTTGTAAACTGTGCAAAGTTGAAGTTTTCAACGATTTCACCGTTACCAAGAACAGCTGCAGCAGTAAAATCAGGGGCTTGACGACCTACGAGTACCATTTTTTTGCTCCTAAGATGATGGTTAATGCTTGATAAAACAGCATGTTTTATCAAGTCCATTTAAACGAGACAAACTATAGTACACCATGTAGCATAGAAAAAAGCGAATTAAATAGATTAAGTTAATCGAAAAAAGCGATAAGAATTGGTGGCTGAATTTACTCGGTACGAGAAATCGCGCTTTAAGCTATTTGAGTGGAGAATAAAGAGAATACGATGAATAAATGGCCAAGCTTAAAGCAGCTACATTATTTGATTACGTTATATGAAACACGGCATTTTAGTGAAGCGGCTGAACGCTGTTTTGTTAGCCAATCGACACTGAGTAAAGGCATTCAAAATTTGCAGACTCTGATTGGTTGCCCTTTATATGAGAAATCGGACAAAAAAAGCCCGTTGGTTTTTACTTATGCCGGAGAACAAGTGGTAAAGGGAGGGCGTGAATTACTGGCGAAAGGTAAAGATCTGCTGGAGTTAGGTCAGCAGTGTCAAAATGGACCAATGGAAGGACAGCTTAAACTAGGCTGCATTCCGACGATCGCGCCTTTTTTATTGTGTGATTTGGTGCAAGAGCTTAACCAACGTTATCCTAAGTTACACTTATTATTACGCGAAGATACGACCGCTAATCTATTAAACGCCTTGCGAGTCGGAGAGCTCGATGTATTAATTCTCGCCTTACCGATGGACATCGGTCAGATGATGAGTCGAATCGTTGGTCGAGATCCTTTTAGGATGGTGATTAGCCGTCAGCAGGCGGACCGTATTCGAGTACCTATCACTTATGATGATCTGCCTAATGAATCGGTATTTTTATTAGAGCATGAGCACTGCTTAACTGAACATGCGGTATCTGCCTGTAAGTTAACCGATAAAGAAAAAATCAATCCTTTTATGGCAACCAGTTTACATACCTTAGTACAAATGGTGGCCAACGGATTAGGTATGACCTTTATTCCGCAAATGGCGATTGAACATGGTCTGTTAGACAATCAAAACTTAGTGATTATTGATCCTCCCGGTCAGCAGGCTTATCGAGAAATTGGTGTGGTATGGCGTCCCGGTTCATCTCGTCAGCCAACTTTCGAACAGCTTGCTGAAGTCGTGGCGCAGCTATTATAACGCCCTCTCAGGACAAAATAAGGGAGGGACGATGGCGGCGATACACTCTTCGTTTTGGAAGTTGCTGTGATATTAGCGACGTTTGTTTACTCTAACTCCATCATTTATCTATGTTCATGGAGCCAGTGAGAGCGAGTTTTGGCTCTCATTGGCATTGGTGACGTTTTTTCCAGATAAATTTGCCAGTGGCTTGCTTGCTAGCGGTTAATAGCGCCAAGTCGTTTGGAGAGCATAATGATGTTAAGCCGTTTGGCTGTTCTGTATATTTGCGGTTTTTCTAGTTTTATTTGCCATTTTTTATTAATTAAACAGAGTTTAACTCTGCTAGTGAATCTTTTTTTGTCAAATTTTACAGCGATAAAGTTTTGAAGCTTTCATAAAATAGTAAAACTTCACATGGTTAATTTTACATCTTTTCCCCATTCCATTGTTTCAACATTCGGTTATCTATCCTGCTTGAACCCTGAAAATACGATATCGCTGATCGATTTAATTATCGAACGGCTGTTTTAAACGACTTTCAAGGTTAATTTTTAATGTAATTTTATTACGTAATAAATTACATTTTTTAAGCCAATAATAAACGATAGTTTGAAACGGAATAAAACGTTGAATTTAACGATGTGTTAACTTTCGCTCTTTAATTGTAATGGCTTATAGGGTAATGTTTGTCTTGAGTTTATTGGTTTGTATCGTGCTGACTTACCTTTGACCCATTGATGGATTAAGTCAGGCTTATAAACACAACTCGCCAATATTATTGTTATATACTTACTGTGTTTTTTGTAGTTCTAAATTTACAAATGACATGTAAAGATAGCCTCTAAGGAAGGATGCCATGCTTGCTCAAACCCCCGATAAATCGTCATCAGCCATTGAAAACGCTAAGCATCACGATCAATTAGTTGTTAATGGGGCTCTATCCTCGGAACATAGCACCATTTTCTCTGTTGAAGCCCAAACCTTTTTAGCTGAGCTGTGTCGTCATTTTGCGTCGCGAGTGAATACGTTACTCAATGAGCGCGAACAGCAACAGCAGCGTATTGATCAAGGTCACCTGCCTGATTTTTTAGAGCAAACCATCGATATTCGTGAAGGCAGCTGGAAAATCCTTGGTATTCCTAATGATCTGCAAGATCGAAGAGTAGAAATTACCGGTCCAACGGATCGTAAAATGGTCATCAATGCACTCAATGCCAACGTTAAAGTCTTCATGGCCGATTTTGAAGATTCGATGTCACCCGCTTGGGATAAGCTGCTCGATGGACAAGTGAATTTGCGCGATGCGGTGAATGGCACCATCAGTTATCGTAATCCAGATAACGATAAGGTCTATCAACTTAAAGAAGATCCAGCCGTGTTGATTTGTCGAGTTCGAGGGCTGCATTTACAAGAGAAGCATGTCCTATTTGCTGAGCAAGCGATTCCCGGGGCTTTATTTGATTTCGCTTTGTATTTTTTCAATAACTATAAAGCGTTATTGAAAAAAGGCAGTGGTCCTTATTTCTATTTACCAAAACTCCAAGCTTATCAAGAAGCGCAATGGTGGAGTGATGTCTTCCATTTTACCGAAGATTATTTTGGTTTAGAGACCGGGACGATAAAAGCGACGGTGTTGATTGAGACTCTGCCTGCGGTGTTTCAGATGGATGAAATCCTCTTTGCTCTTAAAGAACACATTGTGGGGCTCAACTGTGGCCGCTGGGATTATATCTTTAGCTACATTAAAACGTTGAAAAAACACCCTGATCGCGTATTGCCTGACCGTCAAGTCGTGACGATGGATAAGCCATTTTTGAATGCTTACTCACGTTTATTGATCTATACCTGCCACCGACGCGGCGCATTTGCCATGGGAGGCATGGCGGCCTTTATTCCTGCCAAAGATCCTGCGCTTAACGCTCAAGTACTGGAAAAAATCCGTCATGACAAAATGCTGGAAGCGATGAATGGCCATGATGGAACTTGGGTCGCTCATCCCGGATTAGCGGATACTGCTATGGAGGTCTTCAATCAAGTGCTGGGTGAGCGTCGTAATCAATTGGATGTGACTCGCTTATCGGATGCGCCAATCCGTGCAGAAGCGCTGCTTGCTCCTTGTGATGGCCCGCGGAGCGAGCAAGGCATGCGACACAATATTCGTGTTGCTTTGCAATACGTCGAAGCGTGGATTTCTGGTAATGGCTGTGTACCAATTTATGGTTTGATGGAAGATGCAGCGACCGCAGAGATCTCTCGCGCTTCAATTTGGCAATGGATTCAGCACGGTAAAACCTTAGATAACGGACAAGTAGTCACGAAAACGTTATTTCGTGATTACTTAGCTCAAGAAATTGAAGTCGTTAAAGCTGAAGTTGGGCAAGCACGCTTTGATCAGGGGCGGTTTACCGAAGCAGCTGAATTGATTGAACGTCTCACCACCAGTGACGACCTCGGTAACTTTTTAACCATCCCGGGCTACGACTATTTGGCGTAGAACGGTCTTAACCAATAATAAATAACAGTAACGTGAAACCGAACTTCAAAGCTCACTGAATCGAAGTGAGTGGCGAAAAGGACAATATCGGCGTGTGCCATCAGCCACGCGAAACCAATGATAAGAGGGACAGAACATGACATTAACTCGCCGCCAGCAAATCGAAGCACTAGAAAAAGATTGGGCAACGAATCCACGTTGGAAACACGTTAAGCGGACATACAGTGCAGAAGATGTCGTTAATTTACGGGGCTCAGTCACCCCAGCCAATACCATCGCCCAGCGTGGTGCAGATAAATTATGGGAACTGGTAAACGGTAGTGCTAAAAAAGGCTACGTTAACTGTCTTGGTGCTTTGACGGGAGGACAAGCCGTCCAACAAGCTAAGGCTGGTATCGAAGCGATTTACCTTTCAGGTTGGCAAGTCGCGGCGGACAATAATACCGCTGGGACGATGTATCCTGATCAATCGCTCTATCCGGTCGATTCGGTTCCTAGCGTTATTAAACGCATTAATAATGCGTTTCGTCGCGCTGATCAAATTCAATGGTCAAATGGCAAATCTCCACAAGATGAAGGGGGTATCGATTACTTTTTACCAATAGTCGCTGACGCAGAGGCGGGGTTTGGCGGTGTCCTGAATGCTTATGAACTGATGAAATCGATGATTGAAGCCGGTGCGGCAGGGGTTCATTTTGAAGACCAATTAGCGTCGGTGAAAAAATGTGGTCACATGGGCGGCAAGGTACTGGTTCCTTCTCAAGAAGCGGTGCAAAAATTGGTGGCTGCGCGTCTGGCTGCTGATGTTGCTGGAACAACCACGCTGGTGATTGCTCGAACCGATGCTAACGCCGCGGATCTATTAACGTCGGATTGTGATCCATATGATGCTGACTTTATTGTTGGTGAGCGTACCGCTGAAGGTTTCTATCGTGTTCGTGCTGGGATCGATCAAGCGATTTCTCGTGGTTTGGCTTACGCTCCTTACGCCGACTTAATCTGGTGTGAAACCGCTAAACCCGATTTAGAAGAAGCGCGACAGTTTGCTGAAGCGATTCATGCTCAGTACCCTGATCAACTCTTGGCTTATAACTGCTCGCCATCGTTTAACTGGGAGAAAAACCTGGATGCCGAAACGATCGCCAAATTCCAGCAAGAATTAGCGAATATGGGCTACAAATACCAATTTATCACTTTAGCTGGCATTCATAACATGTGGTTTAACATGTTTGAACTTGCTCATGCCTATGCTCAAGGTGAAGGCATGCGTCATTATGTTGAAATGGTTCAGCGTAAAGAGTTTGCCGCCGCCGAGAAAGGCTATACGTTTGTGGCTCACCAACAAGAAGTGGGCACGGGTTATTTTGATAAAATGACCAATACGATTCAAGGTGGTCAATCGTCAGTCACTGCGCTAACCGGTTCAACCGAAGAAGAGCAGTTCTAACTTCTGCATGGTGATAATCTGATGACGTAAAGTTGCAGGGGACAACTGCAACTTTAATAAATTTATCGCATCAATCAATTGTCTGAGTGATAGCAAGTTATCTCAAAACTAAAAAGAGCAAGGGTATTGATCACCATGCTCTTTTTATTTATCTATTCTATCGGCTAGCTATTGACCAGTTACAAAACGTCTTGCTCAAAGTCGTTATCCGTATCGACTTCGTCGGGCTCGCTGTTTTCTTGTAATTCTAGCAAGTTGATCGCAATAGCGACGAAGTCGCTATCGGTAATGATCCCGACCAACTCGCCTTTGTTGACTACCGGTAAACAGCCAACTTTATGCCGTTGCATGTAGATAGCACTTTCTTTTAGGCCGGCTTGTGGAGCGACCGACATGACGCCCGTGTGCATGACCTCATACAAAGGGGTCGTTTCGGTATGTGAGGTATCGGTAATTTTGTTGTATAGACTCGACTCTTGTGCTGCCAATACATCGCGATGAGTAATAATGCCTAATAACCGGCGATTGGCATCGACAATAGGAATATGACGAATATCTAATGCTTCCATCATATTTCGGGCGTCGGCTATTGTGTGGGTACGCAACAAAGTATGTGGGTTGCGAGTCATCATGTCTTCAACTTTGATCATAACCAACTCCTTTTCCTTTCGATGATCGGTAACCAAGTTTAACTGGCCAATGAACGTAACGTGGCGCGCGGTCTGTTGATATTTAGTATAGGTTTGTTTGTGGTTAATATCTGAGAGTTAAGTCAGCTTTTACTGGTAATCGCAACAGAGAAGCCGCTAAGTCACTTTTGATTACAATCCTTAATCGATGGAACGTATCCTAGCTGCTGACAATCCTGTATCTTGCCGGAGCTTGGGTATATACTGTTGCGCCGCGAAATGAACCGTCGCTAACCTTATCAATAACTAAGAAAGAGCCATGCAAGTTTCAGATTTTCACTTTGACCTCCCAGATGAGCTAATCGCTCGTTACCCGAAAGCGCAGCGCACTGATAGTCGGTTACTGCGATTAAATGGCACCACCGGTGAACGGGTTGATGGCACATTTACCGATGTGTTGCATTATATTGAGCCAGGAGACTTATTAGTCTTTAACAATACTCGTGTTATCCCCGCTCGTTTATTTGGTCGTAAAGCCAGTGGTGGTAAATTAGAAGTGTTGGTTGAGCGTATGCTCGATGAGCACTCTATTTTAGCGCATGTTCGTTGTTCCAAGCCGCCTAAACCGGGGACGGAACTGTATCTGGGTGAGCAGGACCAATATTTAGCGACCATGGTTGCACGCCATGATGCCTTGTTTGAGATTCGATTTAATGCCCAGCAAACGGTTTTGGAAATCTTAAACCATATTGGTCATATGCCTTTGCCGCCATACATTGATCGCCCCGATGAAGAAACCGATAAAGAGCGTTATCAAACGGTTTATAATCAAAAGCCGGGCGCCGTTGCCGCACCAACAGCAGGGCTACATTTTGACCAAGCATTATTGGATCAAATTCAAGCTAAAGGCGTTGAGTTTGCCTATGTGACTTTGCATGTCGGCGCGGGTACTTTCCAACCTGTGCGCGTGGAAAATATTCATGATCACCATATGCATGCTGAATACGTTGAAGTACCAGAAGAAGTGGTTGCGGCAATTGCAGCGACCAAGGCTCGTGGTGGCAGAGTGATTGCGGTTGGGACAACCTCGGTGCGTTCTTTAGAGAGTGCAGCGCAAGATGCACTTGCGAAAGGCATAGCGTTAGCGCCTTTTTTTGGTGACACGGATATTTTTATTTTCCCTGGTTATCAATATCAATTGATTGATGCATTGATCACCAATTTTCATCTACCAGAGTCGACGCTGATTATGTTAGTCAGTGCCTTTGCTGGTTATGAGCACACTATGGCTGCTTATCAGCATGCGGTAGAGCAGAAATATCGCTTCTTCAGCTATGGTGATGCGATGTTTATTGAAAAAAATCAGGCTTAAGCTTGATCCCTTAATATCGTCAGACTGTTTCTCTGACATTGGAGGCTTTGTGAAGTTAACGTTTGAACTGAAAAAGAAAAATGGCAATGCGCGTCGAGGTCAGTTGACCTTTGAACGTGGCACTGTACAAACCCCGGCCTTTATGCCCGTTGGTACTTATGGCACAGTAAAGGGCATGACTCCGGAAGAAGTTAAAGAAACGGGTGCTGAAATTTTGCTGGGTAACACCTTTCATCTTTGGCTGCGTCCAGGCCAAGAAGTGATGAAAATGCATGGTGATTTGCACGACTTTATGAATTGGCAAGGCCCGATTCTGACTGACTCTGGTGGTTTCCAAGTCTTCAGTTTGGGCGAAATTCGCAAAATCACCGAAGAGGGCGTGCATTTTCGCAACCCTGTAAATGGTGACAAAATCTTTATGGATGCTGAAAAATCGATGGAAATCCAAAAAGATTTAGGTTCAGATATCGTAATGATTTTCGATGAATGTACGCCTTACCCTGCGACGCATGAAGAAGCAAAAAAATCGATGCAAATGTCATTACGTTGGGCGCAGCGCTCTCGTGACCATTTTGATAAGCTCAACAATACCAATTCACTGTTTGGCATTGTTCAGGGTGGCGTATACGAAGATTTACGTGATGAGTCAGTGAAAGGACTAACACAAATCGGTTTTGATGGTTATGCGGTCGGTGGCCTTGCGGTTGGAGAGCCCAAGCCCGATATGCATCGTATTTTAGAACACACCTGCCCTCAGCTGCCTGAAGATAAGCCTCGCTACTTAATGGGCGTGGGTAAGCCAGAAGATTTGGTAGAAGGTGTGCGTCGTGGCGTCGATATGTTTGACTGTGTGATGCCAACACGAAATGCTCGTAACGGACACCTATTTGTGACCGGTGGTGTGATCAAGATCCGTAATGCAGTACATAAAACAGATACAACACCACTGGATCCGCACTGTGACTGTTACACTTGCAAAAATTATTCTAAGTCGTACTTGCACCATTTGGATCGTTGTAATGAGATTCTTGGCGCTCGTCTGAATACTATTCACAATCTACGTTATTACCAACGATTGATGGAAAGTATTCGTAAAGCGATAGACGAAGATCGCTTTGATCAATTTGTAGAAGCGTTTTACGCACGCCGTCAACGCGAAGTGCCGCCGCTACAAATCGAACAAGCGTAATGGCAAGCACTGAGATGGATTTATCCTGAAGGGTCTATTCATGGCTTGAATTTGTCTTAGTGCGGCCCAATACCTACAAATATTACAAACAATAACTTAGAGGACGTTTCTCAATGAGTCTAATTTCTGTAGCGCACGCAGCAGGTGAAGGTGCATCACAGGGTGGTGGTTTCGAAATGCTGATCATGCTTGGCATGTTTGCGGTAATTTTCTATTTTATGATTTATCGCCCACAGTCTAAACGAGTGAAAGAGCATAAAAGTCTAATGGCCTCAATGGCGAAAGGTGATGAAGTCTTAACCAGTGGTGGTTTAGTGGGAAGAATCACTAAAATCGCTGATGATAACGATTTTATCTCTGTTGAATTGAACAACAATAATGAAGTTGTGATCAAAAAAGACTTCGTTTCTGCCGTGTTACCAAAAGGTACACTTAAATCTTTGTAAAACAGCTAGAGGATCCTCGCTGTGCTAAACCGTTATCCGTTATGGAAGTACTTAATGGTTGTGTTTGCCATTACCATTTCTGCTTTATACGCACTTCCTAATCTTTACGGTGAAGATCCGGCTATTCAAGTTACAGGGGCGCGTGGCGCCTCTGTAGATATGTCAACGCTGGATGCTGTCACTGAAGCGCTCGATAAAGCGCAACTCTCTCATAAATCCATTGCTTTCGAAAATGGCTCCATTTTGGTGCGTTTTAATGACACTGATACCCAAATCAGTGCTCGTGACATCATTAATGAAGCTTTAGGCAATGACACCATTGTTGCGCTGAACTTAGCGCCTTCTACTCCTCGTTGGCTAGAATCCATTGGCGCAGCGCCGATGAAACTTGGCCTTGATTTACGCGGCGGAGTTCACTTTTTAATGGAAGTGGACATGGACGCGGCAATGGAGCGATTAGTCAGCCAACAAGAAGAAGCTTTTCGTAGTGAATTGCGCGATGAGAAGATCCGCTACCGTGCGATCCGTAGTCAAGCGGATTCCGTCGAGATCATTTTACGCGATGCCGCTCAGCTTGAAGAAACTCGCCGTCTATTAGAGGCGAATCATCGTGATATGAATTTTACCGCTTCTGATCGTGATGGGCGCTTCCTCTTGGTAGCCAAATTTACAGACGCCCGTTTACAAGAGATTCGCAACTACGCGGTTGAGCAAAATATCACTATTTTACGCAATCGTGTCAATGAATTAGGGGTTGCAGAACCTTTAGTGCAGCGTCAAGGTGCGAGTCGGATTGTGGTTGAATTACCTGGCGTACAGGATACTGCACGTGCGAAAGAAATTTTAGGTGCGACGGCAACCCTTGAGTTTCGTGAAGTCGACGCTACGGCTGATCTGGCTGCCGCAGCGGCAGGTCGAGTGCCTGCAGGTAGTGAAATTAAACTGGATCGCGATGGTCGTCCTGTTGTTTTAAAACGTCGAGTCATTTTGGGTGGTTCAAGTATTACTGACGCCAGTTCAAGTGCCGACGAATACGGTCGCCCACAGGTCAATATTTCTCTTGATAGTGAAGGTGGCAGTAAGATGTCGGCTTTCTCAAGAAATAATATTGGTAAGCTGATGGCAACGGTATTTGCTGAATATCGAGACAGTGGTGAAAGAACCGACGATGGCCGAGTGATTTTAGAAAAGCATGAAGAAGTCATCAACCAAGCGACGATTCAGTCAGCATTGGGGCGTAATTTCCGAATCACCGGCATCAACTCGGCGGCTGAGGCTCAAAATTTAGCGTTATTGCTACGTGCAGGCGCATTAATCGCACCGATTTCGATCGTTGAAGAGCGGACGATTGGCCCGTCAATGGGACAACAGAATATCGACATGGGTATTCAAGCTTGTATCTGGGGTTTGTTTGCGGTGATGATCTTTACTGCACTCTACTATCGTACGTTTGGCTTGATTGCTAACTTAGCCTTGTTGACCAACTTAGTGTTGATTATCGGCATTATGTCGATGATTCCCGGAGCAACCATGACCTTACCCGGCATTGCCGGTATTGTGTTAACAGTTGGTATGGCGGTAGATGCTAACGTGCTGATTTTTGAACGTATTCGTGAAGAGCTACGTGAAGGTCGTAATCCGCAACAAGCGATCCACCAAGGTTACGCCAATGCGTTTAGTACCATTGCTGATGCGAATATCACGACGCTGATCACGGCGATTATTTTGTTTGCGGTGGGTACTGGTGCGATCAAAGGCTTCGCTGTTACTTTATCGATTGGTATCTTAACGTCGATGTTTACCGCGATTATCGGTACGCGTTGTGTGGTTAACCTGCTGTATGGCGGGAAACGTATTAATAAATTGTCGATCTAAGGCTAGGAATCATTATGTATCAAATTCTGAAAGCAGAGAAAACGATCGACTTTATGCGTTGGTCAAAGTTTACGTTTGTCTTATCGCTATTGATGATTGGCGCGTCAATTTTTACCTTATCCACCAAATGGTTAAACTGGGGATTGGACTTCACTGGCGGAACACTGATAGAAGTGGGTTTTGCTGAGCCTGCGAATCTGGAGAAAATTCGCCATGCTCTTGATGAGCGTGGATTTGGTGATGCAACAGTACAAAACTTTGGTTCAGCACGTGATGTAATGGTCCGTTTGCGTCCTCGTGAAGGGGTCGCTGGAGAAACGCTCGGTAACCAAATTCTGAATGCCATCAAAGAGGGAACGGGTGAAAGCGTTGAGATGCGCCGGATCGAGTTTGTTGGTCCTAACGTTGGTGATGAGCTGGCAGAAGCGGGAGGCTTAGCAATTTTAGCCTCACTCATCTGTATTTTGCTTTACGTTTCAATGCGTTTTGAATGGCGTTTAGCCTCTGGAGCCGTATTATCTCTAGCTCACGACGTAATCATCACCCTAGGTATTTTCTCGTTACTGCAAATCGAAATTGATTTAACGATCGTGGCCGCTTTACTAACGGTGGTCGGCTATTCGTTGAACGATACGATAGTGGTCTTTGACCGTATTCGTGAGAATTTCCGTAAGTTGCGTAAAGGCGATTCAGCGGAAGTAATGAATAGCTCTATTACGCAAACGCTGAGTCGGACGTTAATTACTTCAGGTACGACCTTGTTTGTGGTGATCGCATTATTTGTCCAAGGTGGTGCGAATATCCATGGTTTTGCTACCGCATTACTGTTGGGGATCACGGTAGGTACTTACTCTTCTATCTACGTTGCTTCGGCGTTAGCGTTAAAGCTTGGTATTACCCGTGAGCATCTTATTCCAGCACCTATAGAAAAAGAGGGTGCTGAGTTGGATGAGTTGCCTTAGCTTAAGGTTGACAGGTGACAGTGAGATTCGTCTTCACCAGTAACAAAAAAACCGCTGAATATTCAGCGGTTTTTTTTATCAAGCGAGCATGGATGATTGGTGCCATGCTGATTGTTTGACAATAGAACGGTTATTTAAAAATCGCACTGTTTCCGTTTTCACGGATGTGTTGCAAAATCGCTTTTACACCACGTGGGCTTGAGCCGACAATATTGCCTGATTGCATGTAATTAGTACCGCCAGCAAAATCGGCCAGAATTGCGCCTGCTTCACGAGCGATCAGTTCGCCTGCCGCCATATCCCATGGTTTAAGACCTAACTCAAAGTAGCCATCGACACGGTTAGACGCTAAATAACATAAATCTAAGGCGGCTGAGCCAGTACGACGAAAATCAGCGCACTCAACAAACAAAGAAGAAATAATTTTTAGGTAAGACTCAGAATGTTGTTTTTGCTTAAATGGGAAACCAGTCGCAAGGATAGCCCCTTGCAGATCTTTCAATGGCTTAACGCGAATACGACCATTGTTTAATTGAGCACCAGAGCCGCGTTGAGCAGTAAATAGTTCATTTAACATTGGGTCATAAACACAGGCAACTTCGGTGCGACCGTTCATTCTTACGGCAATCGATACCGCAAAATGAGGGATACCTTTCACGAAGTTATTGGTTCCATCCAGTGGGTCGATGATCCATTGTACGTCTTTATCTTTACCTTCGATAAGACCGCCTTCTTCGGCAATAATGCAGTGCTCAGGGTAAGAGCTTTGGATGGTAGCAATGATTAGCGCTTCCGCTTCTTTGTCGACATTAGTAACAAAGTCATTGCTTCCTTTTTGAAAGGATTCAATTTTGTCAGCGTTTTCTAGAGATTTAGCAATATGATTACCTGCTTTTCGCGCAGCGCGAATAGCAATGTTTAGCATTGGATGCATACGAGTTTCCCAACGGATGTTAAAGAACGAAAAAAGCGGAGCGGATTATAGCAAAATCATACCAAAAAGGAAGTGGTTATTTTTTGCTCGCTTAATGGTTCGGCCGACAACGGGCCTGATCATTTCATTTTTCTTTATGTTATTATCGAACAACGAACGCCAAGTAACCGTTTTTGTATGGATTATTCTCGAGTTACTTAGCCAACCCTTCAAGCCAATTTAATACCGTTAAAGTTAAGATGGACTCGCTCGTCAACGCGAATCAACGAGTGTCATCATCGACGGCGAGATTAGCGATAGATTGATGGTAAATTAACGTCATGTTAGACAATGTTAAAATCGTTTTAGTGGGCACATCACATTCAGGCAACATTGGTTCAGCGGCTAGAGCGATGAAAGTGATGGGCCTAAGTCAGATGGTATTAGTCGCACCTGAATGCGCAGTAGATGCTCAAGCAATCGCGTTAGCTGCGGGTGCCAGTGATATTGCGTTAAATGCGCAGATCGTCAGCACGCTGAGTGAAGCGGTTGCTGAGTGTGGGTTAGTCGTTGGTAGCAGCGCCCGTTCACGTACATTAGAGTGGCCGATGCTTGATCCTCGTCAGTGTGGCGAACAATTTGCGATTGAAGGTCAAACCCATCCTGTTGCGGTAGTATTTGGTCGTGAAAGAACAGGCTTAACCAATGAAGAGTTACAGCTTTGTCATTATCATGTATGCATTCCTGCTAACCCCGAATACAGCTCATTAAACTTAGCGATGGCCGTGCAAACGTTATGTTACGAGATTCGCGTTGCTCATTTAACACATCAACAGAGTGAGTTTTCATCACCGACAGTGGTGGACTATCCTCGTCATCAAGAACTGGACCGATTTTATCAGCATCTAGAGCGAGTGTTGTTGGAAAGTGAGTTTATTTCCCCTTCACAGCCAGGGCAGGTAATGAACAAGCTCCGTCGATTATTCAGCCGAGCTCGCCCTGAAGCGCAAGAAATTAATATCTTACGTGGCGTATTGACTGCAGTAGAGAAAAAAATGCGCCTGCCTTAATTGTCGCTAATCACCTGATTAATTTAAGGTTAAATACCCGACTAATTCAGTCAATTAAATACTTGACTGAATTAGTCGGGTATGGAAGAATCTCAACCACATAATCGATGTGGATATGGTGTAATATGAGATTAACATCTAAAGGAAGATACGCGGTAACCGCCATGTTAGATGTGGCGCTAAATTCGCAGCAAAACCCAGTACCTCTAGCGGACATTTCAGAGCGACAAGGTATTTCCCTGTCTTATCTAGAGCAGCTATTTTCTAAATTACGTAAAGCGGGCTTGGTTGCTAGTGTTCGTGGTCCTGGCGGTGGTTATCGTTTAGGCGCAGAAGCGAGTACCATTTCTATTGGTACGGTTATCGCGGCGGTGGATGAATCTGTCGATGCGACGAAATGCCATGGTAAAGGTGATTGCCAAGGTGGCACTCGTTGTCTTACTCACACGTTATGGTGTGACCTCAGCTCACGTATTAGCGACTTCTTAAATAACATCACACTCGGTGAGTTGATGGTTGATAACGAAGTCTTACAAATTTCTGACCGTCAAGGTATGAACCTTGCGGCGAACCAAGGGAATGGCAATAAGCATTCTCAATCTGTCACTATTGGTGCAGCCTCCTTTGGTCTTAACGTTCGCTCATAGCGGCAATGTTTACACTGGAGTAAAATAAAAAATGAAACTGCCTATTTATTTAGACTATTCGGCCACCTGTCCGGTTGATCCGCGCGTGGCCGAAAAGATGATTCAGCATATGACGATGGATGGGACGTTTGGTAATCCTGCTTCTCGATCGCATCGTTATGGCTGGCAGGCAGAAGAAGCGGTGGATACGGCGCGTGAACAAGTTGCTGAACTTATTAATGCCGATCCGCGTGAAATTGTTTTTACTTCAGGGGCAACAGAGTCGAATAACTTGGCGATTAAAGGTGCGGCGCACTTTTATGCTAAACAAGGTAAGCACATCATCACCTGTCAAACTGAGCATAAAGCAGTATTAGATACTACTCGCCAGCTAGAACAGGAAGGTTTTGAGGTGACGTATCTTCAGCCTGACCGTCGTGGATTGATCGATATAAATCAATTACAAGCCGCCATGCGTGATGATACCGTGCTAGTGTCGGTGATGCATGTCAACAATGAAATTGGTGTGATTCAGGATATCACTGCGATTGGTGAGCTGTGTCGTGAGCGAAATATCATCTTTCACGTTGATGCGGCTCAATCCGCGGGCAAAGTTGAGATCGATGTACAAGCAATGAAAGTCGATCTTATCTCACTCTCAGCGCATAAAATTTATGGCCCTAAAGGTATTGGGGCTCTCTTTGTGCGTCGCAAGCCGCGTATTTATCTTGAAGCACAGATGCATGGTGGTGGTCATGAGCGCGGTTTCCGCTCAGGAACACTGGCGACCCATCAAATTGTTGGGATGGGAGAAGCGTTTAACATCGCTAAACAAGAGATGGAGCATGATTATCAACATGCTAAAACTTTACGTGACCGTTTACTTAATGGCATACAAGATATCGAAGCTGTGAGTATTAACGGTGATTTAGAGCAGCGTGTTCCTCATAACCTTAATCTCGGTTTTGCTTTTGTCGAAGGCGAATCGTTGTTAATGGCCCTGAAAGATCTTGCGGTCTCTTCAGGCAGTGCTTGTACGTCGGCTAGCTTAGAGCCTTCTTATGTATTGCGTGCGCTGGGTTTGGATGATGAATTAGCACACAGCTCGCTTCGTTTTTCATTTGGCCGTTTTACGACCGAAGATGAAATAGATTATGCGATTGAACATATTCGTAGCGCAGTGACTCAATTGCGTAATATGTCGCCTTTGTGGCAAATGCACAAAGAAAGCTCAATGCCTATAGTAGGCAGCGAGCCATCAAATCAGTGTTGAGTTAACAATTTTAAGCAAAATAAGCGGACCTCATGGTCCGTTTTTTTATCCAGTGGGTATTTTTACGCGACAAAATGTTAACATCGTTAGGTTGATTATTCGTTGTGATTCAGATATATCCGAGAGTAGTTATTCTCAACTCGTTACAAGAGCGGTAATCGCGCGGTAGTGTAACGGAACAAAGGAATATATCTATTAGGGCCACACCATATAGGACAAGGAGAAACCATGTCTACACAGATGCCTGTATTTATTAGTCTAGAGTCAGCCCAGCCTCAGTGGGGAGAAAAAGCCCTCGTCTCATTCTCAGAGCAGGGCGCGACCATTCATTTATCGAAAGAGAATGATCTCAATGCCATTCAGCGTGCAGCACGTAAATTAGATGGCCAAGGATTGCGTTCGTTACATTTATCTGGTTCAGCATGGACCTTAGAAACGATTTGGGCATTTCACCAAGGTTATCGTGATCCTAAAAAGAAAAATACCTTACAGTGGGAGTCGTTAGCCAGCGCTGATCAAACTGAACTTGAAGCACGGATTAAAGCGGCGGATTGGACACGCGATATTATCAATAAAAGTGCTGAAGAAGTGGCTCCTCGTCAATTAGCGACCATGGCTGCCGAGTTTATTAAGTCACTAGCTCCGGATCACGTCTCTTATCGAATTGTAAAAGATAAAGACCTATTGACGGAAAATTGGGAAGGCATTTATGCGGTAGGTCGAGGTTCTGAGCGCACTTCTGCCATGTTGCAATTAGACTACAACCCAACGGGCGATGATAATGCTCCTGTATTTGCCTGCTTAGTTGGCAAAGGCATTACCTTTGACTCTGGTGGCTATAGTTTAAAACCGTCTAATTTTATGTCTTCGATGAAAGCGGATATGGGCGGAGCAGGAACCATCACCGGAGCCCTGGGGCTGGCTATCATGCGCGGTTTGAATAAACGCGTTAAGCTCATTTTGTGCTGTGCTGAGAACATGGTATCTGGCCGTGCATTAAAATTGGGTGATGTGATCACCTATAAAAACGGCAAAACCGTTGAAATTATGAATACTGACGCCGAAGGGCGGTTAGTCTTAGCTGATGGTTTGATTTACGCTTCAGAGCAAAAACCACAATTGATCATCGATTGTGCAACGTTAACGGGAGCTGCAAAAAATGCGTTAGGTAATGACTATCATGCATTACTGAGTTTTGATGAAGCTTTGAGTCAACAAGCGCTCGATGCGGCTAAAGAGGAAAATGAGGGATTATGGGCACTGCCATTAGCTGATTTTCACCGTGATATGTTGCCCTCGAACTTTGCTGATCTCTCCAATATTTGTTCTGGTGATTATTCACCGGGTGCAAGTACGGCAGCGGCTTTCTTATCCTACTTTGTTGACGATTACCAGCAAGGCTGGCTACATGTCGATTGCGCGGGAACGTATCGTAAATCCGCCAGTGATAAATGGGCCGCTGGGGCAACAGCGATGGGCGTTAAGACCGTTGCGCGTATTTTATTAGATCAGGCCAAATAATAAGTAACCAAGGGGCAGCGTTGATTGCCCCGTTTTGTACTCTTTTTTGCTATTACAGCGGTATTGACGGCGTTGAGTAGCTCCTATGACATGGTTATCTATGTGGTTAGGGAGTGACTCATCTGTCGCTAAAGGTAGCAGCAAGCGATTGGAGTACGTATCAATTAGCCTTACTATTTACTATCAAAATCCAAAAAGGACATCTTATGGCTCTTGAAAGAACATTTTCAATTATCAAACCTGACGCAGTAAAGCGTAACTTAATCGGCGAGATTTACCATCGTATAGAAAAAGCGGGATTGAGAATTATCGCGGCAAAAATGGTTCATTTAACCGAGGATCAAGCGAGCGGTTTTTATGCTGAGCATGAAGGAAAAGCGTTCTTTAATGATCTAAAAGCCTTTATGACATCAGGTCCGATCATGGTCCAAGTGTTAGAGGGAGAAAATGCGATTGCTCGTTATCGTGAATTAATGGGTAAAACTAATCCGGAAGAAGCGGCATGTGGCACGATACGCGCTGATTACGCGCTGAGTATGCGTTATAACTCTGTACACGGCAGCGATAGTCCTATTTCGGCTGCTCGTGAAATTGAGTTCTTTTTTCCCGACGCTGAAATTTGCCCACGCAGTGAGTGAGTTGCCGTATAACCCAAATGGCACCATCAAGACTCAGAGCTGGATGGCTTTTACCACGGTATAAAGTAAGCGTTAAGCTGAAGGTAAATAGTTAATCACCGTGTTTATTGGTGACCCCTGATGAGTCCTGCCTCATCAGGGATTAATCATCGACTAGAACCGCTTTCCTATCCCAATAATGTCGCAAAAAATTCAGGGTTTTACTGTGCTTGTTGTCATTGAATAAAGGCTGTACAATTCGCGCCCTTAATTCTAGTTCCATCTTGGAGAGGCCACATGACCACTGAAAAAGTCAATCTGCTCGATTTTGATCGCAAAGGCTTACGTACTTATTTCGCAGAAGAATTGGGTGAAAAAGCGTTTCGAGCTGATCAAATCATGAAGTGGATTTATCACTTCGGTTGTGATGACTTCGAAAAAATGACCAACATTAACAAAAACCTACGTGAGAAATTACAGACTCACTGTGAGATTCGAGCGCCTTACGTTTCCGATGCTCAATACTCCAGTGATGGCACGATTAAATGGGCAATGCGAGTCGGAGATCAAGATGTCGAAACCGTCTATATTCCCGAGGAAGATCGCGCCACATTGTGTGTCTCTTCACAAGTTGGTTGTGCGCTGGAATGTAAGTTTTGTTCAACCGCTCAGCAAGGGTTTAACCGTAATTTACGCGTTTCGGAAATTATTGGTCAGGTTTGGCGTGCAGCACGTGAAATTGGTTTGGAAAAAGAAACAGGCCGCCGTCCGATCACCAACGTGGTAATGATGGGCATGGGTGAGCCGTTGCTCAATATGAAAAACCTCATTCCTGCGTTAGAACTTATGCTTGATGACCTCGGTTTTGGTTTGTCGAAACGTCGTGTGACGGTCTCTACTTCAGGTGTCGTTTCTGGTTTAGATCAAATGACCGGGCAAATTGACGTGGCATTAGCGATTTCACTTCATGCACCTAACGATAAACTACGCAGCGAAATTATGCCGATTAATGATCGCTGGGATATTCAAGATTTTCTTGCTTCAGTGCGCCGTTATATTGCCTCTTCTAACGCCAATCGCGGTAAAGTAACCGTCGAATATGTTTTGTTGGATCATGTGAATGATGGCACTGAACATGCGCATGAGCTGGCTCAGTTGATGAAAGGGACGCCTTGTAAAATTAACCTGATCCCGTTTAATCCTTATCCAGGTTCACCGTATAAAAAACCCAGTAATTCACGCATTGATCGTTTTCAGAAAACCTTAATGCAATATGAGCATACCGTGACAATACGTAAAACGCGTGGTGATGATATTGATGCTGCCTGCGGTCAGTTAGTTGGTGATGTGATAGACAGAACCAAACGGACGAAATTAAAGCAGCAGCCTGAGCAGATTATTCCCGTAAAAACCTTATAAACCTTTTTAATAACGCCAGCCTTTTCGCTGGCGTTATTGTTAAGAGAAAACGGCTAAACAAGTCGAATTACATTTTGAGTTTATAAGCCAATAGATGCTCAGTTTTTATCGGTCATCGAGCACCTTGATAGAATCATGCTATTAACTGAAACAGGCTGCGTAAGGTGTTTTGATGCATAGTAGGATTCTTAGCTCACAGTGGCAAATTATGGCTTTTTTATGTCAATTTAACGAAAAATCTTGACCTAGCTGTAATTTCTTTTTCAAATCAATGTTGTTTACCGCCTAAGATCCATTAGAATGATTTAATTAGAGCCCATTCGATGTAGCGGTCGAATCGAACAAACGTGATATCCAACTTACTTGATGAGTGATAATGCAATTTCCTCGCTGTATAAGCAAAATTAGTCTGGAAGTTAGTATTATCGAAACTTAAGTGAATTGGATGAAACCATTTTCCCTGTTGGAGCCCTGAGAACCTAAACGCGACTAACGAATAGAGACAAAAATAACAGCGTAGGCTTCGGCTCGAACACGAATAAAAGAGATTGATAGCGCGGATGAATACACAACAAGAGACCATCGTTGAAGAAACGCCGAACGTTCAACAACCCGGCACACTGCTTAAGCTCAAACGAGAAGCTTTAGGATTGAGTCAAAAGCAAGTGGCTGATCGCTTACGGTTGCGGGTGGCGATTATTCGTAACATTGAAGATAACCAATTTGATTCTGATTTGGTGGCAACCTTTACTCGTGGTTATCTGCGTTCTTATGCTAAAGCCGTCGGACTCTCAGTTGCTGAAGTCGTTGAATCTTACGAAGTACATTATGTTACTGGCCCACAAGAACAGAGAATGCAGAGCTTTTCTAGGAAGAATAAAAGAGCTCAACACGATAGTCGTATCATGCTGATTACTTGGGTTATTGTATTGGTGATTATTGGTATGTCATCACTGTGGTGGTGGCAGAATAACCAACACAATAATCTCACTTCATCGAGTGAGCGTAGTTCATTGATTACTGAGCAAACCAATCCGCAGTCTGCGTCGGCCGATCCTATTTTGGATCAGCTACCGACGGTGAGTGACCTGACTGTTGGTAATGAGGTATCAGCGGTTGAGCAAGCAGAAGAGGAAGAGTCCCCCGTCAACGATAGTCGGGTTGAGCCTATCTTAGAAGCGGAGCCATCCATCACACCAGCTACCACCGAAAATACGCCGGTCAACGCTGACGAGAGTAATTTGCTCAGCATGACTTTTAGCGCTGATTGTTGGATTCAAGTTAAAGATGCCACTGGCAAAACGCTGTCTACCGGCGTTAAAAAAGCCGGCCAATCAATCAATGTGCGTGGTGAAACCCCGATTAGTGTCATTCTTGGAGCACCAGAAGGTGTTTCTGTCACATTTGCGAGTGAACCTGTCGACCTTTCTGGGTATACTTCAGGCAGAGTAGCTAGATTCACCTTACCTTAGACGAAATTATGCAACACAAGTCTCCTATTAAGCGTCGCCCCTCTACACGTATTTATGTGGGTAACGTACCTATTGGCGATGGCGCGCCTATCGCCGTACAATCCATGACTAACACCAGAACCACAGATGTGGCTGCGACCGTCGCTCAAATAAAAGCGTTGGAGAAAGTCGGGGCCGATATTGTCCGTGTCTCGGTTCCTACTATGGATGCTGCCGAAGCATTTAAGTTAATTAAGCAACAGGTCTCGATTCCTTTAGTGGCAGATATTCATTTTGACTATCGAATCGCTTTAAAAGTGGCCGAGTATGGTGTTGATTGTTTACGGATTAACCCTGGTAATATCGGTAATGAAGCTCGGATCCGCTCGGTAGTCGATTGCGCCCGTGATAAAGGCATTCCGATTCGAATCGGCGTTAATGGTGGTTCATTAGAAAAAGACCTTCAGCTTAAATATGGTGAACCGACACCTGAAGCTCTGGTTGAATCTGCGATGCGCCATGTCGATATTCTCGACAGGCTAAACTTCGATCAGTTCAAAGTCAGTGTTAAAGCTTCGGATGTTTTTCTGGCAGTGGATTCCTATCGATTATTGGCCAAACAAATCGATCAACCTCTTCATTTAGGGATCACCGAAGCGGGTGGTGCCCGAGCGGGTTCAGTTAAATCGGCAGTTGGTTTAGGGATGCTGTTGGCTGAAGGTATCGGTGATACGCTACGGATTTCTTTAGCGGCCGATCCTGTTGAAGAGATTAAAGTCGGTTTTGATATTCTGAAATCACTGCGCATTCGCTCTCGTGGGATCAACTTTATCGCTTGTCCAAGTTGTTCTCGTCAGGAATTTGATGTGATCAGTACGGTTAACGCACTTGAGCAGCGTTTGGAAGATGTGTTAACCCCAATGGATGTCTCGATCATTGGTTGTGTCGTCAACGGCCCTGGTGAGGCAGAAGTCTCCCACTTAGGATTGGCTGGCAGTAATAAAAAAAGTGCTTTCTATGAAGATGGTGTTCGTCAGAAAGAGCGCTTTGATAATGACGATCTCGTTGCTCAGCTCGAAGCTAGAATCCGTTCAAAAGCAGCTCAGTTAGACACGAAAAATCGTATTGCTATTCAGCAAATCGAGCAAGATTAACCTCATAATATTACGGTAAATATTTTGGCAAAGACTATTCAAGCAATTCGAGGCATGAACGACTGCCTCCCGACTCAATCTCCACTTTGGCAAAAAGTGGAGAACGCAGTTAAAAATGTCGTTAGTGCCTATGGCTATAGCGAAGTGCGTATGCCCATCGTGGAAATGACGCCACTTTTTAGCCGCGCTATTGGTGAAGTGACCGATGTGGTTGAAAAAGAGATGTACACCTTTGCTGACCGTAATGGCGATAGCTTAAGCCTTCGTCCTGAAGGAACAGCCGGTTGCGTTCGTGCAGGAATTGAACATGGCCTGCTGTATAACCAAGAGCAGCGTTTATGGTATATCGGACCAATGTTCCGTCATGAGCGTCCTCAGAAAGGTCGCTATCGTCAGTTCCACCAATGTGGCGTTGAAGTATTTGGTATCGATGGCCCAGATGTTGATGCCGAGCTGATCATGATGACAGCACGTCTATGGCGTGAACTTGGTATTGCTGAGCATGTGCGACTAGAGCTGAATTCGATTGGTTCATTAGCGGCTCGCGCCGATTATCGCAGCGCGTTGATTGAGTATTTAGAACAACATCAAGATGTATTGGATGAAGATTGCAAACGCCGCATGTATACCAATCCATTGCGTGTACTTGACAGTAAAAATCCAGACGTTCAAGCGATACTTGGCGATGCGCCCGAATTGGCTGATTACTTAGATGCCGAATCGAAACAACATTTTAGCGGTTTGTGTGAACTTCTTGACGCGGCAGGTATCGAATACACCGTTAATCAACGTTTAGTGCGTGGATTAGATTATTACAATCGAACGGTTTTTGAATGGATAACAGAAAGCTTAGGCTCTCAGGGCACTGTGTGTGGCGGTGGCCGCTATGATGGTTTAGTTGAACAGCTCGGAGGGAAAGCGACTCCGGCAGTTGGTTTTGCGATGGGGCTTGAGCGTCTGGTATTGATGATGGAAACCTTAGGTAATACAGAGGTGCGGCGTAGCGTAGACGTTTATATTGTCACGGCGGGTGAAGGTACCACCATGGCTGGAATGAAACTCGCTGAGCAACTGCGTGAGCAAGTTCCGGGTTTACGTGTGATGAACCACTGTGGTGGTGGTAACTTCAAAAAACAATTTAAACGTGCAGATAAAGTTGGTGCTGCGGTCGCTCTGGTACTTGGTGAAAACGAGATCGCTGAAAAGACGGTAGTACTAAAAGATTTACTTGGTGGTCAACAAATCACGTTATCTCAAACTGATATTGCTAGCCAATTGGCTCATCTCGTTTAAACGCATGTTTTTGAGATTTCTTATTTAAGAGGACAGGAAGTGGAACTCTACGATACCGAAGAACAACAAGTTGAAGCGATAAAAGATTGGTGGAAAGAGAATGGTAAAGCTGTTCTCCTTGGTGCGGTACTTGGTCTTGGCGGTTTGTTTGGATGGCGTTATTACCAGCATTCAACTACGACGGGTCAAGAAACAACGTCTGAAACGTATAGCAAAGCTATCGCTAACTTTTCAGCTAAAGGGGCGCAAGCTGAGTCAGATTTACAGCATTTTATCGATAATCATCAGAAATCAGAATACGCTGTTTTAGCGGCGATGCAGCTTGCTAAAGCACAAGCCGATGCCGGGCAGTTAGATGAGGCGTTAGCGCAACTTGAATGGGCTAAGAAGTCGACGAAAGACGCAGCATTAACCCCAGTCATTGCATTTCGTATTGCACGTTTGCAGGCTGAGCAGCAGCAATTTGATGCCGCGCTGGCTGAATTAACAACGATTACTGAGGCAAGTTGGGCTGCACGTGTTGCTGAATTACGTGGTGATATTGCACTCCGTAAAGGAGATAAAGACGCGGCTTATGCAGCCTATTCACAAGCTCAACAATCGAGTAATGCTAGCCAAACATTACAGCTGAAACTCGATGATCTAGCCAGATAAGGGCATCTGTTGATGAAAAAAATATTCAACAAAGTGCTTTTGTCTGCGGCCGTAATCGGTTTGTTAGGCGGATGTGCTGGGGAAGAAGAAAATATCATTATGGCTCCGCTACCTAGTGTGAGTAGTGAGTTTACACCGCAACCCATTTGGAGTAACTCGGTTGGTCGGGGAGTCGGTCATTTTTTCTCTAATCTGACTCCTGAATACGCTTATGGTAAAGTGTTTGTTGCTAGTCGTGATGGCGAAGTCAAAGCCCTTGATCCCAATGACGGGAAAACATTATGGCGTGTTAATGTAAGACAAGATATGCCAGCGCGTTTATCTGGGGGCATTGTTGCCGCTTACAATCAGCTGTTTATCGGCAGTGAAAACGGTCAAGTCCTGGCTTTAGATGCCGAAACGGGCGAGCTGAATTGGCGTGTCGATGTAGCCGGTGAAGTACTGGCTTCGGTTGCCACAGACAGTAACTTAGTGATTGTGAATACCAGTCGAGGCATATTGCTTGCGTTAGACAGTACTAATGGCGCTCAAAAATGGACCATCAGTACCGAAGTACCCAGCTTAACCCTACGTGGTGATAGTCGGCCTGTTACCGCTTCTGGTGGTGTTTTTTGGGGAACGTCTAACGGTCGTCTTGCCGCCGCGATTATTGAACGTGGTCAATTAATTTGGCAACAGCCGATAGGTCAACCGCAAGGCGCAACCGAAATTGATCGCTTAGTTGATGTTGATGCTGCGCCATTGATCATTGGAGCTAACTTGTACGCCATCGGTTTTAATGGGCAGTTAATTTCAATTGATTTGCGTTCAGGTAGTGCGGTATGGAAACGCAATTATTCGTCAACGACGGATATGGTCAGCGATGGCCGCCGTCTGTTTTTAGTTACTGATAAAGATCATGTCGTTGCCGTTGATGCACGTAGCGGGACGGAACTATGGCAGAATAATCAGCTACAGCACCGACTGTTAACGGCGCCTAAATTGATTGATGGTTACCTAGTTATTGGTGATAGTGAGGGATACCTTCACTGGTTGGATCGCAATAGCGGCGAATTTGTGGCTCAGCAATTCGTCAGTAAAAGCGGTTTTGCAGTCGGTCCTCTTGCACTTGACGATGGCTACTTGATTGTCTCGCGAGATGGTAAAATAAAGAAACTGACTATCACTCAATAAATCGTGATATAATTCACATTCGGCTCCTGGCTGTATACAGCTAGGGGCCGTTTTGCTGCAATAAACCTTGAGTTTGTATACCCAAATGTGTTTGTCATACTAAACTTTTGTACCGAGTAGCAAAATCATTTGAGTATAATTACATAAGAAAGAATTATTATTGAGGTTGTTATGATACCTGTTGTTGCTCTTGTTGGGCGTCCAAATGTAGGTAAATCGACGCTATTTAACCGACTCACCCGTACACGAGATGCACTGGTAGCGGACTTCCCCGGTTTAACCCGCGACAGAAAATATGGCCAAGCAAAATTAGGTGAAAACGAATTCATCGTGATTGATACCGGTGGTATTGATGGCACAGAAGAAGGCGTTGAAACTAAAATGGCTCAGCAATCATTGGCGGCGATCGACGAAGCGGACGTCGTCTTGTTCATGGTTGATGGTCGTGCTGGGTTAACTTCTGCCGATGAAGCCATTGCTCAGCATTTGCGTCGTATTGAGAAAAACGCGATTTTGGTTGTGAATAAAGTCGATGGTATTGATGCTGATGCGGCCTGCGCTGAATTTTGGCAGCTCGGGATGGGATCGCAGATGTACCAAATTGCCGCAGCTCATGGTCGAGGCGTTGCTGTTCTTATCGATCGCGCGTTGAATCCGCTCGCAGAGCAGATGAACGAAGAGCTACAGAATCTAGAAGATCTGACGGAGTTTGTTGATACTGATGAGCCCGAGCAGTTGGAATACACTGAAGAAGAAGCGGAAGCAGAATTCAAAAGGTTACAAGATCAACCGATTAAACTGGCTATTATCGGTCGACCTAATGTAGGTAAATCAACGCTCACTAACCGTATTTTAGGTGAAGAACGGGTTGTGGTTTATGATATGCCCGGCACCACACGTGACTCGATTTATATTCCAATGCAGCGTGACGATCGTGAGTATGTCTTGATCGATACCGCGGGCGTGCGTCGTCGTAAAAGTATCAATGAAACGGTAGAAAAATTTTCTGTTGTTAAAACGCTTAAAGCGATAGAAGATGCTAACGTTGTGCTATTAGTGATCGATGCTCGTGAAAATATCTCTGATCAAGATTTAAGCCTACTCGGTTTTACTTTAAATGCTGGACGTTCGGTGGTCATTGCGATCAACAAATGGGATGGCTTGAGCAATGATATCAAAGAGCGTGTGAAAAAAGAGTTGGATCGCCGCTTAGGATTTGTTGATTTTGCTCGTATTCATTTTATCTCGGCGCTGCATGGTACCGGAGTTGGTCACCTTTTTGAGTCGGTACAAGAAGCGTATCGTTCTGCCACGACACGAGTGGGAACCTCGGTATTAACTCGTATCATGAAAATGGCAACCGATGATCACCAGCCACCACTGATTCGTGGTCGACGCGTTAAACTGAAGTACGCTCACGCAGGTGGTTATAACCCACCGATCATCGTTATTCATGGTAACCAGGTTAATGAACTGCCCCATTCCTATAAGCGCTATCTAATGAATTATTACCGTAAATCATTAGAAATCATGGGTACGCCAATTCGTATTCAGTTCCAAAGTAGTGAAAACCCATTTGAGAACAAAGTGAGCAAGTTGACGTTATCTCAAGAACGTAAACGTAAGCGTTTAATGACCATGGTGAAAGATCGTCGAAAATAGACCTAGGTCGACATATTATAAAAAGCCCAAGCTGTTAGCTTGGGCTTTTTTTATCCCTTTTCGTCATTGTATTTTGTCGTTTTTTGATGGATGAGTTAACGCTTCCTCTTTGAGTATGGCGTTATACTATGCTTAAAAGAGGATCTTATAAGGACGAATTAGTGATAATGATCATTTTATTAAATTTTTCAAATTTAGGTTTTTGAGGTTTATTTTAGATTTTTAATCTGTTTAAAATCCAAATGCAGAATATGTAACTTATGCTTTCGGTGTGTGGTGATATAAATGTTCTTTTTACGGTAGATCGCTGATCAAGGTAGATAAAGCAAAAGATCCATGATAGATCCCAAAGCACAGCAAGTGGAACGATTCACGTGATTTTATGTAAATAGACAGATCTGCTGAAATCACCAATGGCCCATTTGTTCTATCGAGTACTTGGCGGTATGATCGCTAGGGCCTTGCGATTTGAAGAAGAGGGGCTCGGTGTCTTTTTGCCTTATACTGTTCTAGGCCATCCCTTTTTCTACTTGAAGCCGCAGTGGTGTGTGCCGCCTTTGTTGACCTTTTTTGTCAACTAGTCGGAGTATCGCGTTGGATTAATCGACGGTTTAGGCTCTGCCGGTGATGTAGCGTCTTGGTAAAGTAATCGTTATCAGTAAGGAAACCTGCAATGGAAACATGTTGTCCACAATGCTCGCATGAATTGGTCTGGAATGGTCGTTATTACTGTGCGTCGTGTGATGTAAATTATACAAAAATAGCTCACTGCCCAGATTGTAGCGCAGCTTTAGAAAAGCTTCAGGCTTGTGGTGCGGCGAATTATTTTTGTCATTCGTGCAACGAACTTAAGTCTAAATCACGTGTTCAGATTGAATTCGCAAAGCTAAAGTAACAAGCTCACTGGTTGTTGATGGTGATTAATTAACAGTAGAACGAATGTCACCCTGTGCTAAGCGGGTAACAATCACTTCATCAGTTTGGACTTGGTCTTTACTGTGGATCACTTCACCGCGTTCATTTTGGGTAATTGAGTAGCCACGCGAGAGGGTGGCGAGTGGACTGACGGTATTGAGTTTATCGACTAAGCGGGCATAACGATGCTGTGCGTCGAGTAATTGACGCTCCATTGCTTTACGCAACTGATGTTGGCTCATCATCAACTGATGCTTTTGTGCACTGAGTTGTTTTTCTGGAGAGCGAAGCTGTAAGCGATACTGCTGTTGGCTGACGCCTTTGGCTAATAACATCAAACGCCGTTGCATCGCTTGTGTCAATTGTAAGGTGAGTTCATCCAATTGTTGACGCTGTCGCTGCAAACGGTGAGCTGGGTGTTGTTTATCCAATCGGTGTTGCAACTGTTGTAACTGATTTTTTTGCTGGGCAAAGTAATAGCGAATGCTATTGGTGAGTTGGTGTTGTTTTTGATTAAATGACTGTTTTTTATTGCTATTGTCTCGACTTACCAGTTCAGCTGCAGCAGACGGCGTTGGCGCGCGCATATCGGCAACAAAATCAGCAATAGTGACATCCACTTCATGGCCGACTGCACTGATGATCGGGATTTGACTTGCCGCTATCGTTCTCGCCACAATTTCATGGTTAAAACA
The DNA here is from genome assembly GCF_030851525.1 of Vibrio sp. 2017_1457_13. Taxonomy (NCBI): domain Bacteria; kingdom Pseudomonadati; phylum Pseudomonadota; class Gammaproteobacteria; order Vibrionales; family Vibrionaceae; genus Vibrio; species Vibrio sp. 2017_1457_13. Next base: position 344,394 of record NZ_VHTA01000004.1, read on the forward strand.
CCAGAGATCTTCCAGTGAACCGCCGCCGCGGCCGACAATCAACACATCACATTCAGCGCGAGAATTCGCACAACCAATCGCTTGAGCGATACTTATCGCCGCTTCATTACCTTGGACGATGGTCGGGTAAATAATGATCGGTAGGCTTGGATCGCGGCGTTTCAGCACCTGCAAAATATCGTGCAGAGCAGCTCCGGTTTTTGAGGTGATCACGCCCACACAGCGCGGGTGTTCGGGAAGTGGTTTTTTGAGTGATTGCGCAAATAACCCTTCTGCGGCCAGTTGCATTTTGAGTTGTTCAAACTCTTGTTGTAGCCGTCCGTCGCCTTCAGGCTGCATACTTTCAATGATAATTTGATAATCACCACGAGGCTCATACAAAGAGAGCCTAGCTTTGACTAACACTTGTTGGCCATTTTGGGGCTTAAAAGAAACGGAACGGTTATTACCTTTGAACATCGCGCATTTGACTTGAGCGCGACTGTCTTTCAGGGTCAAGTACCAATGACCGGATACCGGCGCAGAGAAGTTAGAAATCTCACCGATCAGCCAGACGATGCCCATTTCATTTTCAAGTAACAATCTGACTTCAGCATTAAGACGAGAAACCGTGTAGATATTTGGATTAGTCAAGGAGGGCACCGCTAATTTGGCCAGACATAAGTATGGAAATTAGCGGCAATATAATACATATCAAGGGGGGGATTGCAAATTAAAAATGAAAAAATGAGTGGTCAAGCGATTGCTCTGGGCGTATAATCCGTCCGCAATATCAAATCTAAATCTCTTTATTATGCGAAACGATAAAGCGATTTATTACTCTTAACCTTCACGTTGTGAGATATTGCAAATGCTAAGAATTGCTAAAGAAGCTCTGACCTTCGACGATGTTCTCCTCGTCCCTGCACACTCTACTGTCCTCCCCAATACAGCCGATCTTCGCACTCGACTTACCAAAAACATTACGCTAAACATCCCTATGATTTCTGCGTCTATGGATACAGTAACAGAAGCTCGCCTAGCAATCGCACTTGCACAAGAAGGTGGCCTTGGTTTTATTCATAAAAATATGTCGATAGAACAGCAAGCGGAACAAGTTCACCAAGTAAAAATCTTTGAAGCCGGCGTGGTTACTCATCCTGTCACCGTTCGTCCTCAAGCAACGATTGCTGATGTCATGGCATTGACCGAGAAACACGGTTTTGCCGGCTTCCCAGTGGTGTCTGAAAATAATGAACTGGTTGGGATCATTACTGGGCGCGATGTGCGTTTTGTTACTGACTTAACCAAGTTGGTTTCTGATGTAATGACACCGAAAGATCGTCTGGCGACGGTGAAAGAGGGTGCTTCAGGCCAAGAAGTTCAAGAGCGGATGCATAAAGCGCGCGTTGAGAAAATTCTGGTTGTTAATGATGAGTTTCAATTAAAAGGCATGATCACCGCGAAAGATTTCCACAAAGCAGAAAGTAAACCTCATGCATGCAAAGATTCTCAAGGACGTCTACGAGTCGGCGCTGCCGTTGGTGCTGCTCCGGGAAATGAAGAGCGCGTTAAAGCGTTAGTAGAAGCCGGTGTTGATGTACTGCTGATTGACTCGTCTCATGGCCATTCAGAAGGCGTATTGCAACGGATTCGTGAAACACGCGCCGCTTACCCTGATCTTGATATTATTGGTGGCAACGTGGCGACCGCCGAAGGTGCCCGAGCACTGATTGAAGCGGGTGTTAGTGCGGTTAAAGTTGGTATTGGCCCAGGTTCTATCTGTACTACGCGTATCGTTACTGGTGTGGGCGTTCCGCAAGTCACCGCGATTGCTGATGCTGCTGAAGTGGCTAATCAATATGGCATTCCTGTGATTGCTGATGGTGGTATTCGCTTCTCGGGCGATATTTCTAAAGCGATTGCTGCAGGCGCATCTTGTGTCATGGTGGGTTCAATGTTTGCTGGCACCGAAGAAGCCCCAGGAGAGGTTATTCTCTATCAAGGCCGTTCTTACAAAGCTTATCGTGGCATGGGTTCTTTAGGTGCGATGTCAAAAGGCTCTTCTGATCGTTATTTCCAAACCGATAATGCGGCAGATAAATTAGTCCCTGAGGGTATTGAAGGTCGTATCGCTTACAAAGGTCTATTAAAAGAGATTGTTCATCAGCAGATGGGCGGTTTACGTTCATGCATGGGCTTAACTGGCTCACCAGATATTGAAACCTTGCGTACTCAAGCACAATTTGTTCGTATCTCTGGAGCCGGCATGAAAGAGTCTCATGTTCATGACGTACAAATTTCTAAAGAAGCACCTAACTATCGAATGAGCTAAACGTAAACGTTTGCTTTTTTCCTTGATGCCATTCTGAGAGGCGAGTAGACTCGCCTCCGTTTCTTAATTTAGCTGATAAGACTGCTTAACTATGACCAAGAACATTCATGATCAACGAATCCTTATTTTAGACTTTGGTTCACAATACACTCAATTAGTTGCACGCCGTGTACGTGAAATTGGTGTTTACTGTGAGTTGTGGAGCTGGGATGTCGAAGAAGCGGACATTCGCGAATTTAACCCAGACGGCATTATTCTGTCTGGTGGTCCTGAAAGCGTAACTGAGCTTAATTCGCCACGCGCGCCTCAATATGTATTTGATTCAGGCGTGCCAGTATTCGGTGTGTGCTATGGCATGCAAACGATGGCTGAGCAGTTGGGTGGCCGCGTAGCGACCTCTACCGAGCGCGAGTTTGGCTATGCGCAAGTTACGGTTTCTGGTCAATCGGCGTTATTTAACGATCTTGAAGCGATTCAAGATGTGTGGATGAGCCACGGTGATAAAGTGGTGGAAATTCCAGCCGACTTCGTAAAAATTGGTGAAACCGAGACCTGCCCATACGCAGCCATGGCCAATGAAGAGAAAAAATACTACGGAGTTCAGTTCCATCCAGAAGTGACGCACACCAAACATGGCCTCAAAATGCTCGAGAATTTCGTACTCGATATTTGTGGTTGTGAACGTTTATGGACGTCTGAATCGATCATTGAAGATGCGATTGCTCGGATTAAAGAGCAAGTCGGTGATGATGAAGTGATCCTTGGCTTATCTGGTGGCGTTGACTCATCGGTTGTCGCTATGCTGGTACACCGCGCGATTGGTGAACGTCTGACTTGTGTGTTTGTCGATAATGGCTTGCTGCGCTTGAACGAAGGTCAGCAAGTGATGGATATGTTTGGCAATAAATTTGGCCTAAACATCATCAAAGTCGATGCTGAAGAGCGTTTCCTCGCCGCCTTAGAAGGCAAAGCCGATCCAGAAGAAAAGCGTAAGACGATCGGACATGTGTTTGTTGATGTTTTTGATGAGCAAGCCAAGAAATTGAAAAACGCTAAATGGTTAGCGCAAGGCACGATTTATCCGGATGTGATTGAGTCAGCCGCCTCTAAGACCGGTAAAGCGCATGTGATTAAATCACACCATAACGTCGGTGGTTTACCAGATGATATGGAAATGGGCTTAGTCGAACCACTGCGTGAACTGTTTAAAGACGAAGTGCGCAAAATTGGTCTTGAGTTAGGTCTACCTTACGACATGCTATACCGCCACCCATTCCCAGGTCCAGGTCTTGGCGTGCGAGTCCTCGGTGAAGTGAAGAAAGAGTATTGCGATTTGCTACGTCGTGCTGACGCTATCTTTATTGAAGAGCTGCACAATGCGGATTTGTACAATAAAGTGTCGCAAGCGTTTACCGTTTTCTTACCAGTGCGCTCTGTTGGTGTTATGGGTGATGGCCGTAAATACGACTGGGTTGTATCACTACGCGCAGTAGAAACGATCGATTTCATGACTGCCCATTGGGCTCACTTGCCTTATGACTTCTTGGGTAAGGTTTCCAACCGCATTATCAATGAAGTGAGTGGCATTTCTCGCGTGGTGTATGACATCTCCGGTAAGCCACCCGCGACTATTGAGTGGGAATAGGCTTAGTTGTAAAAACTAACCAAGTCCTTATAAAATAAAAATGCCAGTCAGTATTACTGACTGGCATTTTTATTTGTTTTCATTGTGATGCTGCCCTTCTATTTTTTGGGCAGCATCACAATATCGGACACGGCCCGAAGATGAAAGCTATTGCCGACAAAATGGAGGTATTCCAAAACAGGTTGGCCGGGCGTGCTTGCAAGGACATGACGAGATCGGTCGATCAAATCGACAAAATGAGACGCTGGCCGTTTGGCCGACACAAGTAGTTAGAAAGCACACAGGCCGGTGATGGTGCACCGGCCCGCATTTTCACATACTACCTGTTAGAGATGTGACACATGGCAACCACACATAATATCGAAGTTCAGCAAGCAATTCACCAGGCAGCTATCAGACTGGCCGTCCTAGAGCTCATCGACCAAGATCCAGTCGCCAATATGTTCACGATCCTTGCATTTCTGTAATAAACCTAGATGGCGCTTGGTATTTTGTATCTCCCCAAGGCATTAATCTATATTGAGGATAGCTTACATAAAGCCATCTTTTAGCCCTTGTTACAGCAACAAATGCACTATTTCGTTCTTCATTTACTTTCTTTTCGGAGTTTGCTCTGTAATCGGGAAAAACGCCTTCACACATTCCCATGAGAAATACAATGTCTTTCTCTAGACCTTTCATTGTATGAACTGTGCTTAATGTTAATCCTATTTTTTCATGTTCTTCTGTTATTTGTCCAAGAGATACAGCATTTCTATATGCTAATAATGTTTCTCCCAACCCCTTTTTCTTGAATTTTGTCCAAGAATGTCGGAACTCATCTAATTCCTCCATGCTTAGTTTTAGATCCTCAATTTGAGCACTATTATTACTTTCTTTTTTTGCAATATCTTGTATTTTTTCTCCCAAATCTCTGACAAGTTTTCGTATATTAGGATCGGATACATCAAGAGAAGAAACTTCTTTCAAAACTAGATGTAGTAGATCTTTATTATTTAATTTTCCAGATATTACCTTTTCTGATAGGGATGTTAGAATTTCTTTATTATCCCAGTTATTAGGAGCTTCTACGTCTAAAATTTTACAAAGCTTGTTTCCATCAACCCAATCTTTGAAGTTTAATTTTAGTCTTATAGAGTAATCTAGAACTTTACCAAATAATGATGTTGGTTCATTCCCTCTTTCGCTCTTTCTTAGATGATAGTCAATATTCTCGCCAACAAGAACTTCTTCAAGCTTTTTGAATACAAATCTATTTCTAGCTATAACTACAATTCTATTCAGCGATATCTCGCCTTCGATCTCAGGATGGTTCTTTAGGTTTAATAGGTTATTGATACTATCAACTATCCATTGAGCTTCTTCATGCTCATCACTTAATCGTTGAATTTGAAATATACCGTTCAGTGCTAAATTATTTACAGTTTGTGTTCCTGGCTTAAGCCTATTTGCAACTTCAATAACAGCTTTTGTACTTCTATAGTTCTCTTTTAGTTCTAATCTGAGAGGAGAAAAATCGTTAACAAAGTATTTTGTTAAATAATCTGATGATGAACCATTAAATCCATAAATCATTTGATGAGGGTCACCAACCATCATCACGCTTTTTATCTGATCGCCACAAAAGGCCTTAATAAACTCATACTGAGCTCTGTTAAGGTCTTGAGCTTCATCAACACAAACGTATTTATATTTTGCTCTATATATCTTACCAACCCAATCTTGCGTTAATAATATTCTATGTGCGTAAACAAGAATATCATCAAAATCAATGCCATTACTGTTTAACAAAGCTCGTTGATAGTCTTCAAAGTACTTCCATATACTTACGTTATTTGAAAATCGATTATTGGCTTCATCCTCCGTCATCAACTCTCTTTTTATAATCGAAAAAGCTTCCATGTAATTAGATAGAACTTGCTCTCTGCTCTTCAATTCTTTTTGGTCGGAAACATTAAGGTAATTATCGATATCGATGCCATCTTCACGTAATGACTGGAGAAAGACCTCCATACGATCTTTATCTCTCTCATAAATATGTAGTTCACTTGGTAAGCCAATAGTATGCCCATATTGTTCTAAAATACGCTGTGCTACTGAATGAACTGTAGATATCCAAGTCCTATTCTCTGCCAAATCACAGTTTGACAGACGTTGCTGCATTTCTTCAGCTGCTTTATTAGTAAAAGTTAAGGCTATTACACTTCCTTTGGGGGAGCTATTTAGTAGAAAACGAACTCTTTCTGTTAAAACCCTAGTTTTTCCAGAACCTGCGGACGCTAAAACTTGAAGTGCAGAATTAATAGGAGCTTGTACAACTTCTGATTGTGCGGATGAAAGATTAATCATTTAGTGCCCACTCCTTAACTTTATTAAACGCATCGATAACTGCTTGAGGAATTAGTTGTTCAGACTGCTTACCATTTGGATTGGAAGAGATAACTTCGGATAAAAAACCAGCGTAAGAAGCTTTTGAACCCCTCATTTTTTCAATAATTTGATTTGAATCTAATGATGAGATTTCTTGAGTTTTTGCGGCTACCCAGCCTGGTATATCACGGCCTCTAGTTTCGGCAAGTACCATTGCACGGTTAATTTCTTCGCGCATATCGAGGCTAACAAGTTCAGCCTCAATATCATTCCCTTCATTTAAGTAACTAATGCCGAATTGATCTGCGGTCAGCTTTATAGATGTTTCGTTTCGAACTTTATTTAATTGAGATTCAACTTCATCTTTTGTTGTTCCGTCATTATCACTAACGATAAACACTGGTATAGCAAAACTGCACGCCATTTTCAAAAATGGCTTATAATTTTTCCCAGCAACACTTATACAACTTATTCCAACAGAGAAAGGTGAGTAGCCAAAGTATTTCTCAAACATTGCGGGTATTAGTTGTTCTTCGGAAACACCTTCGAAAAGGATTATAGCCTTGGAAAATAGTATATCGCCACGGACTCTCATAACCTCTCTACGTAAGATATTTATATCTTCTTTATCTAAGCCACTAATTAATTGGGTTGAATATATAGCTCCCCTTGACCGATATAATCCTCTTAGATCAGAAAGTTCAGACATAGATGCGAGGTATGGTGAGTGTGTACTTACGATAACTTGACCATCAATCTCAGATAATTGCTGAAATAGTGTTCTCTGAGCATTAACATGAAGGTGAGCCTCGGGTTCTTCTGCTGCTATTATTGGAAAAAATGGTTCGGCTTCGTTTTCATGACTTTTTGCCATCAGCTCAACCATTGCTTTTACTGTAAGCATTGATGCCCAACTTCGAGTACCCATGCCGTGATACTCCATTGAATATGAGTTGCCGCCTTCTTCTCCGAAATGGATGCTGAATCTTTTAGATAGATCTCTAATTTTTTTAGGAAATGGTGACAGTTCTGCTTTTCCTTTGCCATCAAAAGACTGACTCAGAGAGTCTAGATGTCCTTTTAAAGTTGTTAGCGGTTGACTTTTATCTATGGCTTGTTGGTTTACTTCTGATATAAGTTCCTCGAGTGCTTCGACATCCTCAGGGTTGTACTCAACGCTTGATAATACCTTTCCAACAAATGAAGAGCGCTCTTTCAACTCATTATGTAAATCTCGCTGAGCATCTATGGGTACATATGGCATAGAGCGTATACGGTTTCTTATTTTATTTTTATTTGCAACGGATTCATTTATCCAGTTTTCTGCAACCCATTGCTCTAAAGAGTACCTTTCGATCTGGAAACCACCTCGTACTGTATCCTGAGTAGCGATTGTTCTCATTGCAAAAAACTGATTCCCAGCTGCTTCTTGTTGAATCTTCTCTCCAAATTCCTCTAACCATATATCGTCGAATATTGTCTCTCTTTTTCCCGAAGTATCTACAGGAATAATCCTGATATCTATGACAATTGCATCGGAGCGTTTATCATTCGAATCTATATGGAAGTCTTCATCGGTAAGGTAGCGAGAGTAGTCGCCAAGGGATAGCTGTAATGCTTTGATTACTGAAGTTTTACCGGCATTGTTCATACCAATAAGAACAGCCGTTTTCGGTAATGAAAGTTCTAAATTCGATATACCTCTAAATCCGCTGATGCGAACTCTGTCAACAAGAATGCTCACTATGCCACCCCTTAGCAAAATATTACTTATTTGAAATCAATACACTACTCCATACATAGCATATCATACTCTCAATCAATAGGTGTTAGAGCGCGTATAGACGCTAGAGTTTGACATTTATTTATTGATCTATTTTTGGTTCCCCTTTTTAAGCGGTTGTATTAAAAGCCCTTTATTTGACTTGGGGCATGATTGATTATTGCGCAAAGTTGGTTACTGACGACAACTGTATCGCGTCAAAGCTGTAGTGTTAGAAGTTGTTTTGGTGCAAAAATATTTAAAACAAGAGTCAGTACCACTTACACTGACTCGGCATTAGGGATGAATTACTTGGTCGAGGATTTACTCGGCTTTAGGCCCGGAGTGTTGCCTGGCGTTTTTTTGTTATCACGTCGACGTTGATCTGGCTTGCCGGTCGACTTGGCTATTGGTTTTGGCCCTGGTTTCAAACCCATAATTTTATCCTTGTTTATGATGAGGTCATTCCTCACTGTACACTATTTGGTCAATGCTAATGGTTTTCAAGATGTGTATGAAAAATAATCTAAAAATACGCTTAAGGTTCCTTGCTGGTAACTCATGTTTTGATACGCTATCTAAAATGTACAACGACAAGTTGGAGTTACAAGGTGGATAGAGTTGCATCGAGCCCGCGAGTGCTTACTGATGAAGAGAAACAAGAGCTTCGTCGTGACATGGCAGAATCGTCAGCCTGGGCCAAAACTGAACTAAAACGTCGATGAGACGAAAAAAATCAAAAAAATTCTGCGCATGGTATCGATGATGGTATTGAAAAGAGTCACCTTTCTAACTAGCTGTTATATAGATTTATTTTCTGCTCATTGATATTCGAGTGGGAATGATTTCCCAGTATTGGTTTTTTGAGTTTACTGTTTATCAAACCTCAGGTTCTGCCTGAGGTTTTTTATTGGGCCACATTTGTCGTGGCGCTTCCAAGAAAAATGTCACCATGCAACATAGGCGCAGGATGATCGCTAGTGCCTCGCAAAACCTTCTTATCATCGTTTGTTTTTGCTTAAAAGCAGATGAATAGCCTCTATCCTAAAGTGGCGTTTATCAATAAGAGGGATTTTTTTTCATGTTCATACTCAATAAAACGGCCTGTTGGGTGAGTCTTATTTGTGCACTCCCAAGCTATGCAATGACGATTCAAGTCGATCCTCTCGATAGCTCCGGATACGTGGTATCTCGCGTGGAGTTACAAGCCATTGAGCAGCAAAAAGCGGCGGATCCTATGTATGCGATTTGGTCACAGGCTTTACGAACAGCACCTAATAGTTTAGTCGACAGTATTGAGCCGGGGTTGGTGAGTAATCCAGACAATGTGAAACGGGTGGAACGGGTTTTTCCTGAACATGAGTGGAATTTCCTCACTCATATGGCCGCACCTGAATACACCTATACCCGATTTTTAAGAGCCATCGGCAAGTTCCCCGCCTTTTGTGGTGATTATGATGATGGACGTGATGCCGATGCTATTTGTAAAAAGTCGGTGATCACGGCTTTTGCACATTTTGCTCAAGAGACCGGGGGCCATATTGCGAAAGATAATATTTCTGATAATCCACTCGGACTGGAAGAGTGGCAGCAAGCGCTTGTCCATGTTCGGGAAATGGGCTGGTCGGAAGGGCAACTTGGTTATACCACAGGATGTGGACAAAATGACTGGCAAAACCGGAAATGGCCTTGTGGTGATGGACAAGGTTATTTTGGTCGCGGTGCCAAACAGCTTTCTTATCATTTTAACTACGGTGCTTTTTCAGAAGTGATGTTTGATGGGGATGCTTCTGTATTATTGAATAATCCCGGATTAGTCGCGGACTCTTGGCTTAACCTTGCTTCTGCGATTTGGTTCTTTTTAACCCCTCAAGCACCTAAACCAGCAATGTTGCACGTTATCGACCGTACTTGGACGCCTTCTCAACGTGAAATCGATGCAGGAATTGGTTATGGATTTGGTACCACCATCAATGTCATTAATGGTGGAATTGAGTGTGGCGAGCAAAATAAAGATAAAGGTCAGCCGGTTAACCGGATTCGTTATTGGGAAGGTTTGGCTGAGCATTATCAGATCCCGATTGAAACTGATGAGCTGAATACTTGTTGGCAACAAACGCCTTATGGCAGTTTAAATTTGAATGGTGCAACGGATGTCCTTTACACCAATTGGGATGGTAATTGGCGTTATTATCCTGATCGTCCCGGTGGTTACTCTTTTGAGTGTAATTTAGTTGGCTTTCAAACCGCCTATTCAGCTCTGGTTGAAGGCGATTATGAAAAGTGTGTGACCAACTATTATCAGTCTCACGCCAGTTGGCCTAAAGTGCGGGTGGTGGAACAATTAGAGTCAACCGAGCCTGAACAGCCAGATGAACCACCGGTTGAAGGAACTGAGCTATGGCAAGCCAGTAAGGTTTACTATGCTGGTGATCGTGTAACTTATCAAGGAGTGGTGTATCAGGCGAAATGGTGGTCGCAAGGTGATGTACCAACAGCGGGTGATCCTTGGATGGCGATTACACAGCCCTAGATAAATAGCGTTATCTTTAAAGCAGCAGGTGATATAGATTAACTCATATTGCCTGCTGCTTTTCTCGACAAAAGGCAGGAGAGGAGCATCAAGGTTGCAAAAATGAAAATAAATTGTGTTAAGCTAGGTCAACATATGCCACGGTTTTTGTATATTCTCAGCATGGTTTTGGGATCGTACTTAACAATGGTTTCTGATGACCTATTAGCGGATTAATTGCGTATTAGGTTATGCCGATTGACTGACTGATACCTGATATTCATGACTTTTTTACCACAACCTTCCCACCGCCTGATTTTTTTTGCCGCTTTGATTGCGGTTTTTTTTGTCGCTTTTCCTAGCATCAGCGTGGCTAAACTTGCTCAATTAACCCAATGGAGTATTGAGCAGTTTGACGATCAAATTATCCTCCTTTCCAGCTTGGCTGTTGTCTTGTGTGTCGTACTTTGTTTTAGTCCAATCGGTAAAAAAACACTCGGTGATGGTCAGCCAGAGTTTTCTTTTACGACGTGGTTAATCATGCTCTTTACCACCGGGATGGGTTCGGGATTGATTTTTTGGGGCGTTGCGGAGCCGATTTTCCATTTTAATCATCTGCCAAGTATCGATTATCAAGGCGATCAAAAAGATCTCGCTTTAGCCTTAACTTATTTTCACTGGGGAATTCATGCTTGGAGTTTGTATGCCCTCGCTGGCTTGATGATGGCATGGCTGGCTTATGTACAAAAAAGACCGATGCGAGTCAGTGCGTCATTTGTTGGTCACAATAAAGCGGGGTGGTTATCCAGCATTGACCTAATTGCAGTATTGGCGATTTTATTTGGGATTGCTGGTGTGTTGGCTAATACCATGGCACTGGTTGAGCAAGGGATACGTAGTGTTAGTGGTTATCAAGGGGATTTAACCGTATTGCGGATTGGCTTGACGGTCTTGCTTGGCGTGTTATTTACTGCATCAAGTGCGTTAGGCTTACAAAAAGGTATTAAGCAACTCAGCCGTTTTAACGTTTTGTTGATGTTGATTTTATTTGCCGTGGTGTTTGTTTATGTTGATACCTTAGCGGTTATTCAGCGCCTATTGAGTTCTTTAGTCACCTATATCAACATTCTGCCGCAAGTCTCGTTCGGTGCTCTGGGAGAAAATAAAAGCTGGAGTCAAAATTGGACGGTGATTTATCTGGTTTGGTGGATAGCGTGGACGCCGTTTGTTGGGCCATTTATTGCTCGCATTAGCCGCGGACGAAGTATTCGACAATTTTTGTGTTGTACCGTGCTGATCCCTACACTTGCTTCTGTTTTGTGGTTCTCTGGCTTTGCTGGTGCAATATTCGATAGTCTTTATCTACAAGAAGTCATCACAGCAGTGAGTGATGATTACACCAAAGGCTTATTCGTGTTTTTCTCTCATCTTCCTGCGAGCAATCTATTAGCGATAGTGGCGCTGGTATTGTTACTAACGTTTGTTATTTCAAGTGCTGATTCGGCTATCTATGCCGCTGGCATGCTGACCAATGATCAACGTTTGACCAGTAAGATCAGTTGGTCAGTGATTGTGGTCACTTTAGCGATTGCCTTGGTTACGATTAACGATGTTGATCTCAATAAACAGATAGCCATCGCAGGGGCACTGCCGTTTACGTTTGTATTAATTGCACAAGCTTGCTTTACCTTGCTAACTCGCGGATCATCCTCAGCTCAAGCCGCCGAACCAGAGGGCTAAAATGACTTAAGCTGAGTTATTCTCGGTCATGAATTGAGGACGGAGACTGGTCGATGATTAGACGTCAGCTCCATCCTTGACTGCCCGTCTCTGAGTAATCAGGGAAATCAGGGATATCATCCCTTACTACTTGAAGTGGCTACGTTCGTTGGTACTTATCACATCACACATCACATCGTATAGCTATGTTCATGGAAACGCACTTACTTACCCAATAACCTTTTATTTCAAGGACTTTGGCTATCTATTTTTACATGTAACAAAAAGTGTATAAGTGTAATCTAAGTTTTCATTAATGGTTTTTCCTTTTTGACGACTTGTTCACTAAACTTCGCGCGTAATTGTTATTAACATTTTTGAAGGTAATGTGAATGTCGACGCAACTTGCTAACCCTGCGCCGCTTGGCTTGATGGGTTTTGGTATGACAACAATTCTACTTAATATCCATAATGCTGGTTTCTTTCCTATTGATTCAATGATTTTGGCAATGGGGATCTTTTATGGTGGCCTTAGCCAAGTGATTGTTGGCATCATGTGTTTTAAGCGTGGCGATACTTTTGGTACCACTGCGTTTACCTCATACGGTTTATTTTGGTTAACTTTAGTCGGTCTATTAGTGATGCCATATATGGGACTGCCAGCCAGTCCGGCTCATTTTATGGGCTGGTATTTAACGTTGTGGGGCATTTTTACTGGTTTTATGTTTATTGGTTCACTGTGCTACCCAGTCGCTAAACAAGTGGTGTTTGGTTCGTTAACTATCTTGTTTGCTTTACTGGCGCTGCGTGATTTTACCGGTAGTGAGCTGATTGGTACGATTGCTGGTTTTGAAGGTATTTTCTGCGGTGCGAGCGCAATTTATTTTGCTATGGCGCAAGTGATCAATAATGAATATGGCCGAACCGTATTACCGATTGGTGCTAAGCGTAAAGCGGCGGTGGTCGCTGAGCCAGTTAGCGCTTAAATCTAATATGGTCCATCAAAGCTGGCTCAGGCCAGCTTTTTGCGTTTTATGGCCATCAGCACACACTTCCACCGATGATTTGCCTGTCTTGTTTGCTGTGATAACAAGTTTGAATCATGACTCGTACGGCTGCTATGAGCGGTTCTAATCCTAAGCTGGGTAATGATGGATTAGTCACTGGAACTTGTTCTGGCAACGGCGGAACATGGATAAAACCGCTGCGAATATCCTTTTGAGCTAAATAATGCTGAACAGCATAAAATAGATGATTACAGACAAAGGTTCCTGCCGAGTAGGATACTTCGGCGGCGATCCCTGCTTGCTGTAAATCCTCCACCATGGCTTTGACCGGCAGGGTAGTAAAGTACGCCGCTGGTCCATCGGCAATAATGGCTTCATCGATCGGTTGATGACCAGCATTATCGGCTATCCGGTAGTCATCAAGATTAATGGCTACTCGCTCAGGTGTAATGGCGGCACGTCCACTGGCTTGCCCGAACATCAAGACTAAATCGGGTTGATGGGTCTTAATTGCATTGATGGCAACTTCAGCGGCTTGATAACGGACCACGGGCAGAACACAACCTATCACCTCGACCCCTGTTACGTGTAGCTGTTCTTTTGCGTTGAGTAATGCCTGCGATGGGTTAAGGCTATCCTCTCCAAAAGGCTCAAAGCCGGTGAGCAGTACTTTAAACATCCATGTAAATCCTTATAAAGCGGGGTTATGGGGCAGTTTATCTTGTGCTCGGTTTTTATCACAAGCGACCTTTCTTTGTTATTTTTAACCGACAGCCATGCTCATCAATATTGATGATCATGGGATTATTTTCCTGGCAATCTCAGGTTCTAGATTTCGGCTTGAGTTATCACAATGGTTACTGTGCTAATCTCTCCAGTAGGTTGATCAAGAGTTTTATCCGAGGTTCAATGGAGTCCAGTAAGAGATATTCATCTTCGCTGTGGAATCCAGCACCAATTGGACCAAATCCATCTAACGTTGGAATGCCTAAAATTGCTGTGGCATTGGCATCGGAACCGCCACCCACTGCTTGCCAATTAATAACTAGACCGATTTCACTTCCTACTTGCTCGACGATATTCATGAATGATTGGGTTTCATCGCTCGGAATCATCGCGGGTTTATAGGCCTCACGATGTAAAGAAATTTTAATCCCATCAAGGTATGGTTGCTCTATCATGCTGATTAACTGATGATTAATATCATCGTATTCTTGATTGTTCCAAAAGCGGATATCAACAATAGCTTGTGCGTGATCTGGTACGATATTCGCGCCTGTCCCTCCAGACACAACGCCGACATTCAAAGTGGTTCCTGAAGATAAGTTGGTCATTTGATTGATTGCTAAAATCCAATGAGCCATTTCCGTGATAGCACTGCGACCTTTTTCTGGCTCATTACCAGCATGAGCGGCAATGCCTGAAAACTCGATTTTATACCGTGCCATCCCTTTGCGTGCTTTCACTAGGCTACCATCAGCACGAGCAGCTTCAGCAACCAAAACATAGCGAGCTTTTTTGGCACTATTTTGTATCCATAGATGAGAATATAAAGATCCGGTTTCTTCATCTGGGTTCATGCAAATACAAATAGACAATTTATCTAAGGCGCTCTGGCTAAGGTTGCGTATTGCATAAACGATATTGAGTAGTCCAGACTTCATGTCTGATACGCCGGGACCATAGGCTTTTTGACTATCGAGTGTCATGGGGCGTTGAGCTGCGGTGCCTGGAGGGAATACGGTATCCATATGGCCAATTAGCATTACATCGATAAGCTCTGATTCAGGTTTGTTACGAATTTCTAAACCGACCCCAGCTCTGTCACAATCAATCCGTTTCACTTGCCAACCGGCTAACTGTAGAAACTTGTTCTCGAATTGTTCAGCTATAAATTCAATACCATCTAGAGTGTAAGTTCCGCAGTCAACGTTTATCAGTGGGCGAAGTTCATTGAGATATTCTTCTAAAGAAAATGACATTTTTGTCTCCTAAACAAATAAATTCATGACTAACATGGCACCAAATGCATTAAGAATGGAGATGATAATCATCACTGGAATGTAACGACCTTCAGTGCCAATAGGGCCCATAATTCGACCAATATACTGGACTTGTGAACCCATCAAATAAATAGCTGGGGCTAAAATAGCGATGTGGGCACCATTTAAAATACCCTGATCAAAGAGAGTGATAACAACGCCAACGGCTCCTCCCATAGACATCCAAGCGCCAATTAATACTGCTGCCGCTTCACCTGGTAAGCCGAAAATAGCCATGATGGGTGAAAATAAAATACCAATCAGATCTAGTGCTCCTGTTATTTGTAATGCTTTGATGATCACAAAAGCCATTAATACATTAGGGACGGTTGATGTGGTCGCAATTACCCAGCCTTTTTTAGCACCTTCAACGAAAACATCAGTGATCATCGGTTTTTTTGTGGTTGATGATTGAACTTCAGATGGATTATTCATTATTTGCTCTCCGCTTGTGCTTGATGAGGGGTAGTCGGTGGTGATTCTTTGCCTTCGGTAATATTGAGATAAACTCGGAAAACATTGGCTCCGATAATTTTAAAGATAAACATGACTGCAACGGCTAAGCCAATTGAAGAGGTCACCGCCAAAGAACCGTCAGCGAGGGTTAAAGTGAAGAGTACCGCCCCCGAGGAAAAGAAGTTAACAATCGTTGCACCGGCTGTGAATTGGAACATCGTGAAGATATCGGTTTCTCGCTTAGTTATTCGCCCCTCGTCTTTTAACTTACGAGTCATTGCCGCGCCAGCATCAGTACTTTGCAAGGAGGCTATGAGTGCTAATCCAGTATTACCTGGAATACTCATCAAGGGGCGTAATAGGGGAGTTAATAGTTTTCGAGCGGCATCGAGAGCGCCGTATTGTTCAAGGACATTAATCATACCCAAGGCAAACATCACGGTAGGAATGAGTGAAAGTGCAAAGATGAATCCATCTCGAGCGCCACTTCCTCCATTGCCACGAAAAGAAGTTGATACAGTTTGCATCCCTTCTGCTGTTTCCGTAACACTATAGGCGACTTTACCAAATGAGCCATTGAGGGTAGTAAAGTCAAATACGCTGTACCATTCGTTAGACTGAAGCAGTCCAGAGAAAAAAACGACTGCAAACGTTAGGGCTAGATAACTTCCCCAAGTTACTTTTCTTTCATGTTCGATAGGATTTGTCATAGTCAAGCTCTGTATTATCAAAAGATGAGCTTATCTTCTCCTGACTTGATATGAATAATGATGATCCCTATCAACAGAACGATTGGATAGTATGTTGTTTTGTTCTTGGTTTTAAATTTTGTGATTGTCCTCAAAATTAAATTATTAATCTAGTTAGCTAGAGGGCACCGTGTCGATGTTATTGATAATAGATTTTTCTTTTATTTAGTAAACTGTAGTCATAGATCAAAAAAGGGTTAGCAATCGCTAACCCTTGGTACTGTTTTTTGTTTTTATATACAGCAAGTTGTGTTTACAAAGCGGCCTTATTATTTAGGTACTTGGCAGCTCGGTTGTTTTACCTTCAGGCTCAGCGGTGGGAGCTTGGCCGGTTTTACGTAGGTATTTCTCTTCCCAATAAGTGGCATTTTTAATGCCAAGCTTGACGGGGTTGAAAGTAAATTCTTCAACGCCTTGCTTTTGTTGTTCTTCATAATCTTTTAGCGCCACGATGGTCGGTTTAGCCAAAAAGAAGATAATTAAAATACCAACAATATTGAGCCATGCCATTAGCCCTACACCAACGTCGCCGAGCGCCCATGCAAGGTTAGCCGTGTTGATACTACCGTAGAACACCACAGCAACCATGGCCACTTTAAGCAAAAACATAGCACTACTGATTTTGAAGGTACGGCGAATGTAGGCAATGTTAGTCTCTGCGATATAGTAATAAGCTAAAATCGTGGTAAACGAGAAGAAGAACAGTGCCATAGCAACGAATGGCTTACCAATCCCTGGTAGGGTGGTTTCAATCGCCATTTGAGTAAAGGCTGGGCTGTTAGCAGCAATGTCGGCTGGTAAATTTTGCAGTATCATCCCCTCAGCACCGTGAACATTATAAGCACCGGTGATGAGAATCATGAAAGCAGTGGCTGAACAAACCAGTAAAGTATCAATATAGACAGAAAATGACTGAACTAATCCTTGTTGCACTGGGTGTTGGACACTCGCTGCAGCTGCAGCATGAGGCCCTGTGCCTTGACCTGCTTCATTAGAATATACGCCACGCATCACCCCCCAACCGATAGCAGCACCAAAGCCAGCCATAGGAGTGAAAGCATCACCAATGATCATAATGAAGATTGCGGGAACTTGAGTGATATTTAAAAGAATGATGATAAAGGCGAGGATAACGTAAGCCAGAGCCATAAAAGGAACGACAAACTGAGTAAATTGAGCAATACGCTTAACGCCACCGAAAATAATGAAAGCCAGCACAATACAGATTAATGCACCGGTAAAGATCTTCGCAAAACTAAAGGTGCCCATGGCTGTTTCGACCATGTCTCCAGAGCCAAACGCCATTTCAACCGCATTACCGATACTGTTCGATTGAATACCTGGCAGTAAAACCCCACAGGCTAAAATAGTCGCAATGGCAAAGATCCACGCATACCATTTTTGACCCATGGCTTTTTCAATGTAATAAGCCGGTCCACCACGGAACTGACCAGTATCTTTGTCTTCTTCTTTATAAATTTGCGCTAAGGTCGACTCTGCATACGCGGTGGCAGCACCAAAAAAGGCCACCATCCACATCCAAAATACTGCGCCTGGCCCACCAAAACCAATCGCAGCAGCGACACCAGCGATATTACCTGTCCCGACTCGACCGGATAAAGATACCGCCAATGCCTGAAAAGAAGATATTCCTTTTGATGAGCTTTTACCTGACAGTAACAAGCGCCACATTTCGGTGAAATGACGAACTTGTACAAAGCGAGTATTGATTGAGTAGAACAAACCAGCGCCAAGACATAAATACACTAGGGCTGGGCTCCAAATTATTCCATTAATAAAATCAACAAATGACTGCATGAAAGTTTCCCTGTTAACGAATTGTTGTGTTTGTTTTGCATCCACATCTTAAATCTCTTGTAACTATTTTGTTAAATGGTTTTTTCTTTCTTGTGTGTTTGCGTGGCTTTGATCACATAAATATTCTTAACATGTTAATTTTTAGTGATGTTTCGTGCGGAGGTGATAGACGCTAAACAAAAATGGCTCATACACCATAAGGGTGTTGAGCCAGAGAGGAGCTGAAAATACGGATTGATTAGACGCTAATGGTCTTATGATACTGCCTGACCGTAGCGAGACACGTTGAGTTCACTGGTTTTTATTTTACTTGGACGTTGGCTGATAATATCAGCCAGCAAACTTGCTGAGCCACAAGCCATCGTCCAGCCTAATGTGCCATGACCAGTGTTAGTATAAAGATTGTCGAGCTTAGTTGCACCGATGATCGGTGTGCCATCAGGAGTCATCGGGCGAAAACCGGTCCAAAATTCCGCTTGTTCGAAATAACCGCCTTGAGGGAAGAGATCCTTCACCACCATTTCAATCGTGGCTTTACGCGCTTCGGGAATTGAAGGGTCAAAACCCGCTAATTCAGCCGTTCCAGCGACGCGAATACGCTCATCAAAGCGGGTTAGGGCAACCTTATAGGTTTCATCCATTACAGTAGATTGCGGAGCAAAATCGGCGTCACGGATCGGTACGGTTAATGAGTATCCTTTTACTGGATAAACGGGGAGATCAATGCCAAATGGTTTGAGTAGCGCCGGAGAGTAGCTGCCCATCGCAACCACATAAGCATCGGCTTTAAGTAATCCCTTATCGGTTTTGACACCAGTGATCTTATTGCCTTCGCTTAGTAAGCCTTGCACTTGAGTATTAAACTCAAAGCGTACCCCTTTTGATTTTGCTAACTCGGTTAATTGTTGGCAAAACAGATAACAGTCACCAGTTTCGTCATCGGGTAAATACAGGCCACCAACCAGTTTATCTTGAACGGGCGTTAATCCTGGCTCTTGTTTTAAACAGCCAGCGACATCCAGCAGTTCGAAACGAGTACCACTTTCTTCCAGCAACTGCATGTCCTTTTCAACTGCTTGCAATTGTTTTTGTTTCCGAAACACTTGCAAGGTACCTTTTTGGCGGCCTTGATATTGAATATCGTAGTTTTTATTCAACTCAATCAAACACTCTCGGCTATGATTGGCAATCGATAACATGCGAGCTTTATTGATTTGATAACGAGATAACTGGCAGTTCGCCAGCATTTGGGTTGTCCAATTGAGTAATTTTGGATCAAGTGATGGTTTAATTTTCAGAGGGGCGTGTTTCTCCAGTAGCCATTTAATGGCTTTTTGCGGTACACCAGGAGCGGCCCAAGGCGAAGAATAACCGTAGGAAACTTGCCCTGCGTTAGCAAAACTGGTTTCTTCTGCACTTCTGGCTTGACGGTCGATAACCGTTACACTGTGTCCTGCTTGTGATAAATACCAAGCACTGGTTAAACCAATCACACCACTACCTAAAACAATAATTTCCATGACAACCTCCAAATTAACAACGTAAGTAGTTTCTTTGCTTTACCTTTTGTTAACAATCGATAAAAATTATCATCAGTGTTTAGTTTTTCTAAAAGCCATAGCCATGTTAAAGAATACTTACCTTGCTGGATTACATACCTTTGTACAGGTTGCTCATCATACCAGTTTCAGTAGTGCGGCCAAAAGTTTGCACATTACGACGGGCGCGATTAGCCAACAATTATTGCAGCTTGAAGCGCAATTAGGTTTTAGTCTTTTTGAACGGCACTCGCGAGGGGTGCGGTTGACCGAAGCGGGGCAAACCTTGTTAGTGGTTGTTCAACGTAGCTTACAAGATATTGACAGTACAATTGAGCATCTTAACCAACGAGCCAATCGACGTGAGATACGTTTAAAACTCACCCCATCATTTGCTTTTAAATGGTTGGTGCCGCGGCTGGAAGACTTTTATCGTCATCATCCTGATATTCAAATTCAAACCTTCGCGGAAGGAGCATTGGTAGATAGCGATCGGCGCGATTTTGATCTGGCGATTGACTACGGGCCGTTTCCTTATTCTAAAGCCAACGCAGAATTATTATTGGAAGAGTATTTATTACCAGTGATGAGCCCAGCTTATCTGGCGGCTCATCCTGATTTAATCACACATGAACGTCGCCCATCGGCGTGGCGCGAGGTCGTTTTGTTGCATGATGCGATGCCATGGGCAAAAGCGGCGCGAGATTATGAGTGGTTGTACTGGGCTTCGGAAATGGGCATTGAATTGGCGACGCATCAAGGCCATTTTTTTAATCGAACCGACATGGCCATGTCGGCGGCTGAGGCGGGCGTTGGTATCGCGATGGCAAGGCTGGCTCTACTGAGTAATGAATTAGAACAGGGCAAATTAGTCACGCCATTTGAGCCAATAGCCGCGAACGCTGGTTATTACTTTATTGTTCATAATCAAACAGAAACCACGGCGATTTTCATTGAATGGTTAAAAGGGCAAGTTTATCGAGCTGATTAATCGATACGATTAGCGATGGCTGCTTACTCTGTAGTGATATGCACTGGCGAGTAACGATGAATCAATCTGATCGTTCAAAAATCTTAACCAAGTTGCTGAAAAACTCAGGCTAGGTTTCATCGCTACGCCCCGTATAATAGTGAGAACTTGTCCTACTTCGAAAAGGAGTGAATGATGTATCACGCTCATGTTTATTTTGATTTATCTCAACAGCCATTCGCTTATGCTTTGCAGCAAACCATCATTGCTGAATGCCGCGAGCAGATTAGTGCCATCTTTCCCTTGGTCCCGCGTTTGGTTGGCCCCCATCGCAAACCGATGTTTGAAATTCATTTTTCTGAACAGCAAAAATCCTTTATTGATTGGCTGGATAATGCGCGTGGCCCTTTGAGTGTCTTGATTCATCCTGTTTCTGGTGATGATTGGCATGATCATAGTGAACATCAAGTGATGTGGCTAGGTGAGAACCTCGGTGTCAATCAAGAGACGTTGCGTTAGTCGGCCTTCCTCCCAAGAGAATCGTTGTTGCTGGTTTGAGATAAATGGTAAAAAAATCCGTTCGCGCTCAATTTTAAATTGACTTTCAATTGGTTGATCAATAATATTTAGCGCGAAAAATAACCCGGTTGATGCAATTTAACGCTATACTTTAAGCGTTAAGCCGAGTAACAACCGATCCCTTTTAATTTATCGAGGTACAATAGAAACCTATGGACTCGTCGAGTAGTCGAATATCACAGTATGGTCTTTTCGATGGTTCGAAAATACCAACGGTTTCTTGCTAGCCTGTCGCTAAATTCTCTTTAGCTGTTGTCAGGCGGTAACTACCCTTGGCAAAGCGAACTCTTTCCTTCCATCGTTAATTCCATACGTTAATACTTTGCGCAGTAAGGCAACGTTTGCCCGTGCGTAACCTATGACTGATGCTCACATATTGTGAGCCGACACGTCGTGCTTCGCAAACCCATTGTTGCGCTAAGCGTTTTTCGTTTAGGCAAAATTTGTGGTTGCGATCACCAGGTTTCTTTGTCCTGAGCCCAACTCAGGAGAGACAAAGATGACAGTTTTTCGTACGCATTACATCGCTGATGTAAAAAAAGCCCGTACCCCAGTGCAACGCGCAGTATTAAGCCACGCTAAGCGTGATTTTTTCTGTGTTAGTGACCAATTACAGGTGCAAGAAGTGATCACCATGCTCAAAGCGAGCCCGCTGTTTTCTTCTTCCGTTCATGTTATTGCGTTGATTAATGATCGCGCTGAGTTCCAAGGTTTGGTGTCTATTAGCCGTTTATTATGTGCTGATAAAACTCAGCCTGTCACAGCGCTGGTACAAGGGGCTAATCATTATACTTTTGCCTTAAGCGAAGCTTATCCAGCCGCATTACAACTGAGAAAAAGCCAATGGCCCGTGCTACCAATTTTGGATAGCCGCCACCGTGTTGTGGGAGTATTGGAATTAAACGCTGCCCGCGCGATCATTCGTCACCAACTTGAACTTAATGATCAAGGTGTGGCTGAAACATCATCTGGCTGGAAGCGTTTTATGCGTTTTTGGAAGCACTAAGGGAAGAGCACGATGTCTGTTTCTATCATGACTCAAGAGCTGTTGGCACTGCACATCAGCCATAATCAAGCCGCGATGCTACGTTTTATCGACCAACATCCTTTGGCGGACTGTGCTGAAGCTTTTGCGCAGTTATTAACTGAGCAACAATTAACGGAACAAGAGGTATGCCAACTGCTCGCTTTACTGCCATTAGAAAAGCAAGTGGCTCTGTTTGGTTATTTTAGTTTAACGTGGCAAGAAAAGTTGGCTGAGCAAATGGATGCTCAGCTTCTTACTCAATTAGCTGAGCTGATGCCACACGATGAACGAGCCGATTTATTGACTCAGTTGGAGCCCGAGCTTCAGCAGCAAGTGTTGGATCAAATGGATAGCGAGGAGCGTTCCGACATTCAAAGGCTGGTTGCTTATCCAGAGGAGAGTGTCGGTGCGGTGATGACCTCTGATTTTGCTGTGCTCTCTGCTGATTATACGGTTGAACAAGCGATGCAAAAATTGCGCAGCATTGCTAAGCAAACCGAAACCATCTATCAGGCTTATGTGGTCGATGAGCAGCAGCGTTTACAAGGTACGGTGTCACTACGCGATTTGGTGATTTCAGAACCCAGCTCAACTGTGGGCAAGATCATGACCCGAGTGTTGATTTTTGTCCGAGTCGATGAAGATCAAAACGTCGCGGCACAAGCGATCAGTAAATATGATTTACTCGCTTTACCCGTTGTCGATGGACAAAATCGCTTAGTGGGTATTGTAACTTATGATGATGCGATGGATGTGGCTGAAGAAGAAGCTGATCGCCATATGCACAAATCGGCAGCGGTCGATTTCACGGGTAATTTAAAAGAAGCCTCAGTGGGATTAATGTACCGTAAACGGGTCTTTTGGTTAGTCTTGCTGGTGTTCGGTAACCTTTTTTCTGGCGCAGGGATTGCCCATTTTGAAGATACCATCCATGCCTATGTGGCGTTGGTCTTCTTCTTACCGCTACTTATCGACAGTGGCGGTAATGCGGGCTCTCAGTCAGCCACCTTGATGGTGCGGGCACTGGCTACCGGAGAAGTAATTGGTAAAGATTGGGCCAAAATGCTCGGTAGAGAGGTGATGATAGCGGGGCTACTCGGCGTAACCATGGCCGCAGCTGTGTCGATGCTTGGTTTATGGCGCGGCGGGCCAGAGATTGCTTTAGTCGTGGCAATTACCATGCAAATTGTGGTGATTGTTGGCTCGGTTGTTGGTATGTCACTGCCGTTTGTTCTTAGCAAACTGAAGTTTGATCCTGCTTCCGCTAGTGCGCCATTGATCACTACGATTGCTGATGCGGTGGGAGTCATCATTTACTTCTCCGTAGCAACCATGATTTTGGATTTCCCACCAACGGTTTAAGTGGGTTGATAGGCTGGGAGCTTTGGCATTGCTAACGTTTGTCAAGGCTTCATAGTCCTAGCAAGGAGAGCAAACCATGTGGGAAATGTTTGATTTTATTCTGCCGCTCATGTTAGCTGCAGGTTTAGGTGCCATGGTTGGGCTTGAGCGTCAATGGCATCAACGTATGGCAGGGCTAAGAACGAATGCTTTAGTGTCCCTTGGAGCCGCAAGCTTTACTCTGATGTCGATGATGGTTGATGGCGATGCCAGTCCAACACGCGTGGCAGCGCAGGTGGTCTCAGGTATCGGTTTTCTCGGTGCCGGCGTCATAATGAAAGAAGGAGCCAATATTCGCGGCTTAAATACCGCGGCTACTTTGTGGTGCTCTGCCGCGATAGGAGTGATGATTGGTGCCAATCAGTGGTCAGGCGCGGTTGCGGTGACGATTGTTATTTTGGCCACCAATACCCTATTACGCCCGTTAGTCAGGTTTATAAACCATCGCCCCGTCGAGTCCGTTCAACAAGCGGAATGCTGGTGGCAATACCGTTTGGAAGTGGTTTGTTTAGAGAGTGATGAAGCGCATGTTCGAGCTTTATTATTGCAAGGCGTCTCTTCGGGGGCTTTGCAATTACAAAAGCTAGAAAGTGAAACCTTAATCCAAGATAAACAGACTCAGGTACGTGTCATCTCTTCGGTGATGGCAACACAGCGGACCGATTCACACATCGAACGGGTGATTGGTCGATTAAGTTTAGAGCCGACCGTTTCTCTGGCGAGTTGGCAAGTTGTGGAAGCTTAACTCGCTGTCGTCTGGATAAGTGAAGCGACTTTGTCATTTACAACGTTCATCAGGCTATTTTGTCGACGTCTATTTTCTTAGCGCGCAGTCAGAATAGCCTGATTTTTTCTTTCTCTTCGCTCTAGTTGTCTTATAACTGTGCTAAAATCAGCCATTTGCATGCTATTCATCCCATTATTATTTTATCTCTCAATATCTTTAGTCGCTAGAGCAAAGAGCATGTCATAAGATAAAACAATAATGACGTTGATTCATGCTCACATGACAACGAAAAGAGTATTTAGATGTCAATCAATATTATGACTCAAGACCTCATGGCGCTGCACATCAGTCAAAATGCCGAGGCTATGGAACGCTTTGTTGAAGAGCACCCACTGGCTGACTGCGCAGAAGCCCTCACCGAATTACTGGATAATCAAAGTTTAACTGCTAAAGAAGCGGGACAATTATTACTGCTGATTTCGTTAGAAAAACAAGCGGCTCTATTTGGGTATTTTTCCTTGCGCTGGCAAGAAAAGCTCGCCGAAGAGCTTAATGCGCAAGAGCTCGCACAAATGACAGAGCTCATGCCCCATGATGAACGCGCCGATTTACTGACCCAATTAGAGCCCGAGTTTCAGCATCAAGTTTTACAACAAATGGATGCGGAAGATCGGCGTGATATTCAGCGTTTAGTCTCTTATCCAGAGGAGAGCGTCGGGGCATTAATGACCTCGGATTTCGCGACGCTCGATGCCCATCAAACCGTTGAAGAAGCCATCAACCAACTACGGAAAATTGCCAGTGAGCGAGAAACCATTTATCAAGCTTACGTTGTTGATGAACAAATGCATCTGCAAGGTACGGTTTCCCTGCGTGATTTGATGATTTCTGAGCCAAGTCTAACGGTTGGCAAAATCATGACTCAAGTGCTGATCTTCGTGCGGGTGGATGAAGCGCAAAATGTCGCCGCGCAAGCGATCAGTAAATATGACTTACTCGCTCTTCCGGTCTTGGATCAACAAAATCGCATGGTCGGTATTGTGACTTATGATGATGCGATGGACGTTGCAGAAGAAGAGGCCGATCGCTCGATTCACAAATCTGCCGCGGTTGACTTCTCCGGTAACCTAAAAGATGCTTCCGTTGGATTGATGTATCGTAAGCGCGTGTTTTGGTTAGTTTTGCTGGTGTTCGGTAATCTCTTTTCCGGAGCGGGGATCGCCTATTTTGAAGATACGATTCAAGCCTACGTTGCGCTGGTCTTTTTCTTGCCATTATTGATTGGTAGTAGTGGTAACGCCGGGGCGCAGTCGGCAACCTTGATGGTTCGAGCTATCGCAACCGGTGAAGTGATTGGTAAAGACTGGGCGAAAATGCTGGCTAAAGAACTGTTTATCGCCGGTTTACTGGGTATCACTATGGCGATTGCCGTCTCGCTGCTTGGTTTATGGCGCGGCGGTCCAGAAATTGCTCTAGTCGTAGCGCTAACCATGCAAATTGTGGTGGTGGTTGGATCGCTGGTGGGGATGTCACTGCCATTTATTCTCAGTAAACTTAAGTTTGATCCGGCATCGGCCAGTGCGCCACTGGTTACCACTATTGCCGATGCGGTCGGAGTTATTATCTATTTCTCAGTCGCCACCAGCATTTTAGATTTTCCTGCGGTTGGCTAAACTCGCTTGATTGAGGCTCTAAATAGAGCCTCTTTTCTTATCCCCAAACAATTGGGATATCCTATAACTTCACTTCAACCCATATTAGGCGATGGTCGGAAGAGACATCTTTACCGTCTCCATAACGGCCCAAACGCGAGTCATTCATTAAACGATAGCCCACTTGATCAGACGCTGGCCAATACACACCGGAATCAATAACCGTTAAGTTGGCCGAAGGCAGAGCATAATCAACGCCTAAGCCAAAAGTGGACGTGATTCGCTGCGGATGGGGATGAGTTAATGATCGCTGCGCAGCAAATTCAGCGGCACCAAGGCTACTTGGGTAAAGCGTCCCTTGAGTCACCTTTTGATTGAGTAACGGATCGGCATGCAGTGCTTGCATTATTTCACTGAGCCCATCACCGGCGACCGGGTCGAGATTTAAATCGCCCATGATGACAAACTTCTCATTGTTGGCTAATCCGCCAGTCTTACCAGCATCATCATAAAAATAGGGCTGATTTTGTATGTAATGGTGCCAAAACTGCACTTCTGCTGCGTTTTGTTGCTGATTTTTACCAGGGTCAAAGACCGGAGGCGTCGGATGAGACATCAGTAAATGGATCACTTGCTCCCCATCGGCCGTTGGAATAATAATCGGCGCATCTACATGGTTTTTAGACGATAAACGTACCTGTTGCCACTCTGCATCACTATACCAAGGGTCACCGCACACCATGCCCTGAGGGATATTTTGTGAACCATCACAAATAGTAATGGCAGGAATGTCAGCATTGGGCATATCTTTCCATTTAAAGTGCTGGAAGGTGCGCGTTTGGCTCGCATCAATCGGGTACTTAGACAGTAAAGCAAACGCGTATTGGCCGTGATAAAAACCAAATCCCCAAGCATCGCCTGGCAACAGACCTTTTTGGCCATTGTTATCTAAATCAAACTCACTCAATAGCCCGGTATTAGTGGCGTAAGCTTTAGCAAACGGATAATCAATTGGCTCTAGATCGGGCTCGCCTCCCGCGCCTTGTCGGCTTTGCGCGACAGATAAATAATTGTTTTGAAAGCCGATCAGCGCCGAAGTATCTTCACCAGTGCCATCATTATTAAATTCCGCCATCATCAATACATCAGGGCGATTGTGTTGAATAACCGCCGCGACATTGCGGATCTGGATAACGTTTTGCGCTAATTTCTTGTCTTTTTGATCAATCTTGCCCGCTAAGTAAGCTTCAACCAAAGCTTGCTGCTGAGCAGGTTCGACCTGCATTTCAGTGACCAGTTCTGCAAAGGTGTTACGGTCAAAAGAGAGATTATAGGTAGCAATTTTAAGCGTTTTTTCAGGTGTTGCCATGGTATCGATATCCTGATTACAGCCCAAGAGCAGTGCGCTACTGAGCAGCAAAGCGGTCGGAGTAAGTCGCATTTTTTTCATTATTCACACCATAGAGTAACTGTCTATTCAAAATCAAAACAAAACCGATTTAAACGATACAGACAGATAAGACACATTGATTCGTTATCTGAATGGTAAGGATATGCTTACCTGTTGTAAGTGATAAAAATCACGCCCAAGATGTAATAAGCTTCTTGTTTGTTTATTTTTGTGTGACTGGTGCCAACTTTGGTTAGGTTTGGTTTATTTTTTAGGTCCTAAAACCGGATTTAGGACGCATTAGAAAGCGCGATATCAGAATCTAGCTCTGAAGATTATCATTTATAAAGGAGCGGATTATGCGTTGGTTTTGTTCATTTATTACTCTGGTACTGATGTTACCATCAAGTATTGCGGCTACAGAAATTGGCTTCCAACAAAAGGTTATCAGCCAATCTTTAGAAAGGCCCTTATCTATATCCATCTGGTACCCAGCTAAGCCGTCCAATCAAATCACTTTGATTGCTGATAATCCAGTTTTTCAAGGTAATCCAGTGATAGAAAATGGTGCAGTAAATACCGCTTCTGCCCCTTTGGTGATGCTTTCTCATGGTTATCGAGGTAACTGGCGAAACCAGCATTGGCTAGCGGTGAAGTTGGTTGAGCAGGGTTATGTTGTTGCAGCGGTTGATCACCCTGGAACAACGACACTTGATTCATCTCCTCAACAAGCGGCGCAATGGTGGCAAAGACCGAAGGATTTAAGTCGGCTGCTTGATTATTTATTGTCTGATGAGCAGTGGTCCGGCGTGATTGATCGTACGAATGTGACTGCGATAGGCCATTCTTTAGGTGGCTGGACCGTGTTACAACTGGTTGGTGCTCAGGTAGATCGCGCTTTTTTTCATCAGCAATGTCTTTTGTACCCAAACCCTAGAACTTGTGGGTTGGCAAAAGAGCTAGGATTGGCCGAGTCACAACCCAATGAACCTTTGTCAGCAAGGTTACACGATGAGCGTATTAAGCAAGTAATCAGCTTAGATTTAGGTTTGGCGCGCAGTTTTTCCTCCTCTAGTCTTCATAAAATAAAAACACCTGTTTTGATTTTGGCGGCTGGCATTGATATTGGTGATCTCCCTCAAACTCAAGAGTCAGGTTTTTTAGCTGAACACATACCGCTACTATCACGGCGTTATAAAGTGTATGAGCAAGCGATGCATTTTAGTTTTTTACCCATTTGCAAGCCTGGTGCAATCCATTTACTTGAAGAAGAAGTGCAAGGTGACGGTATCATTTGTAAAGATGGAAGAGGCATAACGCGCAGCGCCCTTCATCAAAGCATATTTGCTGATATTTTCTTATTTCTTGGGCAAAGACCGTAGATTAAGCTTGATATGTTTAAGAACGGCTTGAGAGTCATTATGACAATGAACTTCGGTAGCCACTGGGCGTTTGCCCTGTGATACGTGAAAACTCACGATGGAAATTGGATTTAGTTTGAAACCCTGACGCTAAATAAACTTCGGTGATCGACATATTACTGGTTAAGAGCAGTGATTTAGCATGCTCTATTCTAAATGAATTGATCACTCTAGATATATTTTCTCCGTACACCTGATTGATTGCTTGAGAAAGTGGCTTCGCTGGAACTCCGAGCCGCTTTGAGAGCCGCGCTAGAGTTAAATCAACATCCTTATACAGTTCTTTTTCTGTGAGTAAGTGGCTGAGCTTGTCACAAATCTGTGTTGCTTCTTGCTTACTCATTGATAACGAGGATGATTTTATTTCTGTTAGTGAGGGCTGTGTTATCGCGTTATTTGTTGCCTCAACCACGGTATGCTGACTAGCGATAGTTACCGTTGTGACGATTCCTGCGATCAGGGCGAGATAGCTAAAGGATAAAATAAGATTGATGTGCGCTGCACTGTTACGAATTAAATCATAACTGATCATGCCATCAATCAGAGCTGACATTAGTAACAAAAATCCCGCAGCTCTTTGAGCAAATAAAACCGTGGTAATTTGATTGAGGCGGACATGGGTTGGTATTTTTAATGATTCTTTTATGAGCAAGAGTCCGTAGGCTAAATAAAGACAAATCAAAACAATATCAATAGCGACTAACCAAACTCGTGATGGATTGATGGAAGCAATTGCGACAATAATAGGACCAAGCCAGTGGAGATATTTAGTATTTACGTGCTGAGTTTTAGAAAAGCAAAGCCAGGCTGCGACAGGTAACATCGCACCGAGAATAGGTTGAACGCAGCGTAATAAAGCAATATCAAATGTCCACCTTAATCCGACGACAGTGGTCATCGCTGCACAAAGTATACTGAACCAAAATACTCCAGACTTTAGCCAGTTACTTTTGGGGCGCATTAATAGGGCGGTAATGATAAATAGCAAAGATGCTATAAAGGGAAGCGGTACGGCAAGCATTAAAAATCCATTTTATATTCATCATAAGGCTGATTATATGAGAAGCCTATGTACAGGGCGTCCGCATGAATGGTTAGAATTTAGCCGCCAACTTAAATCCAGCTAACAAGACTTGCTCCAAGAAGCCGGGGTTCATCATGCAACGCTTCTGCTTCATTGGCACACTAATTTTGGTTG